>JAENWD010000404.1 GCA_016650245.1 Vicinamibacteria bacterium
AAGAGCGAGACGTTCTCGACGGCAGCCGACAGCCAGACCAACGTGGAAGTGCACGTGGTCCAGGGCGAGCGGCCGCTGGCGCGCGACAACCGGACGCTCGGCAAGTTCCACCTGGTGGGCCTGCCGCCAGCGCCGCGGGGTGTGCCGCAGATCGAGGTCGCCTTCGACATCGACGCCAACGGCATCGTCAACGTGACGGCGACCGACAAGGCCACCGGCAAGGAGCAGAAGATCACGATCACCGGGTCCTCGGGGTTGTCCAAACAGGACGTGGACACGATGGTCCGTGATGCCGAGGCCCACGCGGCCGACGACAAGGTCAAGCGCGAGGTGATCGACGCGCGCAACCAGGCCGACTCGCTGGCCTGGTCCGTCGAGAAGACGCTGAACGAGAACCGCGAGAAGGTGCCCGTCGGCGAGATCTCGACGATCGAGGCGGCGATCGCGAAGGTGCGCGAGGCCGTCACCAGCGACGACGCCGCGGCCATCACCCGTGCGAGCGACGAGTTGCAGAAGGCGAGCCACGCCATGGCCGAGGCGCTCTACAAGGCGCAGGCCAGCGGAGCCCAGTCCGGCCAGGGGCCCGGCAGCTCCGAGGCCAAGCCCGCCGAAGGCGAAGTCGTCGACGCGGAGTTTGCGGAAACGAAATAGCAACTGACTGCGAAGGAGCCACATGAACATCGTTCGCTTCGATCCGTTCCGTGAGATGTCGGCGCTCCACGAGCGCGTGAACCGCGCGTTTGGCGACGTGAGCCGCCGGTACGACGACGACCTGACGGCGCGTGGCTCGTGGGTTCCTTCGGTGGACATCTACCAGACGGACAACCACGCCCTCGTCCTGAAAGTCGAACTGCCCGACGTCGTCCGCGAGGACATCGACCTGCGGGTGGAGAACGACACTCTGACGATCAGCGGCCAGAAACACCGGGGCACAACCGTCAGGGAGGACCAGTACCATCGCATCGAGCGCACGTTCGGGTCCTTCAGCCGCACCTTCACCCTGCCGCCGACGGTGGACGCTGGCAAGATCGGGGCGGAGTACAAGAACGGCGTGCTGAGCGTGACCCTGCCCGTGCGCGAGGACGCCAGGCCCCGGCAGATTCAGGTGACGGTGAATTGACGGGCTCCAGACTCCGGGCTACGGACTGCGGGAAGATCGGGGTAATTCCAGCAGTCCGAAGTCGGTAGCCCGAAGTCCAGTGGCCCCTGTGGTATCCTTTACGGTCATGGCTACAGACGATTTCAACGACGACCTCGACAATGATGTGGCCGACGCGGGGACCGCGGGCCCGGTGATTGCCGAGCCGCCCCGCAGCCGGTTCCTGTTCGTGGACGTGGCGGCCCTGCGAGCCAAGCAGTTGCGCCGGGGCGCGGTGGCGCGGTTGGGCCGTGACACGCACCACCCGATCAAGGCCGAGCGCATCGCCATGGAAGAAGTGCGCCGGGGCTTTGTCGGCTACGACCTGCCCGCGTTCAAGGTCAAACCGGTCGAGTAGTCCCTGAAACTTCTGTTTCCCCCCTTTCGTAAAAGGCTAGTACTCGCCGACGGGCCGTTCCCCGCTGCCGTGGTGTATCGACGCCACGCTCCTGCGGGTGCCCGTCGTGTAAGTTGGGGTCGCCGCCGTGCTCACGCTGCTCGGACTTGGTGCGCTGGTCATGACGGGCCTGGTGACGGGCGCGGTCGTGATGCTGGGCGTGCTGCTGGTCAAGGCGCTGTTTTTCGTCATCACCCTGCCGTTCCGCATCGCCTTCGCGGTTCTGTTCTTCCCGTTCTGGATCGCCAAGACCGTGCTCAAGCTGGCCGTGGGCGTGGTGATGGTGCCGCTGCTCTTGCTGGTCGGGCTGGTGCTGGCCGTTGTTGCCGCGATGGCCGCCATTGCTGCCATCGTCGCGCCGCTGCTGCCGCTGCTGATTGTCGGCCTGCTGGTGTGGGCGGTGTTTCGGAGCTTCAGACCGGCGGTGGCGTAGGAAGTGCGAAATGCAAAATGCGAAATGCAAAGCGGCGGAGGCGCTCCCCGCATTTTGCACTTAGCACTTTGCACTTAGCACTTTGCATTTAGCATTTCTGTTTGTGCCAGTCCGTATCCCGCTCGTAGGCGTCCGCCGCGCGTAGCAGCGTCGCCTCGTCAAACGCCCGCCCGGTCAACTGCAAGCCGATGGGCAGGCGTGTGGACGAAAACCCGCACGGCACGCTGATCGCCGGCAGCCCCGACAGGTTCGCGCTGACCGTGAAGATGTCTTCCAGATACATCTGCAGGGGGTCGTTGACCTTCTCGCCCAGGCGAAACGCCGGCCGGGGCGTCGTCGGCATGGCGACGACGTCGCAGGTCGCAAACGCGGCGTGGTAGTCGCGCCGGATCAGTGTCCGCACCTGCTGCGCCTTCAAGTAGAACGCGTCGTAGTAGCCCGCACTCAGCACGTAGGTGCCGAGCATGATGCGACGCTTCACTTCCGCGCCAAACCCCTCGTCGCGGGTCCTCAGGTACATCGTCTTCAGCGTCCGCGCCTCCGGCGTCCGATAGCCGTAGCGCACGCCGTCGAACCGGGCCAGATTCGAGCTGGCCTCGGCCGTCGCCACCAGGTAGTACACCGGGATGGCATACCGCGCGTGCGGCAGGTCCACATCGACCAGTCGAGCGCCGCGCGAGGTCAGGACGTGAAGGGCCCGCTCGACAGCAGCCACGACCTCTGGATCCACCCCCCCGCCGACCAGCGCGCGCGGCACGCCGACACGCAGGCCCGCGACCGCTCCTGTCAACGCGCCCACGTAGTCGCCCACCGGCTCACGCGACGCCGTGGCGTCGTGCTCGTCGGCGCCTGCGATCACCGTCAGCATCTGGGCGGCATCGGCGACGGTGCGTGCCAACGGCCCGATCTGATCCAGCGACGAGGCAAACGCAATCAGCCCGTATCGCGATACGCGCCCGTAGGTGGGTTTGAGGCCCACGACGCCACACAGCGCGGCCGGCTGTCGAATCGACCCGCCTGTGTCGGACCCGAGCGAGACCGGCACCATTCCCGAGGCCACCGCCACGGCCGATCCGCCGCTGGATCCACCCGGCGTCCGCGACACATCCCACGGATTGCGTGTGGGACCGAAGGCCGAGTTCTCCGTCGACGAACCCATCGCGAACTCGTCGCAATTGGCCTTGCCCACGATGACCGCGCCGGCCTGTTCGAGCCGCGCGACGACCGTGGCGTCGTACGGGGGCACATAGCCGGCAAGGATCTTCGACGCGGCGGTCGTGGTCAGCCTGCGCGTGCACAGGTTGTCTTTGAGCGCGACCGGCACACCGTGAAGCGGACCCCGCGCGCCGCCGGGCAGTCGATCGAGTGCGGCCGCTCGGCTGCGGGCGGCGTCGGCGGCCACCGTGAGAAAGGCGCCCAGGCGGGCGTCGCCAGTGCCGATGCGTTCCAGGG
>JAENWD010000405.1 GCA_016650245.1 Vicinamibacteria bacterium
CCCTTGATCTTCTCCTTGTCGCCCGCGCCATCGACAACCGTCGTGTTGTCCTTGTCGAGGGTGACGCGCTTGGCGCGACCGAGGTCGGAGATCGTGACGTTCTCGAGCTTGAGCCCGAGCTCCTCGGAGATGATCTGGCCGCCCGTGAGAGTCGCGATGTCTTCGAGCATCGCCTTGCGGCGGTCACCGAAGCCGGGAGCCTTGACGGCCGCGGCCTGCAGCGTGCCACGCAGCTTGTTGACCACCAGCGTCGCCAGTGCCTCACCCTCGACATCTTCCGCGATGATGAGCAGCGGGCGGCTGAGGCGCGCGACCTGCTCCAGGACCGGCAGCAGGTCCTTCATCGAGCTGATCTTCTTCTCGTGGATCAGGACGACCGGGTTCTCGAGCACGACCTCCATCCGCTCCGGGTCGGTGACGAAGTACGGCGAGAGGTAGCCGCGGTCGAACTGCATGCCCTCGACCACGTCGAGGCCGGTCTCGAGCGTCTTGGCCTCTTCGACCGTGATGACGCCGTCTTTGCCGACCTTGTCCATCGCATCGGCGATGATCTTGCCGATCGTCTCGTCGTTGTTGGCCGAGATCGTGCCGACCTGCGCGACCATGTTGCCGCTGACCGGCTTGGACATCTTCTTCAGCTCGGCGGTGATGACGGCCACGGCCGCCTCGATGCCTTTCTTGACCTCCATCGGGTTGGCGCCGGCGGTGACGTTTCTGGCGCCTTCACGGAAGATGGCCTGGGCGAGGACAGTGGCGGTGGTGGTGCCGTCGCCAGCGATGTCCGATGTCTTGCTCGCCACCTCGCGCACCATCTGCGCGCCCATGTTCTCGAGCGGGTCCTTCAGCTCGATCTCCTTGGCGACGGTGACGCCGTCCTTGGTGATCGTGGGCGAACCGAATTTCTTGTCGAGGACGACGTTGCGGCCCTTGGGGCCGAGCGTGACCTTGACGGCGTCGGCCAGCAGGTTGACGCCGCGAAGGATCGCCTGGCGTGACTGCTCGCCGTAAATAATCTGCTTTGCCATTGTCTAGCTCCTGAATCGCGGGCCTGACGGCCCGCACTACATCACAGCGTCTGGGCGGGCCTGGCCCGCACTACATCACAGCGTCCCGGGCGGGCCTGAGGGTCCGCGCTACTTGTCGAGAATGGCAAGGACCTCGTCCTCACGCATGATCAGGTGCTCGTCGCCGTCGATCTTGATCTCCTGGCCCGAGTACTTGCCGAACAGAATCGTGTCGCCTGCCTTGACATCGAGGGCGATGCGCTTGCCTTCATCGTTCTGCTTACCGGCGCCGACAGCGATCACTTTGCCCTGCTGCGGCTTTTCCTTTGCCGTGTCGGGAATGATGATGCCGCCAACCTTCTGTTCGCCTTCGTCGATGCGTAGAACGATGATGCGGTCGTGAAGCGGCCGGACCTTTACTGCGACCTTCGTTGTGGTCATTGTGTGCACTCCGTCTCGTACCTGCGTCTGAACGTGGGTGAAATGAAGAATCGTGGTGGTCGGTGACGTCCCGTAGTGAGGGCGGTTGTGTCGTCCGGCCGGTGGCGAGCACCCAACCTCGTCGGCTGCTAGCACTCGGCGCGGTCGACTGCTAATTCTAAGGGGCCGGGCAGGGCGCTGTCAACCCCGTGGGGGGCGGCACTATCTGGGCCGTTTTATCCGAAGCTCAGCCATTTTTCGGGCCAGCGTGTTCCGGTGGATGCCCAGCGTGGCGGCGGTGTCAGAGAGGTGGCCCTCGGCGTCGGCCAGCGCCCGCTCGATGAAGCGGCGCTCGAACTCGCGTCGGCCGTCTTCGAAGCGAATGCCGCCGTCCACCATCTGATCGATCAGGCGCAGGAGCAGTTCTCGCACGGGAGGTCCTAGAGCAGTTGGCGGCCGGTAAGCCGGCCAAACGCGTCCAGATACTTCTCTCGGGTCCGGGCCACCACGTCGTCGGGCAACGAGGGCACGGGCGGCTGCTTGTTCCAGCGAATCGACTCGAGGTAGTCCCGCACGAACTGCTTGTCGAAGCTCGGTTGGGGGCCGCCGGGCGCGTATTGGTCGGCCGGCCAGAACCGCGAGGAATCCGGCGTGAGCGCCTCGTCGATGAGCAGCAACGTGTCGCCGTGGAAGCCGAATTCGAACTTGGTGTCCGCCAGGATGATCCCGCGCGACTCGGCATGGGCCCACGCGCGCCCATATAACTCGAGGGTGAGCGTGCGGAGGCGGGCGAACAACGCTGGGTCGCCCAGCAGGCGCGTGGCTTCAGCTTCGTCGATGTTGATGTCGTGCCCGCTGGCGGCCTTGGTGGCCGGCGTGAAGATCGGCGCCGGTAACCGGTCCGATTCGCGAAGGCCCGCCGGCAGTGTGATGCCGCACACCGTGCCGCGCTCGCGATACTCTTTCCAGCCTGATCCCGCCAGGTAGCCGCGCGCGACGCACTCGATGTCGATGGGGCGCGTCTTGGTCGTGAGCATCGTGCGGCCTCGCAGCATCTCTGCGAAGGGCTGGGCTGCCTCGGGGAAGCGCGCGACGTCGAGCGTCAGGAAGTGGTTCGGGACCACGTCGGCCAGCGTGTCGAACCAGAAGGCCGATAGCTGCGTGAGCACTTTGCCCTTGTCCGGGATGCCCGACCCCAGCACGTAGTCGAACGCCGAGATGCGATCGGTGGCCACCAGCAACAGCGTGTCGCCCAGGTCGTAGACATCGCGCACCTTGCCGGTGCGGAAGCGCGGCAGCGTGGGCAGCTCGGTCTGGATGACAGGCAGGGCGGACGGCATGACGGGCTCCTCAGCCAAACCCGGCATGGTAGCAGAAGCCGCGAGGCGGTGGGTTATAGTTAGCCCGACTTGCATGCGCCAACACCTGCGGACGGTCATCGTGCTGCTCGTGGCCGGCGGGCTGCTCGCGCTGTTCCTGCGAAACACCGACATGCGGGACGTCGGCGCCGAGATTGCCCGGGCCCGTCTGGATCTGGTCGTCCTGGCCCTGGCCGTCACCGGGTTGACCTACGTTTTGCGCGCGCTCCGTTGGCAATACCTGCTGGCGCCGATCGGCCGAGTCCGCCTGTCGGTGGCACTCAAGACCACGATCATCGGGTTTGCCGCGACGGCCCTGCTGCCGGCGCGCGCCGGAGAGTTTCTGCGACCGTACCTGCTGGCGCGCAAGGAAGGGCTCAGCGCCACAGCGACGTTCGCCACGGTGATCGTCGAACGGCTGCTCGACACGATCACGGTCGTGATGCTGTTCACCTCGTACCTGCTGGTGTTTGACCCGGGCGTGGGTGCCGCCGACGCGGCGACCTTCAGGCAAGTGAAGCTTGGCGGCGCGCTGGCCGCCGTGTTCTGCCTGGTGCTGCTGGTCG
>JAENWD010000406.1 GCA_016650245.1 Vicinamibacteria bacterium
TAGGCGATCGTGCCGAGGCGGCCCTCGCGGATGAACCTATCGCGCGCCGTCGCCAGATGCGGCGTGCTGCGTCGCTGGGTGCCCACCTGCACGACGCGCCCGTGCTTTCGCGCCGCGGCAAGCATCGCCTGGCCTTCGGTGACGTCGATGCTGATCGGTTTCTGCAGGTAGAGGTCCGCGCCGGACGCAACGGCCTCGATCATCGGCAGGGCATGCCAGTGATCGGGCGTGGCGATGAGGACGATGTCGAGGTCCTTCTCCTTCAGCATCTCGCGGTAGTCCTTGTAGGTCCGCGGACGCTTCTTCGAGACCTGCCGCGTCGCCACAAGGTCTGCGGCCTCGGACACCATCGCGCCGTCGACGTCGCACAGCGAGACGACCTCGACCGGCGCGACCTGCACCAGCCGCAGCAGGTCGCTCTTGCCGTACCAGCCAGAGCCGATCAAGCCGACGCGCTTCCTCATGTCGGCGAACTGCTCGAGGTACGGCGAGCGGCCGAAGGCAAACGCCCGGGCCCAGTCCGGCCCAAATGTCGCGACGCCGGCGGCGGCTGCTGCTGCTGAAGTCCTGAGAAACTCTCGACGTTTCATGGGAGCGCCTTCACCATGATGTTCTTGAAGAACACCTTGCTCTTGGGGTCGTGCCCCTGGAGCGCGAAAGTGCCCGAGCCCAGCTTGCGCCCGGCCATGTCGGCCGGCCGCTCGACGTTGGCGGGTTCGGTGTACTCGGAGGTCACGTTGCCGTCCACTTTGATGACCACGTGCTTGCCGATGACCGTGATGTGCTGGGTGAACCAGGTATCGTCTTTGGCGGGCGGCTCTTTGACGTCCACGATCGCATAGAGCCCGCCGGTGCGGCGCCAATCGGTGTGCGAGTTGTTCACCTGCACTTCGTAGCCCTTGCTCGGCCACCCGCCTTCCTGGAACTCGGTGTGGAAGTACATCCCCGAGTTGGAACCCGGCGTCGTCATCACGTCGGCCTTCCACTCGAAGTTCGTGAAGACGTGATTGTTGACGGCGCCGACGTAGTAGAGGTGCGAGCGCGGCCCGGCCACGACAATGGCGCCGTCGGCGACGCTGAAGGTTGACGGGTTCTCGCTGGCCTTCCAGCCGTCCAGTGTCTTGCCGTCGAAGAGCGAGACCCACCCGTCGGTTTGCGCCGCGGGAGCCACAGAGACGAGAGCCAGCAGTGCGGTAACGAGGATACGTGTCATGTCGCACGTTTTATCACATGTCAGCCGAGCGCCCACGTGCGAGTGTCGTGGACTATGATTTCGTGTGCAGGCATCGCCGCGGCACTCTCCTCTACGTCGCGCTTGTTCCTGCACCCGAGGCCACATGAGCCAGATCGCGCTTGGCGGCTTCGCGCTGACATGGCTGTTGTTGGTCGCCTGGACAGCTTCGGTGGATGGCCTGATTTACCTGCCGTTCTGGCTCGCCGCTGCCGCCCCCGGCGTATCGCTCGGGGTGCGTGTGTTTGGACGACATGCGGCCGGGTGGGTGGCAGGCGCAGCGGGTGGGTACACGCTGACCTGTCTGACCGTATGGGCCGTGGTGGCAGCTGGGATGGCTTCTTGGGAAGCGTTCGCCATCGCCTGGCTCGTGGAATGTGCCGTCATTGCCATCGTTGCCCGCCAGGTCCGCACCCCACTCGTGCGGTTGCGACCGTGGACGCCACCCGACACCGCCGCCCTGTGCGTGGTGCTGCTGTTGGTCCCCGGCCTCATGGCCGCACCGTATCGAAATCTCGGCGCCGCGGATACCGACGGCCGCACGTACTACCGCGCGTACTTCACGGCCGACTTCGTCTGGCACGTCGCGTTGACCGCGGAGCTTGGGCGCTTCGCGATGCCGCCTCGCAATCCCTACATGGCGGATCGCGATCTTCACTACTACTGGACGTACTTCCTCGTGCCTGCGGCGGTGACGGCATCTGGCCCCCGTGGTCTCGACGACGTGGAGGCGGCGCTCAAGGTCAACGCGGAATGCACGGCGATGCTGCTCATCGCGTCGATCTTTCTGTTCGCCTGGACCGCTGGGAGCACTGCCGTTGCCACCGCGTTGGCCGTGGCGCTTGTGGCGCTGGCCTCGAGCGCCGAGGGGTTCGCGATGATCGTGGACCTTCTTGCGCGCGGACGCCCGCTATCGGCTCTTCGGGACGTCAACGTCGATGCGATCACCTCGTGGTGGTACAACGGCCTGCGAATCGATGGCGTGCATCGCACGATGTTCTACACGCCCCAGCACGGCCTCTCGTGCGCGCTGGGCTTGCTCGGGCTACTCACCGTCGCAGGGGCGGGATCGCGCGCCACGACCGGAGCGGTGGTTGTATCAGGCGTTCTGCTCGGGCTGGCCACTACACTGAACCCCTTCCTTGGGGCGGCGTTTTCGGCGATCTATGGCATGGCCGTGCTCGCTGACGCGATGCTGTCACGAGGGTCGATGAGAGCCGTCGTTGCGCACTGGCCCGCCGCCATACCGCCCATGCTGGCCATCGCGTGGGGGATCGTGAACAGGATGGGTGAAGGCGCCGGCACGGCTCTGACGTTCGGCTGGGTCGGCTTCGCGCGGAATGCGCCGGTGGCGACACTGCTGCTGGGGCTGGGGCCCGTGCTGGTGCCCGCGCTCGCCGGTTTCCTTCCGAACCGCCGACTGCCAGCGCAGGCCGCGCGGGTGGCGCTCATCGGTCTTCTCTTCGGGCTGTTCCTGTTCTACTGCGTGGTGCTCTCGGAGCGGTCGTGGGTGGGATTCCGTGCGGGGCAGATCATGCTCGCGATGCTAACCCTGCCGCTCGCGAGAATATTCGACGGGCTGCGTGCGAGCCGGCTCCGTCCACTGGCGACTGTGCTCGCGCTCGCGATTGTCGTTATCGGATCGCCGACCGTAATTGCCGACACGTTCAACGCCGGTGACATCAGGAATCACCGCATGGGTCCCGGTTTTCCCTGGACGCTGAGCGTGAGCCCCGCGCAGCAGCAGGCGCTCGCGTGGGTGCGCGACAACACGCGCCCGCGCGCGGTGGTGCAGGCCGAACCGATGGTCCGCGGCCGGGGCCACTGGAGCTTCATCCCAACGTTCGCCCGCCGGCGCACGTCCGCAGGTCTGCCGATCTCGCTGCTGCCCGAACCGGAGTACGAAGCGCGATCCCGGCGCGTGCAGTCGATCTTCACGACACCGGACATGACGGCTGCGCACAGTGAGGCACGCCGCTTGCGCATCGATTATCTCTGGGTGGACCGCGACGACCGCCAGGCCTATCCAGCAGGGGTAGAACGGCTTGCCGGCGCGTCGGAATTCTTTCGCGCGGTCTACAGCAACGCAGAGGTGACGGTCTACGCGGTCCGCTGACCCTGGAGCTATTCACCGCCAAGCCGCGGATCGTTCAAGATGTGAGCTGCCAGCCGCTTGTGCAAATCAGCCAGAGATCAGGCCACACAACCCGCCGGCGCGCCGCCACGAAGGTCTGCCCGATCCAATAGGGAACCTCACGATTGCACAGACCAAGCAGCCGCGCGACGGCGCGTGAGGCGCGCGACAACCTCCGGCTGATTCCCGCTCCTCTCGACAGCAGGTAGTTGACTTCCAGCCGCTGGAAGTGCGCTCGCATTTCAATCACCTCGAACCCGTGGCGTTCGAGCAGGCGCTTCATCGTCTCGCGCGTGAAGTAGTACAGGTGGACTGATGACAGAAACGGCCATCGACGTCCGAGTGCCCTGGCGATCCAGCTTCCGATGTCGGGGTAGTTGACGACCACAAGTCCGCCCGGCTTGATCAGCTCTCGAGCGGTTTGGAGTACGCGCGCGGGATCGGGGGTGTGCTCAATGACGTCCCACAAGGTCACGACGTCGAACGACTGCGGCGTGAACTTATGGTCGAAAAGCTCGCCGGTACGAATCGGTATCCCGTAATGCCGGGAGCCCCACCGTGCCAACCAACGGTTGGGCTCGCATCCTTCAACCTGCCAGTCTCGGCTGCGCGCCGCCGCCAGGAACGCGCCAGCCGCCGTGCCGACGTCCAGGACACGCCCGCGGCCCGGCAGCAACCTCTCGATGTGACCGACCGCATCGGCGAATGTCCGTTCCCTCGCGCTGACCTGCGACACATAGGCGTGATCATCGCCCTCCGAGTACGCTTCGACAATAGCCGTCGCCGCCGGGCGCGGACTTACATACTGCAGTCCACAGGCCCGGCACCGGGCGAGTCGATCGACGAGCAACTCGTCGCCGGACGCACGAAAGGTGCGCACCAAGTCGCAAGCGGCGCGTTCGAAATGGTGGGCGTCGTAAATCGTTTCGGTTTCGTCGGCA
>JAENWD010000407.1 GCA_016650245.1 Vicinamibacteria bacterium
AGCTTCTGGAACTTCTGCGGCTCGCGCAGGAACTCGATGATCTCCTGCAACTCGTCTTTCGCTTCGTCCACGCCGGCGACGTCCTTGAACGTCACCTTCTTCTGCGAGCTGCTGGACAGCTTCGCCTTGCTTTTGCCAAACGAGAGGGCCTTGTTGCCGCCGCTCTGCATCTGGCGCATGAAGAAGATCCAGAAGCCGATGAGCAGCAGGATTGGCGCCCACGAGTACAGCAGGGTCGCCCACGGACTGGTCGTCGGGTCCTTGGCCAGGACGACGACGCCGCGTTCGATCAGCTTGTTGGCAAGCCCTTCGTACTGGGTCGGCGCGTGGGTGCGGAACGAGTCGTTGGTTTTCAGGACCCCCGAGATTTCGTTGCCGGTGATCGTGACGCTGGACACCTGGCCGGTCTCGACCTGGGTCATGAAGGTGCTGAAACTGATGGCCTGGTCGCTTCGCTGGAATCGCGTGGAGAAGTTCCAGACGAGGACCCCCACCACGACGAGCACCATCCAGAACAGCAGACTCTTCAAGGTCGAGTTCACTAATTGCCTCCCAACGGCTCGAAACTCAAGATTACCACGGACTTTGTGGCGTCGGTGACGCCGAATCCCCCGGCCACCGCGTGCCCGGCCACCCAGACGATGCGCCCATCGGCCGAGGTGACAATCGGCACCCGGTGGCGGTCGGCTCTCGGGACCTTCCGGTCGACGAACAGATCCTGTATCTTCTTTCGGCCCGAACCACTCGGTAGACGCATCCGGTCGCCCGGCTGCCAGGCGCGGACCACCAGATCGTCGCCGACCGCCGGCAGGTCCAGAACCGCCACCCGTTCGCCGGCCGGACCGGCCAGCTCGACAGGCGACAGGAGTGCCCGGAGCCGAATCCCCGCCTCGGGCACCGCCAATTCCCCCGGGATGCCAAGGCGATACTGCCAGGATCCAAACGACGGTGGGCCGGCGCGTTTGCGGGCCCTTGTAGATAAGACCCCCTGCCCGACGGAAAGTTCCACCTGCCCGCCCGGCACTGCCAGAACGCCCGGCCGCCCTCGTCCCAGAAACCGCAGCGTCGAATCGACGTGCGCAAACCTCGGCGCGCGGTCCGACACCTGCGCCAGCGCCCACTGCACCACCCGGCGCTGCAGCGCCAGCGGCTCTTCAGCCAACGCCGCAAGGTTGAGCCGCAGCGCCGGGCCGTCGTCGCAGACGACATCGCAGACGACGCGGGCACGCGCGTCGCGCGCCAGTGCCGCCAGCAGCGCCTCGTCGGCGCCGGCAATCTCGGCCGTGCGCGCGAGCACGTCGATCACCGAGTCGCCTTCCGAGGCCACCAGGACCGGCAGCACATCGTGCCGCAGGCGGTTGCGCCGCCGCCTGCGATCCTGATTGCTGTCGTCGACCATCCAGGTGCGGCCGTGCGACTCGAGGTACGACATCAGGTCGGCGCGGCGCAGGTCGATGAGCGGCCGGATGACCTGCTGACGCCGCGGATGAATCGCGGTGAGACCGCGCGAACCGGCGCCGCGCACCAGCCGCAGCAGCACGGTTTCTGCCTGATCGTCGCGGGTGTGTCCCACGGCGACCACATCGGCCTGCCGCCTCTGGCGGACGCGTTCGAGAAAGGCGTAGCGCGCCTCGCGCGCCGCCTCTTCCAGCGAGCGGCGACGGCCCGCGGCGATGGCGGCGACGTCACAGTGTTCGACGTCGAGCGACACCCCGCAGTCTTCTGCGAGACGCGCGCAGAACTCGGCGTCGCGATCCGAGTCGGCGCCGCGCAACCCGTGGTTCAGGTGCGCCAGGCCGACGAGGTGAACCACGCCGCCGGCCGCCAACTCGGTCAGCAGAAGGGCCAGGGCGACCGAATCGGACCCACCTGACACGGCGACGACGACCCGTGCGCCGTCCAGACACAGCGCCCGGCGTCTGATGGTCGCCAGCATCTGGCCGGCAAGAGAGGTCATGGGGAACTGACGGCCTCAGGCCTCAGGCCTCGGGCCTCAAGCCTCGGGCTTCGGGGCTCGGACTACGGGCGACGGGAAGTGAGCCCGAAGGAGGGTGGCTCCTTCGGGGTCCATACAATGGTGCCGGTGCAGGGACTTGAACCCCGGACAACGCGGATATGAGCCGCGTGCTCTAACCAACTGAGCTACACCGGCG
>JAENWD010000408.1 GCA_016650245.1 Vicinamibacteria bacterium
CCCTCATTCCCGGCGACGGCGTGGGCCCCGAGGTGGTGGCCGCCGCGTGTGACGTGCTCGATGTGGTCGCGTCGCGGTTTGGACACACGGTCGAACGACCGTCCTACTTGATGGGTGGCGCCGCCCTGCGCGCTGGGCGTCCGGCGCTTCCGCCGGAGACGCTGGCGGGATGCCTGGCAAGTCAGGCCACCTTGATGGGAGCCGTCGGCGATCCGGCCTTCGATCACCTGCCGTCGAAGGAGCGCCCCGAGGGCGGTCTGCTCGCGCTGCGCAAGGGCCTCGGTGTGTTCGCCAACCTGCGCCCGACCCGGATCTGGCCGGGCCTGGAAGACGCCGCGCCCCTACGGCCGGAGATCGTGCGCGGATCGGATCTGTTGATCGTGCGCGAGCTCACCGGCGGCCTCTACTTCGGAGAGCCGCGCCAGATCGACCGCGCGCGCGGTGAAGCGTTCAACACGATGCGCTACACCACACCAGAGGTCGAACGCATCGCGCACGTGGCCTTCGAGTCGGCGCGCCGCAGGCGCAAGCACGTCACCTCGGTGGACAAAGCCAACGTGCTCGAGACCTCGCAGTTGTGGCGCGAGGTGGTCACCGAGGTCGCCAAGGGCTATCCCGATGTGACTCTCGATCACATGTACGTGGACTCGTGCGCCATGGCGCTGGTGACGCGTCCCGCTCGCTTCGACGTGATCCTGACGGAGAACCTGTTCGGTGACATCCTCTCGGACGAGGCAGCGGTGATCGCCGGCTCCATCGGCCTGCTGCCATCCGCCAGTCTCGGGACCGGACCGGGCCTCTACGAGCCGGTGCACGGATCGGCCCCGGACATTGCCGGACAGGACAAGGCCAACCCACTGGGCACGATCGCGTCGCTGGCGCTGCTGTTCAGCCATAGTCTGAATCTGCCGGACGAAGCGGCGGCCATCGAGCAGGCCATCGGAGCCACACTCAAAGGCGGTGACCGGACTGCCGATTTGCCAGGCACGACCCCGCCGGTGGGCTGTCGCGAGATGGGCGCGCGGGTCGCACGGCGACTCTGAGGCTCGACCAGGCAACGCCACCGGAGCGCGCTCCGCGCGCCCCTACTTCTCGATTCTCAGGGTGACGTACACCAACTCTGCGTCACGCTCCACCTGCAGCACGACGGCATCGCCGATCCTGAGTGCGTCCACGGCCGCGCGCAGGTCGGGCAGCGTCCCGACGGCGCGCCCGTTGACGGCGTGAATGACGTCGCCGACCTCGAGTTGCCCGTCCGAGCCGGGCACGCCCAGGCCGCTGGCTCCGGCCACGACGACGCCCGAGGCCACCCGCAGGTCGGGAAGCAGCGCTGCCAGGTCAGACGTCATCGTCAGGCCCAGCACGCCCAGCCGCGGAATCAGGTGGTCCTCGGGGCGTGCCAGGGCGGTGAAGCGATAGGGGTCGTCCTCGCGTTCGACGACCGGCACCGACAGCGTCAAACCGCTCCCCCGCCGCTCGAGGTCGAGGCGCACGGTATCGCCGACCGCCCGGCTGTAGAGGTTGACCTGAAGCTGACGCCCGTTCTCCATCGGCTTGCCGTCGAGCCGAAGCACGATGTCGCCCACCTGAGCCCCAGCCACGGCGGCCGGACCTTCCGGGTACACGTCGCTCAGCACCACGCCGGTGTCGCGTCCAAGCTGAAGCCCCTCGGCGAGCAACGGCGTGATGGTTTGCGCTCTCACGCCGATCTCGCCGCGCCGGACGCGCCCGAACTGCCGTATCTGCTCGAAGACGCGGCGCACGATGTTGCTCGGTGCCGCAAACCCCAGCCCCTCATTGCCACCCGACTGCGTCAGGATCAGTGTGTTGATGCCGACAATCTGCCCTTCCAGGTTCACCAGCGGTCCACCACTGTTGCCTGGATTGATGGGAGCGTCGGTCTGCAGGTAGACCATCGGATCTTCGGTTTCGAGCTGGCGCGCGACGGCGCTCACGACGCCGAGCGTGACCGAGCTGGTCAGACCCAGGGGGCTGCCAAAGGCCATCACGATCTGCCCGGAGCGCACGGCATCGGAATCGGCAAACGTCAGCGCCGGCAAATCACGCTCGGCCACCTTGACGACGGCGATGTCGGTCTCCTCGTCGATCGCCACCAGCTGCGCGCCCACCAGGCGCGGCCGCGGCCGTACCAGCGATCGGCCGGGAACCCCCGAATCGCGCACGGGCAGCTCCACCTGAATGCGATGGGCGCCCTGCACGACGTGCGCATTGGTGATGATGTAGCCGTTGGCATCGACGATGACCCCGGAGCCCGCGCCGCGTGACGGCGCGACCAGGACGCCCCGCTCGCCGTCGGCCATGTCCCCTCTGGAATAGCCCAAGGTGAGCACCTGAACCACCGACGGCCCCACGCGTTCGGCGAGCCGCTCCAGTTGCAGGCTGGCGTCCCTCAGATCGACCAACGCGGTCGCTCGTGCGGCCGTCTCTCGTGCAGCCGTCTGTTGTGGCGGCGGGCCTTTGGGCCCGCATTCAGCCTCGTTGGCGCCAGCGGCCAGTGCCCCGACGACCAAAGGGGCGAGCAGGGCCCATCGCAGGAAGGGCGGAACGACTAGAATGGCGCTATGCACGCGTGGCATGACATCTACGTGGACGACCACCTGATTGAGAAGGCATTTCCGGTGGTCATCGAAGTGCCGATGGGCAGCAAGAACAAGTACGAGCTGGACAAGGAAACGGGGCGCCGTCCATTATCCCGCCAATTACGGCTTCATCCCACGGACTTTTTGCGAGGACGGCGACCCGCTCGACGCGCTGGTGCTCGGTCAGGAGCCGGTCAACCCCCTCACCATGATGGACGCACGCGCCATCGGCGTGATGCGGATGCGCGACGAAAAGGGCCTGGACGACAAGATCATCGCCGTGAGCGTGAAGGACCCCGCCGTCTCCGACTACATGGACCACACGCAGCTGCCCGCCCACCTGCTGCGCGAAATCCGACTCTTCTTCGAGGACTACAAGGCGCTCGAGCACAAGCAGGTCGTCGTCGAGGATTTCATGGGCCCGGTCGACGCCATTCGCATCGTCCGTGAAGGTCTGGACATGTACCGGAAGCTGCGTCGCGGCGAGCTCGGCAAACTCTAGTGGGCTTCAAGACCATCATCGAGCCGTTCCGCATCAAGTCGGTCGAAGCCCTCCGTTTCACCGATGAGGCCACGCGCCGCCGCGCGCTGGAGGAGGCCGGCGGCAACGTGTTCCTGTTGCGCAGCGACGACGTCCTGATCGATCTGCTCACCGACTCTGGCACCGGCGCGATGTCGGCGACGCAGTGGGGCGCCCTGATGCAAGGCGACGAGTCGTACGCGGGCAGCCGGTCGTTTTACCGCTTCCAGTCCGTCGTGCAGGACCTGACCGGATTCCGACACGTCATCCCGACGCATCAGGGACGGGCGGCCGAGCGTATCCTGTTCGAGTCGGTCCTGACGGTTGGAGACGTCGTCCCCAACAACAACCACTTCGACACGACGCGGGCCAACATCGAGGTGGAAGGCGCCGAGGCGCGCGACCTGGTGATCCCGGAAGGGCGCGTGCCGTCACTGGTACATCCCTTCAAAGGCAACGTCGATCTGGCGGCCCTCGAGCGGACGCTCGAGACCGACGGCGTTCGGGTGCCGCTGGTGATGGTGACCGTCACCAACAACTCCGGCGGCGGGCAGCCCGTGTCGCTCGAGAATCTGCGGGGCGTACGCGCGCTCTGCGACCGGTTCGGCAAGCCGCTGTTCCTCGATGCGTGCCGGTTCGCTGAAAACGCCTGGTTCATCAAGCAGCGCGAGGCCGGGCAGGCCGATCAGACACCGAAGGCGATCGCGCAGGCGATGTTCGGCCTGGCCGATGGGTGCACGATGTCGGCAAAGAAGGACGGCCTGGCCAACATCGGCGGCTTTCTCGCGCTCAACGACGACGCGTGGGCAGACAAGGGCACGCACGCTGCTGATTCTGACCGAAGGCTTCCCCACCTACGGCGGCCTGGCGGGCTATGACCTCGAGGCGATTGCGCGCGGGCTCGAAGAGGTCGTCGAGGAGCCTTACCTGCGGTACCGCATCCGATCTGCGGAGTACCTGGCCGAAAAACTCCTCGCGGCCGGCGTGCCGATCCTGCAGCCGGCTGGCGGGCATGCGATCTACCTGGATGCCCGTGCGCTGCTTGCCCACATCCCGTCGCTCGAGTACCCAGGCATCGCGCTGGTGAATGCCCTCTACCTAGCCGGCGGGGTCCGGACGGTCGAGATCGGCACCGTGATGTTCGGCCGCAGGCCCGACGGCACCGAGGCGCCGGCGGCCATGGACCTGGTGCGGCTGGCGCTGCCCCGCCGGGTCTACACCCAGTCGCACATCGACTACGTCGCCGAGGTCGTCATCGCCGTGGCCGCACAGCGCCAGACCTTGCGCGGGTACCGCATCGTCTCGGCCCCGGCGGCGCTCAGGCATTTCACCGCTCGGTTCGAGCGGCTGTAAGTGTCCGCTTCTGGGACGTCCGGATCCCACGCGCCGGACAGCCACACCCGTCTGCAACGGTCTCGGGCGCCTCTAAGCAACAGTTGCGGCGCCACTTACGTCGAAGATTGTGGGTGGCACAGAATGTGGTCTATCAGCCATCGGCGTTTCCCGCGGCTCGGCTGACCGCCGTGCAGATTCGCACGTCTTTCTAGGTTGATACCCAAAGCGACATGGACATTCAGCGTTCACCGGCAATCGCGAGGCAGAAGAAGCTCCGGCGCATCATCTTTGGCGTCGCCGCCCTGGTGGTCGGCGTACTGGTCACCGTCGGTCTGGCGCAATTGAAGCCGGCGGCGCCGACCGTGGAGCGCGCCACGACCTGGCGCGACTCGGCCAAGCGGGGCTCGATGCTCCGGCAGGTTCGCGGGCCGGGCACGCTGGTGCCCGAGGACATCCGGTGGGTCACCGCGGCCACTGAAGCCACGGTCGAGCGCATCGTCACCCTGCCGAGCGCCAACATCATCCCGGCCGACACCGTCATCCTCGAGCTGCGTGACGAGCGCGTGCTGCAGGAGCTGCGCGACGCGGAGCTGCAGTTGCGGGGGGCCGAGGCCGACCTGGCAAGCTTGAAGGCCCGTCTGAACAACGAGCTGCTCGAGCAGCAGTCGCAGGCGGCCAACATCCAGAGCCTGTATCACCGCGCCAAGATCCAGTTTGAAGCCAACGAGCAGCTCTCGAAGGAAGGCCTGCAGTCGGCCGTCACGACACGGATTTCACAGGTGGAGGCCGAGGAACTGGCCAACCGCCATCGCATCGAGACCGAACGCCTCAGGATCCGGTCTAGCTCGACCGACGCGCAGTTGGCGGCCGAACAGGCGCGTGTCGCGCAACGTCGTGGGCTCTACGATCTGCGCCGCAGCCAGGCCGACGCCTTGAAGGTGCGTGCCGGGCTGGAAGGCGTGTTGCAGGTCGTGCCGGTCCAGGTCGGCCAGCGCGTCGCGTCGGGCACCAACCTGGCCCGCGTGGCCGTCCCGGGCCGTCTCAAGGCCGAACTGCGGATTCCGGAAACCCAGGCCAAAGACATCGAGATTGGCCAGCGTGCGGTGGTCGATACGCGCAACGGCGAAGTCGAAGGACGTGTGGCTCGCATTGACCCGGCGGCCCAGAACGGCACCGTGTCGGTGGATGTCGCCTTCACCGGCCCCCTGCCTCGCGGCGCCCGCCCGGACCTGAGTGTGGACGGCACGGTGGAACTGGAACGGCTGGAAAACGTCCTCTACGTCGGGCGACCGGCGTTTGGACAGGAACAGGGCACCATCAGTTTGTTCAAGGTGACCGCCGGGACGTGCGAGGCCCCGGAGCAAGCCGAGCGCGTGCAGGTGAAGTTGGGCCGCAGCTCCGTGAACACGGTCGAGATCCTGTCGGGCCTCGCCGAACGCGACTGCGTGATTCTGTCGGACATGTCGGCCTGGGACGGGCGCGATCGCGTCCGGCTGCGGTAACTTTCGGGAAGCGAGGAGAGTCCATGAGCACTCCGTCTGATGTGCTGATCAAGCTGGAAGGCGTCACCAAGGTCTTCTATACGGACGAAGTCGAGACCCATGCGCTCGCCGGCATCCACCTGGAGATCAAGAACGGCGAGTATCTGGCCATCGCCGGGCCGTCGGGCTGTGGCAAGTCGACGCTGTTGTCGATTCTGGGCCTGCTCGACACGCCGACTGACGGCGTCTACATGCTCAACGGCCGTTCGGTGGCGAACCTGACGGCCGCCGAGCGCGCGCGGACCCGCAACCGCGAAATCGGGTTCATCTTCCAGAGCTTCAACCTGATTGGCGACCTGACGGTGTTTGAGAACGTCGAGCTGCCGCTCACCTACCGCGGCATGAAGCCGGCCGAGCGCAGAAAGCGTGCCGAAGAGGCCCTCGAGAGAGTCGGAATGGCGCATCGGGCGCGCCACCTGCCGAGCCAGCTGTCGGGCGGCCAGCAGCAGCGCGTGGCCGTCGCCCGCGCCGTAGGCGGCAACCCGTCGATCCTGCTGGCCGACGAGCCGACCGGTAACCTGGACTCGAAAAACGGCGAAGCCGTGATGCAGCTATTGCAGGAACTGCACCGGGGCGGCGCGACCATTGGCATGGTCACGCACGACCCGCGCTACGCCCGGCACGCGGACCGATCGATCCACCTGTTCGACGGACGGATCGTCGAAGAAAACGTCGCCGAAGCGATCTAGGTCCACGCGAGAACGTACGCCAACCACGGAGCCACAGAGATCGCAGAGGACGCACCGAGACTTTTCGGATTCTTGATCCAGAATAGGAACTCCGTGCGTTCTCCGTGGTCTCCGTGTCTCTGTGGTTGGCGTACGTGACGGAAATCACTTCAGATGAACCCGATCATCAGCCTCAAGAACATCGAGAAGTCGTATCCGGCGGGCGTGCAGCGCACGTATGTGCTGCGGCGCGTCTCTCTCGATTTCAAACCCGGTGAGTTCGCCTCGATCATGGGGCCGTCGGGCGCCGGCAAGTCCACGCTCCTGCATATCCTCGGCATGCACGACTCCGCGTGGACGGGCGAG
>JAENWD010000409.1 GCA_016650245.1 Vicinamibacteria bacterium
CTGGACAGCTCGAGCGTAACGGCCGCGGCTCGGGGTCATGGCCGGCGCCCCGCCGCCGATAGAGGAATCATGGCTCGCTACGTCGACGCGCTCACATCTGCCACGCTGAAGAATCTGCGCGAACAATGGTGGGACAGCGAGTTCTCGGGTTTTCTCCAGGAGACGCTGCGGCCGCGTCCCGGCAACCGCATCCTCGATGTCGGCTGCGGCCATGGCACGGCCGAGATGGGCCTGGGACGGCTGCGCGTGTCGCAACTGGCGCTGTTTGCCATCGACCGCAACCTGGAGCGGGTGGCCCAAGCCGCAGCCGAGGGCCGGTCGCACAACTATCGCCTGCACCTGGCCGGCGCCGACGTCACCCACCTCCCGTTCACGACCGGCGCCTTCGATGCGACGTTCTGCGTGGCCGTCCTGCAGCACGTCCACGACGTGCCAGGGGCCGTCCGTGAACTGGCGCGCGTCACCCGGACCGGCGGGCGCGTGCTCGCCGTCGAGCCCGACAACGCCGCGCGCTACTGGTACAGCTCGTCGCCTCTGGGCGCCCAGGCGTTTGCCGAGGCGTCGCGTTTCTTCAGCGCCGTTCGCACTGTCCGCGGCGACAGCACCGAACCGGCCGTCGGGCCGCGCGTCTCTGCCATCTTCGCGACGTGCGGCATCCAGCCGGTGTCGGTGCAGTTGTTTCCCGTCTCGGTGACCCACATCGGCCGGCCGCCGGCCACCCTGTGGCAGGCGCGACAGCAGGCCGTGGACTGCGCCCTGCGCGACATCGCCGATCCCTCCGTCGTCACGCAAGGCCGCGACTACCTGCGGACGCTCGCGCGCTACGAGGACGACGCTTCGGCGGCCGGCGCCAACTTCGTCGAGATCCAGAACACGATGTTGTTTGCCACGGTGGGACAGCGGACAGACGCGATGGTGGACACACACGACGCACGAGTTATCTCTCAGCGATCAGCAGCCACGTCTCTGACTGTTTCGTCCACGGATCGCCGTCGTAGCTTCCAAGGCGCGCGGTGACGCGCAGGCCGGCGCGTTCGAGCCGGCCCGCCATCTGCGCCACCGACAGCGTTCTGAAGGCCAGCGTGAACCTCCGCGACGTCTGGGCGCGACCGCGACGTTCGACGAACTCCTGCTCGAACAGGGTCAGACCCTTCCTCCGATCCTGCCGCACGGACTCTATGAGCGTCACGTGCGACCTGCCACCGGCACGCCACCCCCGCAACTTTGTCTCGTTCGAGTACTCGTGCCACGCCGGCAAGTCGGCCACCAGTTCGAGCACGAGGCGGCCGCCGGGTTGAAGCGCCGCGGCCACGGCGCGGAGGCTGGTGCGCAGGTCGGCTTCTCCGACCAGCGACTGCAGGATGCCGTAAGGCGCCATCACGAGGGCGAAGTGGCCATCGGGAAACGGCAGCCGCCGGATGTCGCCGCGCACCAGGTGCACCAGGCGGCCCAGACGCGCGCGACGCACGCGGGCCCGCGCCCGCTGGAGCATCCGGGCCGACAAATCGATGCCCACCAGCGAGGTCCCTTGGCGGCCGATCGGCAGCGCAATCCGCCCCGTTCCGCAGCCCAGTTCCAGGACCGGCCCCCCGGCGGCCGCCGCCAGCCGAGTCCAGAACTGCACATCCCGGCGCGCCATGGTCTGCGCGTTTTCCCAGTCGTAGAAATCGGCGTAGTCGTCCCATCCGGCGGCGCCGGACGGGGAGGCGGCTTCAGATCGTGCTGGGTGCGGGCGTTCTGGATGTCGTGCCACGCGCGGCAGTGTAGCGGACGGCCTACGGCCGTCGTCAGCCTTCAGCCTTCAGCCTTCAGCCTTCAGCCTTCAGCCTTCAGCCTTCGGCCTTCGGCCAGAGCGTGCGAATCTGCCAGAATCCCCCGAAGGCCGAAGGCCGAGGACTGAAGGCCGATATGCTAGAATCTGTGGTCCTGTTTTTCCTAGCTTTTCTTGGAGTTTCGACCATGTCCGGGCATTCCAAGTGGCACACCATCAAGCACAAGAAGGGTGCCCTCGACGCCAAGCGCGGAAAGACGTTCACCCGCATCATCAAGGAACTGACCGTCGCCGCACGCAACGGCGGCGGCGACCCTGATACCAACCCGCGCATGCGCACGGTCATCGCCGAGGCCAAGTCGGTGAACATGCCCGCGGACAACATCAAGAAGGCGATCCAGCGCGGCACAGGCGAGCTGCCCGGCGTCAGCTACGACGAGGTCGTCTACGAGGGCTACGGCCCGGGCGGGGCGGCCGTCATCATCGAAGCGCTCACCGACAACAAGAACCGCACGGTCGGCGAGCTCCGCCACATGCTCACCAAGCACAACGGCAACCTCGCCGAGAGTAACGCCGTGGCCTGGATGTTCGCCAAGAAGGGCTACATCGTCGTCGACAAGGCAGCCGTCAACGAGGAGGCGCTGCTCAACACGGTGCTCGAGGCCGGCGGCGACGACCTGCGCGACGATGGCGAGTCGTGGGAGATTCTGACCGAGCCGTCCTCGTTTGACGCCGTGCGCGACGCCGTGAAGGCGCTGGGCATCGAGCCGGCGTCGGCCCAGATCGCGATGCTGCCGCAGAACTACGTGAAGCTCGAGGGCAAGGCCGCCACCCACATGGTGAGGTTGATGGACGCCCTGGACGACCACGACGACGTCAAGCAGGTGTGGTCGAACTTCGACATCGAAGAGAAGGAGATCGAGGCTTCTCTCGCGTGAGGCACGCGTGAGGGTCTTCGGCATCGATCCCGGCTCCGAGTGCACCGGTTACGGGTGCGTCGAAACCGACGGCCGGCGGCACCGCCTGGTCATCTGCGGCGGACTCAAGCTGCCGCCCGGCGCGACCTTCCCCGAACGACTGCGGCTGATTCACGAAGGCCTCACCGCGCTCATCGGCGACAGCCGTCCCGATCTGGTCGCCATCGAAAACCTGTTCCACTCGGTCAACGTGCGCAGCGCGCTCAAGCTCGGGCATGCCCGTGGCGTCGCGATGCTGGCGGCCGTGCAGGCCGGCGTGGAGGTCGTCGAGTACACGCCGGCCGAGATCAAGCGCGCGGTGGTCGGCTACGGGCGCGCCGAAAAAAAGCAGGTGCAGGACATGGTGCAGCTGCTGCTGGGGCTGGAGACCGCGCCTTCTCCGCACGACGCCGCCGACGCCCTGGCCGTCGCCCTCTGCCACGTGCACAGCGCGGGCGGGGTCACACGACGCATCGCCGATGACGGGCGCAGGCTGCCGCGAAGCTGGCGGAACTGGCGGCCACCGACCGGTTCGCGGCCGTCATGATCGCGAGGCTCTCGGGCACCGTCCTCGAGAAACATCCGATGCGTGTGGTGATCGACGTGGGCGGCGTCGGCTACGACGTGCACGTGCCGCTGTCGTCGTTTGCCGCCGTCGGCGATCCGGGCACGGCGTTGACGCTGCGCGTGCACACGCACGTGCGCGAAGACGCGCTGCTGCTGTACGGCTTTGCGTCCGCGCTCGAACAGCTCGTCTTCGAGCGGCTGATCGCCGTCAGCGGCATCGGTCCGAAGCTGGCGCTGTCGGTGCTCTCGGGATTGGCGCCGGAGGAACTCGTGCAGGCCATCGCCCTGGCCAACGTGGCGCGGCTCACCTCGATCCCCGGCATCGGCAAGAAGACCGCGGAGCGCATCGTGCTTGAACTCAAGGACAAACTCGCTGCGATGGCCCCGGCCGGCACGATGATGACCACGACCGGGCCACGCGAAGATCTGGTGTCGGCGCTATTGAACCTGGGCTACCATCGGCCAGCGGCGGACAAAGCGGTCGATCGCGCGCTGCAGGACGGACCAGATCTCGGCTTCGAGCCGGCGCTGCGCGCGGCGCTGAAGGTGCTGTCGCGCTAATCTGCGTAATTCGTAATCGTCAATCGTCAATCTCCAATCGTCAATGAGCGACCCCAGGTTGGTCTCCCCCGCGCGCGTCGACGACGACGTCCAGTACGAAGCGGGGCTGCGGCCGCGGACGCTGAACGACTACATCGGGCAGGACAAGGTGCGCGAGAACCTGCAGGTCTCCATTGCCGCGGCGCGCGGCCGTGGCGAGGCGCTCGATCACGTGCTGCTCTATGGCCCGCCGGGATTGGGCAAGACCACGCTGGCGACGGTGATCGCCAACGAGATGGGTGTGCCGGTGCGGTCGACGGCAGGCCCGGTGATCGAGCGGGCGGGCGATCTGGCGGCGATGCTCACCAACCTCGAGGAGCGCGAGGTGCTGTTCATCGACGAGATCCACCGCATGGCGCCGGCCATCGAAGAGATCCTCTATCCGGCGCTGGAAGACTTCGAGCTCGACATCATGATCGGCCAGGGCCCGAGCGCGCGCTCGGTGAAGGTGCCGGTCAAGCCGTTCACGCTCATCGGCGCCACGACCAGAGCCGGGTTGCTGACCTCGCCCCTGCGTGCGCGATTCGGGATCGTGCTGCGGCTGGACTTCTACAACGCCGCGGACCTGGAGGAGATCGTGCGCCGATCGGCGCGGATCCTCGGCGTGGATCTCGAGCTGGATGCGGCGCGCGAGCTGGCCAGCCGCGCCCGCGGCACGCCGCGCGTGGCCAACCGGCTGCTGCGCCGGGTGCGCGACTTC
>JAENWD010000410.1 GCA_016650245.1 Vicinamibacteria bacterium
CGAGGGCAAAACGGCGCCGAAGTACCACGCCCTGACCAGGCCCGCGCGTGCGGAGGCCGAGGCGACGCATCGCGCCATTGCGCTGGCCGAGATGGCCGACGTGCCGATCTACATCGTCCACCTGTCGGCCGCTGAAGCCCTCGAGATGGTCATCGAGGCGCGCGATCGCGGCCTGCCGGCTTACGCCGAGACCTGCCCGCAGTACCTGTTCCTGTCGTATGACAACTACGAGGAGCCGGGCTTTGACGGCGCGAAGTACGTGATGAGCCCGCCGCTGCGGCCGGCCGCCACACAGGACCGGTTATGGCGCGGACTCGCCTTCAACGACCTGCAGGCGATCTCCACCGACCATTGCCCCTTCTGCATGAAGGAGCAGAAGATTCTGGGCCACGACGACTTCTCGCAGATCCCCAACGGCGCCCCCGGGATCGAGACGCGCATGAGCCTGGTGTACGACGGCGGCGTCCGCACCGGCCGCATCTCGCTCAACCGCTTCGTCGAGCTGACGTCCACCTCGCCTGCCAAGATCTTCGGCCTGTTCCCGCGAAAAGGCACCATTGCGCCGGGGTCTGACGCCGATATCGTGATCTTCGACCCGGAAAAGACGACGACGCTGTCGGTGCATTCGCTGCACATGAAGGTGGACTACAACCCGTACGAGGGACGCCAGGTGACCGGCGTCACCGAGACCGTCATCTCCCGCGGCCGCGTCGTCATCGACAACGGCCGGTTCGTGGGACGCGCCGGCGCCGGCGCCTTCATCAAACGCGACCCGAGGCCATGACGAACCCCATGTCGGGCGACGAGATCGTCGCACTGTCGAAGCAGCACACCATCTTCGAGTGGTCCGCGCAAAGCGCCGTGGATCCGATTGCCGTCGACCGCGCCAAGGGCGTGTGCTTCTGGACGCCTGAAGGGAAGCGCTATCTCGACTTCAACAGCCAGTTGATGTGCGTCAACATCGGCCACGGCGATCCGCGCGTCGTGAAGGCCATCCAGGAACAGGCCGCACGGCTCCCGTACGCCAACCCGTTCATGGCCACCGACGTCCGCGCGAGGCTGGGCGCGAAGCTGGCTGCCATCACCCCGGGCGACATCGACTGCTTCTTCTTCACCAACGGCGGCGCCGAGGCCAACGAAAACGCCATCAAGGCGGCGCGCTGGTACACAGGCCGTCACAAGATCCTGGCGCGGTACCGCTCGTACCATGGCGCGACGGCCGGCGCGATCGCCCTCACCGGCGATCCGCGTCGCTGGGCCGCCGAGCCGGGCATTCCCGGCGTCGTGCACGTGCCCGACCCGTATCACGGCATCCAGCGCGGATGGGACCAGGTCGACGACGCGCTGGCGAGACTCGAGGAAGTCATCCAGCTCGAAGGCCCGAACACGATCGCCGCCTTCATTCTCGAGCCGGTGACCGGCACAAACGGCATCCTGGTGCCGCCAGACGGCTATCTGCAGGGCGTCCGCGCGCTGTGCGACACGTACGGCATCCTGATGATTGCCGACGAAGTGATGTCCGGGTTCGGCCGTACCGGCGAGTGGTTTGCGGTGAACCACTGGGGCGTCGTGCCCGACATCCTCACGATGGCCAAGGGACTGACCAGCGCGTACGTGCCGCTCGGGGCGGTCGGGCTGCGGAGGAAGATCGCGGACCATTTCCGCGACAAGGTGTTTGCCGGCGGCCTCACGTACAACAGCCACCCGCTCGCGTGCGCGGCGGCGCTGGCGACCATCGCGGTGTACGAAGAGGATGGCTTGATTGCGCGCGCGAAGCAGATGGGCGAGGTGATGGCCGGCCTGCTGGCGGATCTGGCGGCACGCCACCCGTCGGTCGGGGCCGTGCGGTCAATTGGGCTGTTCGGGATCGTCGAGCTGATCCGCAACAGGCAGACGCGCGAGCCCATGGCGCCGTTCAACGGCACGTCGCCCGAGATGGCCGCGCTCGGCAGGTTCTTCCGCCAGGAAGGGCTCTACACGTTCGTGCGGTGGAACACGTTCTTCACCAACCCGCCGCTCTGCATCACGGACGCCGAACTGCGGGAAGGGTTTGCGATCATCGATCGCGGTTTGACGGCGGCCGACTCGGCGGTCGGGTAGCGCTCTTCGACCTCGGCCCAGGTAGGGTCACTTGTGCGTCGGGAGGGACCTGAGATGATGCGTGCCGAGAACCACTTTGATGATCGAGCCGCGAGTCCTTCGCGAACTCAAGCTGCGGGCCGCGGATGAGGGCCGGACACTGCAAGACGTTGCCAACGAGTTGTTGAAGCGAGGCCTGCACCGCGTCGATCCATCGCCGTTCACCTTGCAACTCGAAGGCTGGTCAGCCGAGGTCCGGCCCGGAGTCGATCTCACCGACCGCGACGCCCTGTTCGACCTCATGGACGGACGCTGAGGTGGTCGCCGTCGACACCAACATCCTGGTGTTCCGCGACTTCTCGCGCTTCGGCGACCTGCGCGTCCGAAATCCCCTCGACGACGATCTGGGGCGCTAGGC
Organism: Vicinamibacteria bacterium; assembly: GCA_016650245.1. Lineage (GTDB taxonomy): Bacteria > Acidobacteriota > Vicinamibacteria > Vicinamibacterales > JAENWD01 > JAENWD01. The sequence goes on from JAENWD010000410.1 coordinate 2,498, forward strand.
CGCGCCTCGCGCGCCGCTACGGCTCGACCCGCAGCACTTCACCGATCCTCGGCGTGATGCCGTGATTGGTCACGTAGAGTTCGCCGTCCCATCCCACCACTACAGACGTCGGCCGGTCGAGACTGCCAATCACGGTCGTGCGCGTGCCGTCGGGCGCGACCTTGAGCAGGCGGCCCAGGCCTCCAAAGAACACCGCCCCCGACGCGTGCTCGACGACGTACAGGTTGCCGTCCTGGTCGAAGGCGATGCCGGTGATCGTCCGGAGTCCGCCATTCATCCCCCCGGCAACGCCTCACGCAGGAACCGCAGGAAGTTGCCGCTCGCAATCGCCGCGACGTCGGCCTCCGTATAGCCACGCGCGCGCAGCAGGCCTGGAATCGTCGCCAGGTCGGCGATCGTCTCGAGGTCCGCCGCCGTCTGCTCGCGCCCGAAGGCGCCGTCGAGATCGCTGCCGATGCCGACGTGACGCGCGCTGCCGGTGAGGTGGCAGATATGATCGATGTGGTTCACCAGCGTGTGCAGCGTCACGCCTGCCGCCTGCGGCGTCGTCACGCCACGCTGCCAGCCTGGAGAGAGCATCCACGCGTCCAGCGCGACGCCGATCACGGCCCCGCGTGACCCCAGCGCGCGAATCTGGTCGTCGCTGAACTGGCGGTTGTGCGGCACCAGCGCCCGGCAGTTGTTGTGGCTGGCCCAGACGCGTCCGCCAAAGGCGTCGAGCGCCTCCCAGAAGCTGTCATCGCACAAGTGCGTGGCGTCGAGGATGAACCCGAGCCGCTCCATCTCCTTGAGCAGCGACCGCCCGACCGCGCCGATGCCGCCGGTGGCGTCGGTGCCTTGCGCGTAGGTGCCCGGGCCGTAATGCGCCGGGCCGATGGCGCGCAGGCCCTGGTGCCACGCGCG
>JAENWD010000411.1 GCA_016650245.1 Vicinamibacteria bacterium
GGGGCGAAGGCGGGACTTACTCGGCTCGTAACCGCCTTTCGCAGCGCGACCACGTCGCGTGCTTCCGACTGGCAATTCACCTAAGTACGGGCGTAATTGTGACGGCAACGTCTTTGCTCTCCTTGGCTGCGGTTCCTTGGAGGGAGCACAGATGGAGCATCGAACGCTCGACCGTCGCGAGTTCACACTGCAAAGCGCCATGGCGATCCTGAGTGCCGCCACGATCACGATCTCAGGCTGCGGCGGGGGAAGTTCACCGACGCCGTCACCCAGTCCAAACCCGGGCTCTTCGGATGTGACCGGATTGGTGGCAGGGAATCACGGGCACTCGGCGGTCATCACCTCCGCGCAACTGATGGCCGGCAACTCGATTCAGCTCAGCATCACCGGCGCTGCCGATCACCCGCACACGGTGGAACTGACCGCCGCAGAGGTGACCCAAGTCGGCGCCCGTCAGCGCGTGGCGAAGAGCTCGTCGACCGACGCAGGACATACGCACACCGTCACGTTCAACTGAAGTCGGCGCACGCCCCGAGCACGAGCGCAGCGAGTGCCCCTCCTCGCGCCGAAGGCGCGAGCCCTTACCGCAGCGCGCGAATCCTTCCAATGAGCGCCGCATCGTCGGGAAAGAGGCCCGCCGCCGGCAGCCGCGTCAGCAGGTCGGCCCAGATCGGTTCCTTCGCGAACACCGCCCTGAAAATCGGCGCCGCTTCTGCTTCCCGTCCAATCGAGGCAAGCGTGACGGCGTGCCAGAACGGCAGCTCCAGGATCTCTGGCGCCAGGCGGGCCGCGGCTTTGTACTCTTCGAGCGCGGCGTCCACCTTCTTCTCGGTCATCAACTCGTCGCCGCGATTGGCGTGTGCGTAGGCGCGCTGCAAGCGCACCAGGCGGCGCAACTCCGCCAGCGGCGCGGGATGGTCGTCGACGCGAAGGTCGAACGTGCGATCGGCGCCGACCCACGGACGCCCAGTGCTGGTCGCCTTGACGATCAGGATCGCCGCCGACTGCCGGCCGCGCACGTCGCCGCCGGCGGCTTCGGCGGCGTCGAGTGCCGCGAGCATCCGGTCGGCCAGATCGCCGGTGGCCGATTCAAACGCGCGGCTCATCGCGGGCCAGATGCGATCGTTGGCCATCATGTTGGCCTGCACGGAGTAGCCCGCGCCGATGTGTTGCCCGGCGGAGGCAATCGCCGACGCGCCCGTGTACGCCGACACGCGACCCTGCCCGTCGATCATCGCGACCTGCCGGCCGGCGCGTTGCTGGTCGGCCTTCACGAGCTGGGCCAGTGCGTCCGGCGCGCTCACGCCCCCACGCATCAGCGCCAGGCCGCGCGCGCCGTACCCGGGGTCGACGAACGACTGTGTCGCGATCGCGCCGACACCGGCCTCGGCCCAGGTCACGATGGAGCCCACCGAGAACCAGTGCGACTGCACGGCCACGCCCATCTCGCCGGTGGCCGGGTCGCGCGCGACAATCGAGTAGGTGTGGACGAGCGGGTCGGCCAGACCCGCTGAGAAGGTGAGACCCAGCAGGGCAGCGGCAACCAGCGCGGTGCGAGTCATAGCCGCGGACGATATCACCGACGGGCTACTCGCTTCAGGCCACAGGCTCCCGGGCCTCGACCGAGCCCGGGGGGGCGCCGACCGCCTCGGCGAATGTTTCAGTCTGCACAGGCCCGCGCTCGCGGTCGGCGTGGAGTCGTGTGAACTCGGCTCCGACCAGCACGATCTGCGACGAGTAGTACACCCAGAGCAGGAGAACCACCACCGAGCCGGCCGCGCCGTAGCTCGACGCGGTGCTGCTCTGGCCGAGATAGAGCCCGATGACTTCCTTCCCGATCGCGAAGAGTACGGCCGTTACCAGCGCGCCGGTCAGCACGTCGCGCCACGACAGCACGACATCGGGTAGAAACTTGAACAGGAGTGCGAACAGCGCTGCCGTCACCACGAGCGAGAGGACGACGTTGAGTGCCGGCAGAACCATGGGGACGTCCGGTCCCCACCGGCCGAGCCATGCGCCAAGCGCGGCGATGGCGGCGCTCATGGCGAGCGACACCATAAGCAGGAACCCGATGGCCACCACCAGCCCGAATGACCTCAACCGGTCGACGAGGAAGGCCTTCATCTGCCCGTCAGGGGACGGCGCCACGCGCCAGATCACGTTGAACGCGGCCTGAAGCTCGAGAAACGCAGCGCACGCGGCCAGTCCGAATGTGATGGCACCGATGGTGGTTGCGATGACACTGCCTTGGCGGCTTGAGGCTCCCTGCAGCAGCGCTTGCACCGCCTTCCCGCCTTCCGTACCCACGAGCCCATCAATCTGGCCGACGATCTCTCCCCGAACTGCCTCTGGGCCGAACAGGGTTCCAGCGATCGCGATCGCCACGATGAGAATCGGCGCGATCGCAAACAGCGTGTAGAACGCAACTGAGGCCCCGAGACGGATGGCGTTGTCGTTCCACCATGCCGCAACGGCCGAACGAAGGATGCGAAGAGTTGCCATGTGTTCACGAGCCTTCACCAGTGCGGTTGACGCCAACGGCGTTCGCTACCCCGAGCATACCGCTGACGCGCTGGCGTGCAAGGGCAAGGCCACGGGCAAGGCAGGAGCAGTCGGCGGTGCTGGCGTGATTCCTGCTTTCTCTGGCGGTGCCGGCGAGGAATGCACTTGGCCGGGTTTAGGAGACAGACCGTGAGAAACACCATCGTTACCGTCTGCGGTGCCTGTGTCATTGCAAGCCTCACCGGCATGGCGCAGACGCCTGCCCCAGCGCCTTTGCCGACCGCGTCGGCGTCGAAGTCGACGGAGAGGCCCGAGACGTCGCTGACGCTCGTCGGCTGCCTGAAGTATTGGGATGGCGCGACCGATGCCAGCGCAGGCGCCAACAGCACTCCGGCGAGTCGGCCTGCCGGTCCGAGCGCCAAATACATGATCTCCAACGTCGAGAGTCGCAATCAGAGTGGGGGTGTGCCGGCCGCGTCGTACGCGCTGATGGGAGACTCGAAGGTCAACCTCGCAGGGCATGTCAACCACAAGGTCCAGGTGAGTGGCACGATCGCCGCAGACAGCGACGGCAACCCCTCTGAGAGTGCTGGTCGGCCGTCCCCCTCGGCAACGGGTCCGGCGTCCTTGCGGACGCTGAACGTCATCAGCCTGAAGATGATCTCTGAGCCTTGCCCCTAGATCGGCGAGCACGAGCGTTCCGGGTGACCTGGTCAAGCTGGCGGGTCAGGCCTCCGGATGTGGGGACGTCAGCGCCGGCAGATTCGCGGCGATCGAGGCGCGTTGGCCTTCGAGCCAGGGCGGCAGCACGAGAGACTCGCCCAAGTGCTGCGGATCCTCGTCGACTGCGAACCCCGGACCATCGGTGGCCAGCTCGAACAGCACGCCGCCTGGCTCCAGGAAATACACCGACTTGAACCAGAAGCGATCGATCACCGGGGTCGGCCGCCGGCCGGCGCCGTCGACCGCCGAGCGCACCGCCAGTTGCTCGGCCTCGTCGGCCACGCGCCACGCCAGGTGATGGATGCTGCCGACGCCCCACGCGCCACGACGCGTCTCGGAGGGAACCTCGCGGACGTCGAGGTATTCCCCTGTGCCGCCGCTCCCTACCGCGAAGCGGTGCCAGTCACCTTCGGTGCCGAGGTGACGGAAGCCGAGCACGTCGGTGAGAAACGACGCGGTGAGCGCGAGGCTGTGTTCCCACACCCTCGAGCTCTCGAGTCCCCGGATCTGCCGCTCGACGACGATCGGGCTGTCGTCCCACGGCGCGAACGTCCGCGTCAACGCGTCGGGCGCTTCAACCAGTGCCACGCGAAGGCCGTGCGGGTCAACCAACGGCAGGGTGCGGCTCCCGAAGCGCAGCTCGATGGGATCCTGCCGGACACCATAACGCGTCAGCCGTTCGCTCCAGAACTCGAGGCTGCCCGGCGGCACGGTCAGCGACACTTCCACGCTCAGGCCGTGGCCCATGCGCGGCTGCGCCATGTGCGACCACGGGAAGAATGTGAGGTCGGTGCCCGGATGGCCCTCGGCGTCGGCGTAGAACAGGTGATAGGTGCCCGGGTCGTCCTGGTTGACGCTCTTTTTCACCAGGCGCATGCCGAGCACGCCGGCATAGAAGTCCAGATTCTCTTGGGCGGGTCCGGCGATGGCCGTGACGTGGTGGAGGCCACCGACAGGGGTAACAGACATGACTGCGCGCTCCTCTTGAGAATCGTACACCGCTTGGATGCCGAAGGAGTCACGCTGCGCCCGGTGTCGCCCGGGTTCCCTTGCCGCCGCACACCGCTAATCTCTCTGCCGAGGCAATGAAATGGGATCGCGCAATGGCGAGGTGTCCGTGAGCCGGACACCCGTGTAGAGTTCGCCCCGCCATCCAGATGTCAGGATTGAATCGTCGCGGTGGGTGGTTTGCCGGCCGAGACGGCGAGCATGATGCCCAACCCGACCGCCACAATCAGCCCGATGGCAATCCAAATGGGCGCCAGGGCCTGCAGAATCCCCGCCTGCCACAAGCCCAGCATCAGACCAACGATCAGCACCACATAGCCTACGAAATACATGTTGATGAATTTCACGACACCCTCCTGAACCCTCCCGTCGCTGCAAGCTCCGGGCCGGCACGCGGTTTGAACAGGCACGGGACCAGGAGCGACATCATGCGAATTGTTCAAGGGGCCGCCATGCTCCTGCTCGTGGCGATGGTGACGGCGTGTGCGACGACCGCCGTGGGCGCGCCGCGCGAGCCGCAACGGGTCAACGCGTACGGCGCGGCGGTCAAGGCGTTCAGGGACCGCGCAGACGCGTACCTGGCGGTGCACAAAAAGGCCGCCGAAAGCGTCCCGCAGCTCAAAGAGACCGACGACCCGACCAAGCTGACCTCGCGTGAGGCGGCGTTGGGCGAGGCCATCCGCCAGGCGCGTGCCGGCGCAAAGGCCGGCGACATCTTCGGCGCCGATCTCGCGCCGCATATCCGCAGCGTCATCAAGCAGGACTGGGCCAAGCGCTCGGTGGCCGACAGGGCAGGCCTGTCCGAAGACATCCCGTCCGGCTCGGTGGCCGACGTCAATGCAACCTATCCGCCGGCGCTGCCGCTGGCGACATTTCCGGCGTCGCTGCTGGCGGCGTTGCCCCCGCTGCCCGAGCAGCTCGAATACCGCTTCGTCGGACGCCACCTGATCCTGCGCGACGTCAACGCCAACATCGTCGTGGACGTCCTGCCCAACGTGCTTCCAGGCGCGCGCACATGATCGCCCGGGTCGGTCGCATCAGCCGCGTGCTGGCCCTGTGGCTCGTCGCCAGTTCCGCCCTTTGCGCAGGCCGCCGACCTGTCGCCGCCGAACCGACGACCGCTGCCTCCCAGGCGGCGAAGAACTGACCAGCCGGGGCGCGTAACTCTTACGCGGCGCGGTCTTCTACCTGAACAACAGACGCCGCCTGGCCGCGCCTGGCGATCTCCTGCAAACCGCACAGGTTGAAGGTCATAGCCCGCCAGGCTCGTGCGAGCTGACGGCGGCGCGAGACTTGCTCCTGAGGTTCGTGATGATTCCCGACATCGTGCCAGCGGTTGCCGAGCAGGTGTCCCTGGTCGAAGCGATGGTGCGGCTGCCGCTTGCGGCCGCGCTCGGCTCGGCACTTGCGATGCGCCCCCGCCGCGCGGGCACGCCGCCCCGCAAGCCCGCCGTCGTGCAGACCCAGGTGATCCTCGCGGTGATGGGCGCCCTGGTCCTGATCGTTGTCGGCGCCAACCTTGCGCGGGCCTTTGGCGTCGTGGGCATCGCCGGGCTGATTCGCTACCGCGCCAAGGTCGACGACCCCAAGGACGCCAGCGTCATGCTGGCAGGGCTCGGCGTCGGCCTGGCCTGCGGCGTCGGCCTCCTGTACCTGGCGGCGGCCGCGACCGCCTTTCTGCTCGCGTTGCTCTGGGTCCTCGAATCGAAGGAGGCCGACCTTGCGGCGCCGTTCACCTTGAAGGTCAGCACGGCTGACCCGGCCGGTTTGCGCCGCCCGGTGGAAGCGTTGCTTCGCCGCCACAGACTGGGCTACGAGTTGCGCAGTTGGAGTCAGGAAGAGCTCGTCTACGCCGTCGACGTCCCTTTAGCCATGAAGACCGACGAGCTGTCGACGAGTCTGGTGGGCCTGTCCGGGAAAGACAAGGTCGGCGTCGAGTGGGGCGAGAAGAAAGTCAAATGATCGAGAGGGTCTCGTGAAGCTCCTGGTGCTCCCCGAGGATGGCATGACGGCCGTCGTCAACGCCATCAAGGCGGCCAGCAAGTCCATCGACACCACCATCTTCCGTTTCGACCGCGCCGAGATCGAGAAAGCGCTGGAAGCGGCGGTCGGTCGCGGCGTGAAAGTGCGTACGCTCATCGCACACACCAACCGCGGCGGCGACAAGATGTTGCGCAAGCTCGAGCTCCGCCTGTTGGGCGCCGGCGTGACCGTGGCGCGCAGCGCCGAGGACCTGGCGCGCTATCACGCCAAGTTCATGGTCATCGACGGCCGCACGCTCTTCGTGATGCTGTTCAACTTCACCGCCCTTGACGCCAAGAGCCGCAGCTTCGGCGTCATCACCACTCAGCGTGCTCCGGTACTCGAGGCCTGCCGGCTCTTCGAAGCCGATGTCACCAGGCAGGTGTGTGCCCCGGTCCCGCAGGTCCTGGTTGTGAGCCCGGAGAACGCGCGCAAGCGCCTCACCGAGTTCCTGAAGGGCGCAAAGAAATCACTCTGGATCTACGACCCGAAAATCAACGACAGCGCCACGGTACGGATCCTCGAGGAGCGCGTGCAGAAAGGCGTGGACGTCCGGGTCCTGGGCACCGTCGGCAAGCGCGCGAAGCAGTTCAAGGCCGATCACATGAAGTCGCTGCGCCTGCACGCGCGGGTGATCATTCGCGATGGCCGCGACGCCTTCTTCGGCAGCCAGAGCCTGCGAACGGCCGAACTCGATAGCCGCCGGGAAGTCGGGCTGATCGTGAAGAACCCCAAGGTCCTGAAGACCGTCATGGCGACCTTCGAGAAAGACTGGGCAGAAACCAAGGTCGCCAAGGTCGAGGCCAAGGAAGAAGCCAAGGTCGAAGCCAAAGAGGAAGCCAAGGCCGCCACCGGCGAGCCGGCGCCGGGTTCGGCCTGAGAGTTCTGCCTCACGGCTAGGCGAGCCCACTGCAGCGACGCTTATGCGACTGCTTCCAGTCGGCGACCAACCGCGAAGAGTTTGACCAGCAGCAAGCCGGCCGCGAAGCCGCCGATGTGCGCCATGTAGGCGACCCCATCTGTTTCCGACGTGTCAGCGACCGAGCCCATGCCGTTCACGAACTGGATCAGAATCCACAAACCCAAAACCGCGATGGCGGGAACGGCCGCGATACCGCCCCGTGTCAGCACGCGGATCTGGTTCTTTGGGAACAACAGCAGGTAGCCGCCGAGCACGCCGCTGATTGCGCCGGACGCGCCGACGGCGGGCACGCCCGAACCGCTGTTGAACAGGATGTGCGCGGCGCTGGCGGCTACGCCGCAGAGGAGGTAGAACACCACGAAGCGCACATGCCCCATCACCTTCTCGAGGTTGTCACCGAAGATCCAGAGGTACAGCATGTTCCCCCCCAGGTGCATCCACCCGCCGTGCAGGAACATCGAGGTCAGCAGCGTGGACCAGAACGGCAGCGGGATCGTGGGCGCCAGGTCCCGCGCCGCCGAGTACTCGCGCGGCACGACGCCCCACGCGTCGATGAACGCGGCCAGGGCGGCCGCCGTGGGCTGCGACAACTCGAGCAGGAACGCCAGCACATTGAGTGCGATGAGCGCCCACGTGACTACCGCCGCAGGCCCACCCTTGACTGGTTCGTCGCCGACTGGAAACATGGCTCGAACTCCCCTCAGCTCGGAGACGTAGTCAAGACATGTGCCAGCCGGCTCGGCGGTCAGCAGCCGGTCCGAGAGGCTCGTCTGAGCGGTTAGAAGATGAGTTTGATGCCGAGCTGCAATTGCCGCGCGGGCGTGGCAATCGTGGTGATGCGTGCGGCTCCGGCGCGATAGGACCCGTCGCTGTTGAAGAGCACCGAGGCGTTGGGCAGGCCGAGGTTGACCCAGTTGAAGAGGTTGAAGGCTTCGAGTCGTAGTTGCACGCGTGTCGGGCCAGCGGTCACCTGTTTGACCAGCGCGACGTCGGCGACCTTGAGGCCCGGGCCGCGTATCGAGTTGCGTGTGGCGGTGCCGTAGAAGCCGGCCTGTGGCAGCGCGAAGGCCGACACGTCGAACCACGCCTCGGGCGTGCCGGGGTAGGTCACCGGCGCGATCTGGTCGGGCTTCTGGATCGTGTCCGCATCGCTCTGCCGATCGAGCGCGCGGTCAAAGCCGATAAACGGCGTGAAGGGCAGGCCACTGGCGAGCTGCAGCACGCCGGCGACCGACCAGCCGCGCGCCAGCATGCCGGTTGCGCCGGTCAGCGATCGTCCCCACGGAAACTCGTAGGCGCCGTTGACCACCAGCGAGTGGCGCACGTCGAAGTTCGACGGCCCGAACTCAGCCTCCGGATCCCACCAGTCGGTGGCGCTGCCCGCGCCGTTGTCGAAGTCCGACGTGCCCATCTGGCCACCAGACCAGGTGTCGGTCGAGTGGGCGAACGTGTATGCCGCCTGCAGCGTCAGCCGATCGGCGGCGCGCTTGCGCATCCCGGCCACCAGCGCGTGCCCGTTGGAGCGCGCGATGTTGGTGCGGGTGCGGATGCGGCCCCACGTCGGATAGCGCAAGCCCGCACCCGGGATGACCTGCTTGCGGCCATCGGCCTGGTACTGGGAGGGCACGGCGTTCGGATCGCCGTAGAAGGGCAGGTTGTGGCCGCGCGAGCCGAGGTAACCCAGCTCGGCCGATACGCCGGCGCCAAGGTCTCGTTCGACACCCGCGTGCCACTGCTGGACAAAAGGTTGGCGTGCCTCGTAGTCGATGAACTCCGACCGCCGCTGGGCGTCGACGCCGGAGGCCAGCACGGTCTGAATGCCTGGCCCGAAAACCGCCGGCTGCCGGATGTCCACGCCGGCAAAGTACGGAAAGACTCGAAACACGGTGCCGCGGTAATACGACACGGTCATCGGCTGAAAGAACAGGCCGTAGCCTGCGCGGACGCTGGTGCGCCCGTCGCCCGGCGCCCAGTTCACACCGACCCGCGGTGCGACGCTGCGCCTGGACGGGTTGTCAAACAGCGGTGTGCCTGGTGTGACCCCGCCCGGACCGGACTCGAGGTCGTCGAGGCTGAGCAGCCCGGCCACCAGGCCATCACGCTCGACAGGCGTCGTCACGACGTCGTACCGCAGGCCAGCGCTGATGGTCAGCGACGAGCGCACGCGCCATTCGTCCTGCGCGAACACC
>JAENWD010000412.1 GCA_016650245.1 Vicinamibacteria bacterium
CGCCGGGCGGCGCCTGCAGCGGCGCGGCGCGGTGCCACGCCCCCGTCGTCAGGCACATCACGGCCAGCATGGCAGAGGTGCCGGCCGCTCGCGTCATCACGCGCCCCCGAGCAACGTCACGAGGTCGGCCCACATGGGCTCGACGTGCCCCAGTAGCTGATGGCCGTCATCGACCATGCGCAAGGCGACGGTCGGGCGCGCGGCCGCCCAGCGCTCGACGCTGGCCGGACGCACCACCTGGTCGCTTTGCCCCTGGTAGATCACGATCGGCAGGTCGATGTGGACGGCGTCGCTGTCGTACCTGCGCGCGTCGGGCATGAAGGCCCACCCGAGCTCGCGCATCGCGTCATCGCCGTAGTGGAACACCGGCAGGCGGCCGGTGAGTTCCCATGCCGCCATCCTGGCCGGCCCGAACTCTTCCTCGAGACCGGCGACGAGGTCGAGCGCCGGCGCAAGAAGCACGAGGCGATCGACTGGACCAATCGCGCCACGGGCGAGTCGCCCCGCGGCCGCGTGAAGCGCCACAAACGCGCCCAGGCTCGAGCCCACCAGCGCCACCGGGCCCTCGCCGCACGCCGCGACGGCGGCGTCTGCCGCCTCGATCATCCGCGACACGGTCAGCGAGGTGAAGTCAGGCTGGTTGAGATCGGGGCACGTGAAGACCCACCCGGCGCCGGCGGCCCGCTCGCTGAAGAACCGCGCCTTCGACGACTGCGGCGAGCTGGCGAACCCGTGCAGATACACGAGCGCGCGGCGGCTCATAGCGAGTTCTTACACTCGGGCCGGCACTGGCAGGGGATCTCGGTGTTGCCCGTCGTGTTGTAGTCGTAGCTGAGCTCTTCGCCGACCGCGATGTTGCGCGCCGCACGGATCCAGATCACGCCGTCCTTGATCCACGAGTAGCAATTGGGCGAGCACGAGTGATTGATGTAGCGCGCGACGCTGCCGCCGACGTGCGCGTCGATTACCCATCGGTTGTTCAGCGTGAAGCACCAGATCTGCCCGGTGTCGAGGTAGCGCGATTCCCGGTCGCGGCTCTCCTTGTGCGTGATCCTCTCGCCGTCGTAGCTGACGATGCGTGTGTTCTTCGTGATGGACCGGGCCGCATAGACGCCCCAGCCAGCGATCTTCGAACGCCGTCTCTCAATCATGTCGACCATAAAGATAACATCTGGCCCTGGCCTGTTATAGTGAGATATCGCGCCAGCCCGTGAGGCCGAGCGGCGGGAGGTGGCATGGACGGTATATTCACTTCGTGGGGACGCATTCTCGGCGGGTACACGCCGTCGCTGTCGATCGAGATCACTCGCGAGTGCCCTCTCCGCTGCCCCGGCTGCTATGCGTACGGCGATGACCACCTCGGTGGCGTGACCACGTTGCGCGAGCTGCGCGATTTCAAGGGGCAGGCGCTCATCGACGGCATCCATGCACTGGTGGACCAGCACAGGCCGCTGCATGTCTCGATCGTCGGCGGCGAGCCGCTCGTGCGCTATCGCGAGCTCGACGAGCTGCTGCCGCAATTGTCCGCGCGTGGCCTGTATGTTCAACTCGTCACCAGCGCCGTGCGCGCGATTCCGGAAGAGTGGGCGTCGATCCCGCGGCTGTCGGTGGTGGTGTCCATCGACGGCCTGCCGGCCGAACACGACGTGCGCCGCGCGCCGGCCACCTACGATCGGATCCTCAAGCACATCGCCGGCCAGCAGATCGTCGTGCACTGCACGGTGACCCGGCAGCTGGTGCAACGCAGCGGGTATCTCGAGGAGTTCGCGCAGTTCTGGCAGAACCAGCCGCACTGCCGCAAGATCTGGTTCAGCCTCTACACACCGCAGATCGGTGAGGACTCGGCCGAGAAACTCCGCCCCCAGGACCGGCGCGACGTCGTCGGGACGCTGTATGCGTTGCGTGAGCGCTTCCCCAAGATCGAGATGCCACAGGCCATGATCGAGGTCTACGCCAAACCGCCGGCATCGCCCCAGGACTGCATCTTCGCGCGTGTGACGCGGTCGGTGTCGGCCGATCTTGAAACCCGCATCACCCCGTGCCAGTTTGGCGGACGTCCGGACTGCGAGAACTGCGGCTGCATCGCATCGGCGGGTCTGGGCGCCGTTGGGCGGTATCAATTGGCCGGCCCGCTGCACGTCGATCACGTGTTCAACGCGTCGATTGCCGTCGGTTCGGCCGTTCGCGGCATCCGCGAACGCTTGTCCCGTCGGCCCGACGCCCTGTCGCCGCCGGCGCCGTCCGGCGCCGTCTGAACGAGCCTGCCTGCCAATGCGTCGACGCGCGCTGCTTCTCGTTTGCCTGCTGGCGCTGCCGGCCGCGCTCTGGGCCGCGGTCGAGATCACGCTCCCCAACGCGCCCGACTCGCTGAAGTTCGCCGTCATCGGCGACAGCGGGAGCGGTGCGGGCCGGCAGTATCAGCTGGCTGCGCAGTTTGCCGCGGCCTACAAGCTCTACCCGTTCTCGTTCGTGTTGATGCTGGGCGACAACATCTACGGACGCGACACGGCGAAAGACTTCTCCAAGAAGTTCGAGCTGCCCTACAAGTTCATCCTCGACGCCGGGGTGCCGTTCCACGCCGCACTCGGCAACCACGACGAGCCCGCCACTCAGATCAACTACAAGCCGTTCAACATGGATGGCAAGCGGTACTACAGTTTCCGCAAAGGCGACGTGGAGTTCTTCGCGCTCGACAGCACCTACATGTCTACCGAGCAGGTGCGCTGGGTGGAACAGGCGCTCTCCGAGTCGAAGGCGCCGTGGAAGATCGCCTACATGCACCACCCGACCTACTCGTCGGGCAAGCGCCACGGGGCCGAGGTCGGGCTTCGTGCGTTCATCGAGCCGCTGTTCATCAAGTACGGCGTGAGCGTCGTGCTCGCCGGTCACGAGCACTTCTACGAGCGGCTCAAGCCGCAAAACGGCATCGCGTACTTCACCTCCGGCGCGGCAGGCAAGCTCCGGTCGGGCAACATCCGGCGCGGGCCGTTCTTCGAAGCGGGCTTCGACACCGACTTGAGCTTCATGCTGTTCGAGCAGATCGACGACGACCTGCATTTCCAGGTGATCTCGCGGCTGGCCGCCACCGTGGACCATGGCGTCGTCAAGCGGCGCGTCCTCCCCGAGCCCGACCGACGTGACTGACTACGCCGGCCGCGTCGTCATCGTCACCGGCGGCACGCGAGGAATCGGCCGCGGCTGCGTGGAGGTGTTTGCCAGCGCCGGCGCCCACGTCGTGTTCTGCTCGCACGAACCGGACGGCGGCGCGGAACTGTCGACCACCGTCACGGCGCGTGGACCCGGCCGTGCCGAGTTCGCGCGGTGCGACGTGGCCGATGCGGGAGCGTTGACCGCGCTGGTGACGGAGACGGCCGTCAGACTGGGCCGGCTCGACTGCCTCATCAACAACGCCGGATGGCATCCGCCGCACAAGCCCATCGACGACTTCACGCTCGACGAGTTCGAGTCCCTGATGCGGCTCAACGTGACCAGCGTCTTTGTGGGCTGCCGGGCCGCGCTGCCGTTTCTGCGTCTCTCGCGCGGCTGCATCATCAACATCGCCAGCCTGGTGGCCACCATCGGCCAGTATCACGCGACGACGTACGTCGCCAGCAAAGGCGCGGTGCTGTCGCTGACCAAGGCGTTGGCCGTCGACGAGGCACGCCACGGCGTCCGGGTGAATGCGGTTTCGCCCGGCAACATCGACACGCCGCTCTGGCAGCAGGCCGTGGACCAGTCACCCGACCCGCGTCGGACCCGGGCCGACGGCGAGGCGGCTCAACCCCTGGGGCGCATGGGCACGGCGGAGGAAGTGGGCCGGCTGTGCCTGTTCCTGGCCGCCGGGGCGACCTTCACCACCGGCGTCGATCACATCATCTCGGGCGGCGCGGAACTGGGCTACGGCCGCAAAGTCGCCGATTAGGGGTCAGACCCCAGCCATAGCCACTGCCCTACCGAAAGTCGTGCGACTCCACATCGAGCGGCACGCCTTCAAGCGGCAGCACCCGTTCGGCCTGGACGGCCGTCACGCCGTCCTGGTGCTGCAGCAGTCCGTCGACGATGACAAACGACGACTCGATGATTGAAAGCCGCTGCTCGTCGTAGACTTTTGGCCGGACGATGACGTTGCTGATGCCGGTTTCGTCCTCGAGCGTGAGGAAGACAAAGCCTTTGGCCGTGCCCGGCCGCTGACGCGTGATGACGCACCCGGCCACGCGCACACGCCGGCCCGGGCGCTGCCGAGGCAAATCCACGGCCCGCAGCACGCCCTTGAGCGCCAACGCAGGCCGATGAAACGACATCGGATGCGGGCCGATGGTGAGTCCAGTCCCCGCAAAGTCTGCAGCCATTCGCTCGATCGGCTGCATGGGGTGCAATGGAGATTGCGCGGATCGATCGAGAGCCTGAGCGTTGCCCTGTTCCGTCATCTGCAATTTGCAATCGTCAATCTGCAATTCAAACAGTTCCCCCTCCGGTCTCACCGCCTTCTCGATCTGCCAGAGCGCCGCGCGGCGGTCGTAGCCGAAGGCGGCGAGGGCGCCGATCTCGGCCAGCACGGTCAGCTCGTCGCGTCGCGCACCGGTCTTGCGAATCAGATCCTCGGGCGAGGCGAACTTGCGCGCGGGGGTGGGCGGCTCGGTCCAGTCGTGGGCGCAGAGATTACAGAAGCACTCCCACAGTGCTGCGTGCTGGGTGCCGCGTGCTAAGTGCGGTGCCGGGTGCTGGGTGCTGGGTGCTGCGTGCGACGCGATCTCGAGCATTGTTCTGTCGTCGCAGCCGCACTTGGGGCACCGTGCCGGTGGTGACGGCGGCCGCACCACTGTAGCGGCAATCGCGCGGCCGACCTGCTCGCGCAGGCCCGCAACGTAGCGCAGGCCCAGTCGCACGCGGCCGTCCGAGCCGATCGTGCAGTCCCAGGCGGAGGCCTCGACATCGACGGGCGCGAAGTGCACGCCGTGCCGCTGCGCGTCTTTCACCAGCGTCGCCGGATGGTAGAAGCCCATCGGCTGGTTGTTGAGCAACGCCGTGTAGAACACCGCCGGATAGTGCGCCTTCAGATACGCGCTGGCATACGCGATGTGCGCAAAGCTGGCCGCGTGCGACTCGGGAAACCCGTAGAGCGCAAACGAGGCAATCGACGTGATGATCTGCTCGGCGGCTTCGCCGGTGATGCCCTGCGTGGCCATCCCGGCGCGCAACTGCTGTTCGATGACACGCATGCGTTTCTCCGATCGCTTGAACCCCATGGCCCGCCGCAGCTCTTCGGCCTGCCCGCCGGTGAACCCGGCCGCCGCCATTGCCATGCGCAGCAGCTGCTCCTGGAACAGCGGCACGCCCAGCGTGCGGCGCAGGATCGGCTCGAGCGAGGGATGGGCGTAGGTCACCGGCTCGCGGCCCGCGCGCCGGTTCAGATACGGATGCACCATCTGCCCGACGATGGGCCCGGGGCGGATGATGGCCACCTGCACGACGATGTCGTAGAAGCAGGCAGGCTTGAGACGCGGCAACGTCGCCATCTGCGCGCGCGACTCGACCTGGAAGAGGCCAATGGTGTCGGCCTCCTGCAGCATTCGATACACGACTGGATCGTCGGGTGGCAAATGTGCAAGATCCAGCGCACCTGAAGCACCCTCCGCACCTGACAGCACCTGAGAGCACCCGAGAGCACCTGATGCACTTGTGGTGTTGATCAGCACCAGCGCATCCTGCAGCACGCTCATCATGCCCAGGCCGAGCAGATCGACCTTGATGAGACCCATGTCGGCGCAGTCTTCCTTGTCCCACTGCACGACCACACGGCCGGGCATGCTGGCGTTCTCGAGCGGCACCACTTGATCGAGCCGGTCCTGGCAGATGACCATGCCGCCGCTGTGCTGGCCCAGATGCCGCGGCAAATCCTGCATGCGGTGCCAGAGATCGGCGAACTGGCGCATCCGCGGATCGACGCTGTCCACGCCGACCTCGCGCAGGTGGCGGGCCAGCGTCTCGCTGCTGTCCACGAACTCGAAGCGGTGCATCAGCCTGGCCAGTCGATCGATCAGATCGGGATCGAAGCCGAGCGCCTTGCCCACTTCCCGCGTGGCGCTGCGGTTGCGATAGGTGATGACGTTGGCCGTCATCGCCGCGCCCAATTGGCCGTAGCGCTCGTACACGTATTGGATCACGCGCTCGCGCCGATCACCGCTCGGCAGATCCAGATCGATGTCGGGCCACTCGCCGCGCTCTTCCGAGAGGAACCGCTCGAACAGCAGCTCCATCCCGACCGGGTCCACCGCCGTGATGCCGAGGCTGTAACAGACGGCGCTGTTGGCCGCCGACCCACGGCCCTGCACGAGGATGCCGCGCTGGCGGCAGAAGTTGATCAGGTCCCAGACGATGAGGAAGTAGCCGGCCAGGTCGAGCTTCTCGATCAGATCCAGCTCGCGGCCGACCTGCGCCCGCGCGCGGTCGTGATACGGCCGATACCGGTCGCGCGCGCCGACCTCCGTGATCTTCCGCAGAAACGACGCCATCGTCTCGCCCGACGGCACCGGGTACTCCGGAAAGCGATAGCCCAGGTCGGCCATCGTGTATTCGAGCCGATCGGCCAGCTCGCGCGTGGCGGTCACCGCCTGAGGGAGATCGGCAAAGCGCGCCGCCATGGCCTCGGGCGACCGCAGGTAGCGTTCCGCATTGGCCACCAGCCGGCGGCCCGCCTGCGCCAGCGTCGTCTTGTGATGGAGGCAGGTGAAGACATCGTGCAGCGGCCGTTCATCGGGTGACGCGAACCGCACGCCGCCGGTGGCGATGATGGGCACGCGATACGCGGCGGCCAGATCGACGAGCGACTCGTTGTCGATCTCTTGCGCGCGATCCAGATGCCGTGCGATCGCGACATAGACACCGGTGCGGCCAAAGGTCCCGACCAGCCGATCGAGCAGCCCACCGACGCCGTGCTGCCGCACGTTGAGCAGCGGTTGCCCCGGCAGGGCCACCAGGCCTTCGACATGGCCGTCGAGATCCTCCAGCGTGAGCGCGCCCTCTCCTTTCGGCGCGCGCAGCTTCATCCGCGTGAGGAGGCGGGAAAGGTTCTGATAGCCCGTCCGGGAAGAGACCAGAACGGGCAAGTTCCATTGACGATTGGTGACTGACGATTGACGATTACGAAATTGCGCAGGTTGAGCAGCGGAGTCAGTGGAGTTCGCGCCGTCATTCGTCAATCTGCAATCGTCAATCGTCAATTCGACCCCCACAATCGCCCTCACCCCCACCGCCTGGGCGGCCTTGTGGAAGCGCGGGATGCCGTAGAGGCCGTCGCGATCGACCAGGGCCATGGCGGGGTACTCCAGCGCCGCCGCGCGCTCGGCCAGCGTCTCGGGCAACGAGGCGCCACGCAGGAAGGAAAAGGCCGAGGCGGTGTGGAGTTCGATATACACAAAATTGACGATTGCAGATTGCAGATTGGCGATGACGGAAAATGGCGCAGATTCAATGAGGATTAGCGATATTTCGTGTTTTGTTCGCCTAGTGTAACGGGCCTGACGGAGGGGATCAAGACGGCAGATATGGGGGGATTGGGCCAGCGACGGCCCACGTGTAGGGGCGCGCAAGCGCGCCCCTACATCGTCGGCGTCAGCGCAGCGCGTGGGTTCTCGACCATCAGTTGCGTGATCTCACTGGCCGTCAGGCCGCCAGCACGCAGCGCGGGGAGGAACTCCGTGAAGACCAGGTCGTGCGGTCGATACGTGCCGCCGTCCGGCTCGCCGACGTGATACCAGCCGGCGTCGTGTGACAGGAGGACGCGACCGAGCAGCCGGGCCTCGCGCATCGCCAGCACGTACCCCAGGTGCCGCTCGAGACTCTGCGCGCTCACGCCGTCAAACGACACCCACGCGCCACGCCGCGCCACCTGCGCGTGCACGGCCGGGTCCGATTCATTCTGCGCGTGGACCCACACGAACGAACCCAGCGGCGCGCGCTCGTCCTCGAGCACGGCCACCTGCGCCAACGCCGCGACGCCATTGCCCGTGTGCGAGTAGATCGGCAGCCCCGTGGCGCG
This sequence comes from Vicinamibacteria bacterium, assembly GCA_016650245.1. Lineage (GTDB taxonomy): Bacteria > Acidobacteriota > Vicinamibacteria > Vicinamibacterales > JAENWD01 > JAENWD01. Next base: position 8,039 of record JAENWD010000412.1, read on the forward strand.
ATGCGTCCGCGCCGCCGCCCGCACCAGTTTGCCATCGACGTCGGACAACGGCCCCGCATCGACGCCGATCTTCATGAACGCCGGCTTGATGCCGGTGTCGTCGATGCCCTCGCGCGCTTCATGGATCCACCGCGCCGCCAACTGATCGGGATCTTCGGTGAAAGCGTGCGGCGGCAGGAATTTGTCGTTGGCCGCGCCGTAATAGCCGGTGTTGGTGAGGATGTGCAGCTTCGAGGCACGAGACAGGCGGCGCAACAACTCCGGATCGCGACCGATGTAGGCCGGCGTGCACTCCACCAGCGTGCGGCACCCCAGGCTGTAGATCCGCTCCAGATGCGGGAGCGCTTTGGCAAACGCCGCGTCGCGGTCGTAGCGTGAGGGCGACACGCGGTCAGCGCCAATGAAATCCACCAGTACGTGCTCGTGCGCCAGCGTGACGCCGAGGGCGTCGAGCGCCACGAGACCAGTCGCCGAGTTAACGGTGCCAGGTACTGGCACCCTGGTACCTGGCACCGCCAGCGCAGCGATCAGAAACTCGCGTCTGGTCATTCAACCGTGAACCCGGCAGCGCGCAGCACGTCAACCGCCGAGGCCAGCGACGCGTCCTTCACGAGCACGTAGTCGGTGTCGTACGTCGCGACCGGAAACAGGCTGATACCGGCCGCCGCCAGCGGCTGCGACAGCGACGCGATGAGCCCGGTGACGGCAAACGGCACCGGCCCAACCACTTCGATCACGCGAAACCCACGTTCGCTGGTGACCTGATCGGGCACATGGGCCTCGGGCACCAGGATCGACAGCTCGGTCTGCGATCGCGACACGACGACCAGCGGCGCCGGCAATGTCGCCCACGCCGGCACGGCATCATCGGGCGCCAGCCGGCACACGGTCCACCGCCCGGGCCACACGCGAAGAGGAAAACCGATCATCGGCCCTGGGCGACCGTGTTGACGAGCGTGCCGATCGGCTCGATGGTAATCGCCACCTCGTCGCCCACGGCCAGCGTGAAGTCATCGGGCGGCACGATGCCGGTGCCCGTCAGCAGCAGACAGCCGTATGGGAAGCTATTGTCGCGAAACAGATAATCCACCAGGTCGCGCGGCGTCCGCTTCATCGCGGCCAGCGAGGTCGCGCCGTCAAACACCACGACGCCCGCACGTCGAATCGCGATCCGGATCTCGGTGTCCGACGGCAGCGGCTCCGGCGTGACGTAGATGGCCGGCCCCAACCCGCAACTGCCGTCGTACACCTTGGCCTGCGGCAGGTACAACGGGTTCTCGCCCTCGATGTCGCGCGAGCTCATGTCGTTGCCGATGGTGTACCCGACGATCGTGCCGCTCGAGGTGACCGCCAGGGCCAACTCCGGCTCGGGCACGTTCCAACACGCGTCACTCCGGATCCGCACGGTCTCGCCCGATCCCCTCACGCGGTGGGGGCTGGCCTTGAAAAACAGCTCAGGGCGGTCGGCGCCGTAGACGCGGTCGTAAAAATCGCCGCCACCGGCCGACTTGGACTCTTCCATACGCGCGGTGCGGCTGCGGAAGTACGTCACGCCAGCCGCCCACACCTCCTGCGACCCGATCGGCGCCAGCAGGTCGGCCGGATCAGGCGGTGCGGGCAACGGCGATCGGCCGGCAATCGCCGCGCTCAGCCAGGTATGGACGTCCTCGCGATTGACGATGGCATCCCAGGACTGCGGCGGCAGCGCAAACCAGCCATTGGCGTGTTCGACGACGGCCGAGCGGCGGTAGCGGAAAAGGCGCATGGTCGGGCTGGATGATATCGCAGGCCACGGATGCACAGGACGGCGTCGAACTTGCTATGGTACCCCGGTGGAGTACCCACGATGCCACCGTCGCATACCCCTGTTCTCACAACCCCGTTATCGCGCCGGCTCAACCAGTGGATCTGCGGGGTGCATGGGCACGAGACCCACTTGCAGATCGGCGCCGATCGCCTACTATTGCTGTGCAGCCAGTGCGGCTACGCTTCGCCGGGGTGGATCGTCCAACGCCCGGCGCGGGCCGCGCAACTTGACGCGCCACGTGGGCCATCCGACCGCGCGAGCGCTCGGGCCCCCGCCCCCGCACAATGAGCACGGCGACCACGGAACCCCGGCTCGACCATGTCGCCGCCTTGGACAATGGTGTAGTTGTTACACCCGACACGAGCCTGTTCCCGCCGGACCGGTTGGTCCAACACGCTCGCCAGCTTGGCGCGACCCACAGGGTGGATCGCCAGGCCCGCGGTCGCGGTCGCGCCCTGCTGGCACGGCTGGACGCAGCGGCTGAGCGCCTCGAGGCGGTCTATGACGCGCTGAGCGCCAGCTCAGACGACAGCCGCCTTCCGTCCGAGGACTGGATCCGCGACAACTTCTACATCGTCGGTGACCAGGTGCGCCAGGTGCGCACCGACCTGCCGCCGCGCTTCTACCTCGAATTGCCGCGACTGGCCGACGGCCCGTCTGCGGGCTACCCCCGCGTGTACGCGCTGGCGACGGAGTTGATCGCGCACAGCGACAACCGCATCGACGTGGACGTGCTGCGAGCGTTCGCGCTGGCGTACCAGGAGGCCCACCCGCTGCGCATCGGCGAGATCTGGGCGATCCCGATCATGCTGCGCATGGCGCTGGTCGAGCGTCTGTGCGTGCTGGCCGACGAGGTCCTGCGCGCACGTATGGATCGCGCGCGCGCGCAAGAGATCGTCGCGCGGCTGGAGCAGCAGGCTGCCACCAAGCGCGGACGCCTGTGGCGGTGGCGCTCTGAGATCGAGCTGCCCGAGTCGTTCACGCCGCCGTTTGTCGTCGAGCTGCTGCGACGCTTGCGGGATCGGCCGCCGTCGATGGCGCCGGCCTGGGCGCAACTGCTCGAGCCGCTGCACGCACAGGGCGGCGCCGACGCGATGATTCGGCAGGAGGCGCAGCTGGAAGCGTCGATGCAGGTGTCCATTGGCAACGCCATCACCAGCATGCGGACGCTGTCGGCGCTGGACTGGCCGACCTTTGTCGAGCACGTCAGCCACGTCGAACGCGTGCTGCGTGACGACCCGGCGGGCGCGTACGCGCGGATGGACTTTGCCACGCGCGATCGGTATCGGCAGTCGGTCGAGCAGCTCGCGCGCGGCTCGCGCTATTCCGAGATCGAAGTGGCCCGGCGCGCGTGTGCCAGGGCGGCCCGCGCACGGCACGACATCCCGGCCGCCGAGCGGCGACACCACGTCGGCTACTACCTGGTCTCGCGCGGCCGGTTCGAGCTCGAATCGGACCTGCGGTACCGTCCGCGCACGCGCGAGCGGCTCGCACGCTTCGTCTTCCGGCATCCGGCCCTGGGGTACCTCAGCGCCATCGTGATCCTGACCGCGCTTGGCGTGGCCAGCCTGCTGATCAATGCGGCCCGGCACGGCGCCTCCCTCCCCATGCTGCTGTTGGTGGCGCTGGCCGTCGTCGTGCCCCTGAGCGAGCTGGTAATTAACCTGATCAACCGGCTGGTCACGGCGTTTGTGCCCCCGCGCCCGCTGCCAAAACTCGACTACCGCGGAGGCGTGCCCGAGTCCGACCGCACGATCGTGGTGGTGCCGGTGCTGATCGGCTCCGCCGACAAGGTGCCGGACCTGTTGGCGCAGCTCGAGGTGCGGTATCTGGGCAACGCGGACTCGCACGTGCACTTCGCCCTGCTCAGTGACGTCCACGATGCCGACGTCGAGGCGACGCCTGAGGACACGTCCATTGTCGAGGCGGCCACGCGCGGCGTGGAGGCTCTCAACCAGCGTCACGGCCCGGACCGTTTCCTCTTCCTCCATCGGGCACGGCGGTTCAATGGCGCCAGCGGCCGCTGGATGGGTTGGGAACGCAAGCGCGGCAAGATCGAAGAGTTCAACCAGCTCGTGCTCGGCCACAAGGACACGTCCTTTGTCGTCCAGGTCGGCGAGACCAGCCTCATCCCTCGCTGCCGCTACGTCATCACGCTGGACGCCGACACGCAGTTGCCGCCCGACAGCGCGCGACGACTCGTGGGGACCATCGCGCATCCCCTCAACCGTCCACGGTTCGACCCGCGCGTCGGACGCGTCACCGAAGGCTATGGAGTGCTGCAGCCGCGAGTCGAGATCAGCCTGCCGAGTGCCTCGCGGTCGTGGTTTGCCCACGTGATGTCGGGGCACGTCGGCTGGGATCCGTACACGACCGCCGCGTCGGACGTGTATCAGGACCTCTTCCACGAGGGCAGCTACGTCGGCAAGGGCATCTACGAGCCGCGTGCGTTTCAGGCCGCGCTCACAGGTCGCGCGCCCGACAACACGCTGCTCAGCCACGATCTGTTCGAGGGTTTCTTCGCCCGAGCCGGACTGGTGGCTGATGTCCACCTGGTGGACGATTTCCCGGGCCATTACCTTACGTGGGCCGCGCGCCTGCACAGATGGGTGCGCGGCGACTGGCAGATTGCCGGCTGGCTCGGCCGGACGGTCGTCGGCGCCGACGGCGTCCGCGTGCGCAACCCGCTGCCCGTCCTGGCGCGATGGAAGATCCTGGACAACCTGCGGCGAAGCCTCTTGTCGCCGTCGCTGGTGCTGCTGCTCGCCCTGGGATGGACGGTACTGCCGGGGTCGCCGTTCACCTGGACGTTGCTGTCGCTGCTGGTCCTGGGCTACCCGGCCTACCTCCGACTGGGCGAGTCGCTCAACAGCCGCGTGCGCGGCGTGCCGATTGGTCAGCACCTGCGCAGCCAGCAGGCCGACCTGACGGCCAGCGCGCGGCAGGCGCTGCTCACCGCGGCGTTTCTCGGCCACCAGTCATGGGTGATGGCCGACGCCATCGGCCGGACCCTGTGGCGGATGCTGGTGAGTGGCCGGCACATGCTCGAATGGGAGTCGGCCTCGGATGCGTCGCGCCGCCTGGGCAACGACGCGTGGTCAGTGTGGCGTCAGCTCTGGGTGTCGCCGGCCCTGGCGCTCGCCCTTGGACTGATTGTGCTGACGGGCCATCCGCGCCGGCTGCTGGGTGCGATCCCCCTGCTGCTGCTCTGGACAGTGGCGCCGGCCATCGCGTATCGAACCGGCAGGCCGCGCCGGCGCGACCCGGTGCGCCTCGATGCGGTCGGCCGCCAGCGGCTGCGCCGCGTCGCGCGCCAGACGTGGCGGTTCTTCGACGATCTCGTCACCGCCGAACACCAGTGGCTCACCCCCGACAACTACCAGGCCGACCGCCGGGAACCGATCGTGCCGCGGACATCGCCCACCAACATCGGCCTGCAGTTGCTGTCCACCGTCGCCGCACGTGATCTCGGCTATCTCACCGTCTCGGACCTGGTCGATCGCCTCGAGCGCTCGATCTCGACGCTGGCGCGCGCGCCGAAGTACCGTGGGCATCTCTATAACTGGATCGACACCCGCACGCTGGCGCCCCTTCATCCACTGTATGTCTCAACGGTTGACAGCGGAAATCTGGTTGGCTGCTGCCTGGTCACCCGCGAGGCCCTCCGCGAGCTGCGCACCTCGACTCCGTTGATGGACGCCAACGCGCTCGAGGCGCTTGGCGACGACCTGGGGTTGGTTGAGGAACGCGTGGTGGCCTGGGCCGCCGGTCGGTCCGGTCCAGTCAAACGCGTCGCCGAGTTCGTGCGCGAAGTCGATCTGATGCGCCAGCGCCTGGTTGCTGCGCCGCGGGCGCTCTCGGGATGGCTCTGGCTCTTTCAGGACCTGTCCGATCGGCTCACCACACTCGACGTGTTGCTGCACGAGATCGAGGACGACACCAGCGAGATCCCGGCGCTGGCGGCCGCACGCCATGCGCTAGGCCGCGTCGCGGCAGGGCTCGATGCGCGCCGGCTGGAGTTGCGTGCCCTTGCGCCGATGGTAAGTGGCCAGCTCAGTGGCGGCGACGACATTCCCACGCTCGGGACACTGGCGGCAGCCGCCGACCTGGTCGCGCGTGCCGAGCGGCTCGAGCGTCAGCTCGACACGCTCATCGAGGAGACCGACTTCGCGTTCCTCTTCGAGCCGACGCGCCGGCTCTTCTCGATCGGCTTCAAGGTCACAGATGGGCGCCTCGACCAGTCGCACTATGACACGCTCGCCTCCGAGGCGCGCCTGGCCAGCTTCCTGGCGATCGCGACCGGTCAAGTACCTCAGGAGCACTGGTTCCGGCTGGGCCGCGGGCAGGCGCCTGCGGGCACCGGCCGGGTGCTGCTGTCCTGGAGCGCGTCGATATTCGAGTACCTCATGCCGCTGCTGGTCATGCGCAGCGACCCGGGCACGCTGATTCACGAGTCGTGCCTGTCGGTGGTGCAGGAGCACATCGACTACGCCAGGCGCTTCTCGGTGCCGTGGGGCATCTCCGAGTCGGCGTACAACGCGCGCGACCTGGAGGGCAACTACCAGTACAAGGCCTTCGGCGTGCCCGGGCTCGGGCTCAAGCGAGGCCTTGGCGAAGACCTGGTCGTCGCGCCGTACGCGTCGATGCTGGCCGCCTCCCTGCGGCCCCGGGAGGTCATCGCCAATCTCGACGCGCTCGACCGCGAAGGACTGTGGAGCGCCTACGGCTACTACGACGCCGTCGACTACACGGGGGCGCGGCTGCACGCAGGCACGCGCGGCGCGGTGGTCGCCACGGTGATGGCGCACCACCAGGGCATGACGCTGGTCGCCCTCGACAACTGCCTCAACGCCCAGATCATGCCGCGCCGGTTCCATCGCGATCAGCGCATCCGTGCCGTTGAGCTGCTGCTGCACGAGCGCGTGCCGGCCCTGGTGCCCCTGTCGGCGCCGCCAGCCGAGCAGACCAGCGACATCCGTACACCTCGCACGTCGTTGACGCCGGTCGGCCGCCGCTACACCACGCCGCACACCTCCGGCCCGCGCACACACATGCTGTCCAACGGCACCTACGCGGTGATGGTGACCAACGCGGGCGGCGGCTACAGCACGTGCCGCGGCCTGGCCTTGACGCGGTGGCGGGAAGATCGCACCACCGACAACTGGGGCCAGTTCTGCTTTGTCCGCGACCTCCGGACCGGTGCCGTCTGGTCCACGACCTATCAGCCGACGCTGGTCGAGCCCGACGACTACGAGGTCGTCTTCGGCCCCGACCGCGCGATCGTCAGGCGTCGGGACGGCACCATCGACGTCCACACCGAAATCGCCGTCTCGCCGGAAGACGACGTCGAGCTGCGCCGCGTCTCGGTAATCAATCGCGGCAGCAGCGTGCGCGAGATCGAGCTGACCAGCTACGCCGAGGTCGTGTTGGCGCCTGAAGGCGGAGACCTCGCGCACCCGGCCTTCAGTAACCTCTTCGTCGAGACGACACTGCTGCCCGATCGCGATGCGATCCTCTGTGCCCGCCGGCCCCGCGGCGACGAGCCTCGCCGGTACCTCGTGCACGTGCTCGCCTCGCGCGGCCGGGTCGGTGGCGGCGCCGAGTTCGAAACCGATCGCGCGCGGTTCCTCGGGCGGTCGGGCCGGATCGCGATGCCGCAGGCTCTGCGTTCACTCCAACCTCTGTCGGGCGCCAGCGGCGCCGTGCTCGACCCAATTGTCAGCGTGCGACAGCGCGTGCGGCTGCCCCCGGGAGCCACCGCCCGGCTCTCGTTCGTGACCGGCTACGCCGACTCGGAGGAGCAAGCCCGGGCTCTCATCGAGAAATACCACGACCGGCAGGCCGTCGCCCGCGGCCTCGCCCTGGCTGGTGGGCACAGCCAGGCCGAGCTGCGGCACCTCAACCTCGACGACCGGCAGGCCAATGCGATCCAGCGCCTCGTCTCGCGCTTGCGCTTTGCCGACCCGCGGCTCCGCCAGGCCGACGCGATCGCGCGCAACCGGCAGTCGCGCGACGCGCTGTGGAAGCACGGCATCTCGGGCGACCTGCCGATCTTGCTCGTCATCATCGACCAGGAAGGCGAGCACGGAGTGGTGCGGGAAACCCTCAAGGCGCACGAGTACTGCCGCCTGAAGGGGTTCGCGTTCGATCTCGTGCTCCTCAATGAGTTCGGCAACGGCTACCGCCAGGAGGTGCAGGACCAGATCGGCGCGCTCATCGAGGCCAGCCCATCGGCCAGCTGGCGCGACACGCCTGCCGGCGTATTCCTGAGACGGTCGGACGCCTTGACACCAGACGATGCGGTCACGCTGCGCGCGTTGGCGCGAACGGTGCTGGTGACATCTGGCGGATCGATGGCACATCAACTCGAGATGCCCGGATCGCCGGCAGCACTGGCCAGCGCCGCTGAAGGCACGGCGGCGGCGAGTTGGAATGCGGCCGCTCCTCCGGCCGGCACCGACGGTCCATTGGTACCGGCCACCGTCGTCCTCGCCAACGACCTCGGCGGTTTCGCCCCTGATGGAGAGTACGTGCTGGCAGTGGGCGGCGAAGGCCAGACGCCTGCGCCATGGTCCAACGTGCTGGCCAATGCGTCTTTCGGCTGCCTGGTCACCGAAGCGGGGCCGCGATGCACGTGGGTCGACAACAGCCAATCGCGCCGCCTGACGACGTGGGCCAACGATCCGGTGGCCGATCCTGCCACCGAAGCCGTCTTCCTGCACGACCGCGTCACCGACCGCGCGTGGTCCCTCACTCCGTCACCGCGGCCCTCGGGCGCGCGTTACATCATCCGGCACGGTCAGGGTCGCACGACATGGGAGCACGCCACCGACGAGTGGCACAGTTTGCTCTCGATCTCGGTGCCCGACGACGCGCCGGTCAAGCTGCTCCACCTGCGGCTGCGCAACGCCTCGAAGAGCACGCGGACAGCGACCCTCACGTGGTATGCCGAGCTGACGCTGGGCGACCATCGATCGCACACGGCGTCAACCATCGTCACACGGGTGCACACCCAGACGGGGATGCTGCTCGCCGACAACGTCATGAGCGAGCACTTTGGCGGTGGCGTGGTCTTCATGGATACGTCCGAACGCCAACGCGTCGTCACCGGCGATCGCACGGCGTTCATCGGGCGCAACCGCACGCTGGCGACGGCCCGAGGACTCAGCGGTGTGGTCAGCGGCCGAGTGGGAGCCGCGCTGGACCCGTGCGGCGTCGTCCAGGTCGCCGTGACGCTTGGCGCCGGGGAGACTCGGGACGTCTCGTTCGTGCTCGGCCACGCCGCCAACCTGGACGCAGCCATTGCATTGGCGGCGAGATTCCGCGACCCGGTGGCTGCGGACGCGGCGGGCGACCGCGCGGTGGCCACATGGCACGACCGCCTGGGTCGCGTGCAGATACGCACCCCAGACACGGCACTCGACGTGATGGTCAACCGCTGGCTGCTCTACCAGGCGCTGGCCTGCCGCGTGTGGGGGCGCACCGCGTTCTACCAGTCGAGCGGGGCGTTCGGGTTCCGCGACCAGTTGCAGGACGTGCTCGCGCTGCTCTGGCTCGACCCGGCGCTGGCTCGCGCGCACCTGTTGCGTGCCGCCGCGCGCCAGTTCGTCGAAGGCGATGTGCAGCACTGGTGGCACGAGCCGGGCGGGCAGGGAGTCCGGACACGTTTTTCCGACGATCGCCTGTGGATGATCTACGCCGCGCTGCACTACATCGGCGTCACCGGCGACCGTGCAGTGCTCGACGAGGTCGTGCCGTTTCTGGCCGGCCGCCGACTCGATCCCCACGAGCACGAGGTCTACCAGTCTGCCAGCGCATCGGGCGAGCACGGCACGCTGTACGAGCATTGCGCGCGCGCCATGGACATCAGTCTCGAGGCCGGCGCCCATGGGCTGCCGCTCATCGGCACGGGCGACTGGAACGACGGGATGAATCGGGTCGGCGAAGGCGGACGCGGGGAAAGCGTGTGGCTGGCCTGGTTCCAGCTTGCCCTCTTGCCGGGCTTTGCCGAGGTGGCCGAGGCGCGCGGCGAGATCGAGCGCGCGCGCCGCTACCGTAGTCGCGTGATGACGCTCGAGACCGCGGCCGAAAAGGCGTGGGATGGCGCTTGGTATCGCCGGGCCTACTTCGATGACGGCACCCCGTTGGGGTCCGTGGACAACTCCGAATGCCGAATCGACGCGATTGCCCAAGCCTGGGCGGTGCTAAGTGGTCACGCCGACCCCGCACGAGCGCGTACGGCGATGGCCTCGGTCGACCGTCTGCTGGTACGCCGCGACAGCGGTCTGGTGCTGCTGCTGACGCCGCCGTTTGACCGCATGGCACCCAGCCCGGGCTACATCAAAGGCTACGTGCCGGGCGTGAGGGAAAACGGCGGCCAGTACACCCACGCCGCTCTGTGGGTGGTACTTGCCTTTGCCGCCCTCGGCGACGGCGCGAAAGCTGGCGAGCTGCTGTCGATGATCAACCCGGCCCGCCGAACCGCGAACACAGAAGGCCTGCAGCGCTATCGAGCGGAGCCGTACGTGGTCGCCGCCGATGTGTACTCGCAGGAGCCGCACACCGGCCGCGGCGGCTGGACGTGGTACACAGGGTCGGCGGCGTGGATGTATCGCGTCGCGCTGGAGGGTCTGCTCGGCGTGACGATGCACGGCGGCGGCATGCTGCGCGTCAACCCGTGCATCCCGCCGACGTGGGACGGCTTTGAAGTCACGCTGCAGCGGCCCGGCTCGACTGAGTACGCCATCGTCGTCGAGAACCCGCACGGCGCGTCGACTGGCGTCGCGCGCGTTGAACTCGACGGAGTCGGCGTGGACGGCCACGAGGTGACCCTGGTCGAGGACGGAGGCCGGCACCACGTCCGGGTCGTGATGGGCCAACCAGTTCTGCCGACCACCAACCGGGCCGAACCCGGCCTCACCCGACCCAACCCGGTCAACCTGCAGCGTTAGTACTTGACGTAGGCCGTCTGCCACTCGCTGTAGAAATCGATGGCGACGGAGCCCTGCTCGCGCATGCCCATCGACGAGGCCTTCGACCCGCCAAACGGGACGTGATACTCGACGCCGGCCGACGGCAGGTTCACCATGACCAACCCGGCTTCGATCCGATTGATGAACTCGTAGGCGCTGGTCAGCGAGGTCGTGCAAATTGCGGCCGAGAGTCCGAACCGGATCCCGTTGGCGACCTCGATCGCGTGGTCGAGGTTGCGGGCCGGCAGGACGGCAAGCACCGGGCCGAAAATCTCTTCCTGCGCGATCCGCATCTCCGGCGCGACGTCGCTCATCACCGCCGGCGACGAAAAGTACCCGCGCGCATGGGGACCAGACGACAGGCGCTCTCCGCCGGTGAGCAACCGCGCACCTTCGGCCGTGCCCACACCAACATAGTCGAGGACCGTCGCCAGCTGCTTGGCGTCGATGGACGGGCCGATCTCGATGCCGGTCTCGAGGCCGTTGCCGACCTTCAATGTCTTCGCGCGCGCGACCAGCGCCGCAGTGAAGCGTTCGACGATCGGCGCCTCCACGATCACGCGCGACGTGGCGGTGCAGCGCTGTCCCGTGGAGAAGAACGCCGCGTTGACGACGACGTTGACGGCGTCGGCGATGTCGGCGTCGGCGAGGACAATCGTGGGGTTCTTGCCGCCCATCTCGAGCTGCACACGAGCGCGGCGCCTGGCCGCATCGACCGCAATCGCGCTGCCGGTTCCCTCCGAGCCGGTAAACGAGATGGCCTTCACGGCCGAGTTCGTGACGAGCTCGTTGCCGACTTTCGATCCGGGCCCGGTGACCAGGTTGATCGCGCCTTTGGTGACGCCCGCTTCGTGCAGGGCCTCGACCAGCCGCACCGCGCACAGCGGCGCCAGGTCGGAGGGCTTGAGCACGACAGCGTTGCCGCAGATGAGCGCCGGCGCGGTCTTCCACGTGGGAATCGCAATCGGAAAGTTCCAGGGCGTGATCAGACCCACCACCCCGAGCGGCCGGCGCCTGGTCTGGATGAACACGCGGTCGCGCTCCGACGGCGCGTATTCCCCGCCCAGCCGCGCGCCCTCGCCGCCGACATACCGAAGGATGTTGATCGCGCGGCCGACTTCACCGCGCGCTTCCGGCAGCGTCTTGCCCTCCTCGCGCGTCATCTCCCGCGCCACCTGGTCGGCTCGCGACTCGAGAATCGCGGCGGCACGATGCAGGATCTCGCCGCGCTTGGGTGCGGGAATGGCGGCCCATGCCGGCTGCGCCGCCCTTGCGGCCTCGATCGCCTGGCGGGCATCGTCAGCGTCGGACTTCTGAAAGACGCCGACGACCTCGTCGGTGTCGGCCGGATTCCGGGTCTCGAAGGTGGCGCCGGTGTGCGAGGCGGTCCACTCGCCGCCAATCAGGTTCTTGAAGAGTGTCATCACGTTGTCGGGTTCTTCGGGTTCTTCGGGTTCGTCAGGTTCGTCAGGTTCGGCTTTCCGCGCCGAAGCCGATAGGCGAAGGCGGGTCAGGTCGCTTTTAGCCACGCGTGCGCCAGGTTGGCCGCGTGCAGCGCGACGGCGACGGGCGACAGTTCGTCGAGCTGGCTCGCCGTGAGCGCGCTCACAAACGGCGGGATGGGACCTGTCGGCGTGATGCCTGCCAGATCGACCGCGGCGTGAAGCACGCGCGCCGGGCCCCAGGCATCACGCAGATCCTCGAGCGGGATGAAGGTCTCGCGCGCCAGCCGCGCCGCGTCGAAATCGCCGCCGGTGCACGCGTCGAACACGCTCTGGCTCAGGGCCGGGGCGACACATCCCGATCCGGTCGTGAAGCCCGGCAGTCCCCACTGCTCGAGGTGCACAACCGCCGGCCGCTCGCCGATGCCGCTGATGACGAACTTGCGGTCCACGCGCGCCAGCAGCGCCTCCAGATACGGGTCCACCGGGGGGTCGGGACCCACAACCGCGTACTTGATCGCGATCGCCACGCCATCGTGAATCAGGCGCGCGACGGCGTCGAGTCCGCGCGCGTGGTCGCGCCCCCAGTTGTCGAGCTCCTTGAGATACAGGACCAGCGGGATTCCAGCGCGCTGCGCGATTTCGCGTGCGCCGGCCTCGAGCCCCTCGGCGTCGCGCGGGTCGGCACAGGGCAGCAACATCGCGCACGGAAACGGAAAGACCCGCAGCAGCCCTGCCTGATCCACCGCGCGGCCAAACGACGGCCCGACACTCGGGATCATCCATAGCGAATCGGGCGCGCTGGCCATCCACCCCAGCAGCTCGGCGTAGTCGTCGAGCGACACGTGGTAGAGAAACGCGTTGCCGCCGTAGATCAGTCGGGTGACGCCTCCTCCATTGATGTGATCGCGCATGGCGTCGTTGGCCGGCAGATCCATCGCGCGCCGCGCCCCGGCCTGGCGTGCCAGCGGCGGCACGGCATACACACCAGCGAGGTCGGAGGGCAGCGATGTACGCATTGACGATTGCAGATTGACGATTGACGATTGACGATTGACGATTACGGGAGCGCGAACGCGATGATTGTATCTGAGACCGTCGCCGAGAACTTCC
>JAENWD010000413.1 GCA_016650245.1 Vicinamibacteria bacterium
CAACGAGCTGGTCGCCTACTACCGCACGCTGCTGAAGAACAAGGGCACGCAGCTGTTCGACCAGCCGCGCACGCACATCTTCGAAGTCGGCCGTTACAACGAAGACACGATGGCGTTTCCGCCAAGCGTGACAATCAAGGATTACACCTCGGGCGGCGCCACCGGCTACCTGAACCCGATACCCGGCGCCCAGCCCGAGCGGTTCCCCACGATCATTCAGATTGTGCCGGCGCCACGGTGACGCCGAAGTGCACAGTGCGAAATGCCAAGTGCAAAATGAATGGGGAGTGATTCCCGTACTTTGCATTTCGCATTTCGCACTTCGCACTGCTCGTTACTTGTCATACCCCTGGCCTACGTAGTTATCCGGAAAATCCGGCCTCAGCACGATGGTCGTGGCAAACAGCGCGACACTGTAACGCCCGTCGGCGATCCGGTTGATCGTCACCGGCTGCTGGACCGTGATCAGCCAATCGACGACAGACTCGTAGATGTCGAAGCCGACATCGACGAACTCGGGGAAACGACCGGTGTTCTTGAGAAACGTCCGCTGGGCCAGGCGCAATTGCGCCACAGCCTGCGCCCCCTGGAAGCTCACCGCCTTGCGAATCCCACGCAACTCCTCGAGGATGCGACTGAGATACGCCGCGTCGGTTTCCTGCTGCGTCCCTTCAGGCGGCATCAACGCCCCACTTCCCACACCAGTGGCGAGCAACTCCCGACGACTGATCATGGACGGTCCTCCGATACGCGCTGGCACCGCTCGGGTACGGATTGGCGAGCCTAGTCCTTCTTCGCAACGTAAATCTCCCTGCCTTTCAGAAACTCCGCGGCCTTCTCGGCCATCCCGCTCTCGACGGCGGCTTCGGGCGCCATGCCCTGCGCGGCGGCGTACTCGCGGACCTGGTTGGTGATCTCCATCGAGCAGAACTTGGGACCGCACATCGAGCAGAAGTGCGCGACCTTGGCGCCCTCGGCTGGGAGCGTCTCGTCGTGATACGCGTGCGCGGTCACCGGGTCGAGCGCCAGGTTGAACTGGTCGCGCCACCGGAACTCAAACCGCGCCTTCGACAACGCGTCGTCCCACGCCTGCGCGCGGGGATGCCCTTTGGCGAGGTCGGCCGCGTGCGCGGCGATCTTGTAGGCGATCACGCCCGCCTTGACGTCGTCTTTGTTGGGCAGGCCCAGGTGTTCCTTCGGGGTGACGTAGCAGAGCATCGCCGTGCCGTACCAGCCAATCATCGCCGCGCCGATGGCCGACGTGATGTGGTCGTAGCCGGGCGCGATGTCGGTGGTGAGCGGCCCCAGCGTGTAGAACGGCGCTTCCTGACACCAGTCGAGCTGCTTCTCCATGTTCTCGCGGATCAGGTGCATCGGCACGTGGCCCGGGCCTTCGTTCATCACCTGGACGTCGTACTCCCACGCGATCGTCGTCAGTTCCCCCTGCGTCTTCAGCTCGGCAAACTGCGCCTCGTCGTTGGCGTCGGCGATCGAGCCGGGCCGCAGCCCGTCGCCCAGGGAGAAGCTCACGTCGTAGGCCGCCATGATCTCGCAGATCTCGCGGAAGTGCGTGTAGAGGAAGCTCTCCTTGTGGTGCGAGAGGCACCACTTGGCCATGATCGAGCCGCCGCGCGAGACGATGCCGGTGACGCGACGGGCGGTCATCGGGATGTACCGCAACAGCACGCCGGCGTGCACCGTGAAGTAGTCCACGCCCTGCTCGGCCTGCTCGATGAGCGTGTCGCGATAGACCTCCCAGGTGAGGTTCTCGGGCCGGCCGCCGACTCTCTCGAGCGCCTGGTAAATGGGCACGGTGCCGATGGGCACGTGCGCGTTGCGAAGAATCCACTCGCGCGTCTCGTGGATGTCGCGCCCAGTAGAGAGGTCCATCACCGTGTCGGCGCCCCACAGCGTCGCCCAGCGGAGCTTTTCGACCTCTTCCTCGATCGACGAGGTGACGGCCGAGTTGCCGATGTTGGCGTTGATCTTCACCAGGAAGTTGCGGCCGATGATCATCGGCTCGAGCTCGGGGTGATTGATGTTGGCCGGGATGATGGCGCGACCGCGTGCGATCTCGCTGCGCACGAATTCGGCGTCCAGCCCCTCGCGCAGCGCGATGTACTCCACCTCGGGGGTGACCACGCCCGTGCGCGCGTAGTGCAACTGCGTCACCCGCCGTCCCGGCGTGGCCTTCAACGCCAGCCGCGTACGCTCGGCAATGGCTGGCGGCATCTCGCGCGCCCAGGTCGTCTGGACCAGCTGCCTCGGGCCTTCGATGACGTCGCCACGCCCTGTCACCCAGTTGCGCCGCGCGAGTGGCAGACCCTGGCGGACATCGACGTCGCGTGGCCCGCTGGTGTCGTAGACGCGCAGGGACGGCTCGCCGCCCGACAACGCGATCTCACGCATCGGCACCGCCACGGCAACCTCGCCGGCCCGGCCCTTGACATACACTTTGCGGGAATTGGGAAACGCGTCGCCGTAGTCGCCTGCAGACATCAAAGGTATTCCTACGTCAAATCGGCGGGCCGGGCAGCCGCGCTCCCTCCGCCGGTGTCAACCGGATCAGGTTCCAAGGGTTCGGTCTCAACCTTCAATCTGCAATCTGCAATCTGCAATTCTGAAGGTGCCCCTGGCGGCTCTTCGAACTATAACAGGCTAACGGGCTACGGGCTTCAGGCTTCGGACTACGGACGGACCCCCTTTGCGCGACGCGCTGCCAATCGACGCCTGCTTGAGCCAGATCCGCGATGCCCTTCGCGCCCACCGCGCCGTCGTCGTCACCGCGGCGCCCGGCTCGGGTAAGACCACGCGCGTGCCTCCGGCGCTGGTCGAGGACGGCCCAGTCATCCTGCTGCAGCCCCGCCGCGTGGCTGCGCGCGCGATTGCCCGACGCATCGCAGACGAGCGGGGCTGGACGCCTGGGCAGGAGGTCGGCTGGCACATTCGCTTCGAACGCCGATTCGGCCCGCGCACCAGGTTGCTGGTCGCCACGGAAGGGATCCTGACGGCGCGCCTGCAGCAGGACCCTCTGTTGTCGGACTTTCGCACAGTCGTGCTCGACGAGTTCCACGAGCGCAGCATTCACGCCGACCTGGGCCTCGCGTTGGCGCGGCAGGCGTGGCGCGCGCGCGACGACCTGCGCATCGTCGTGATGTCGGCCACGCTCGACGCCGGACGCGTGGCGGCCTACCTGGGCGACTGCCCCGCCATCGTCGTGCCAGGTCGCAGGCATCCGCTGACGGTCGAGTACGCACCGGGCGTGTCGGTTGACGCGGCTGTCTGCGGCCTCTTGCCACGCACGAGCGGCAACGTGCTCTGCTTTCTGCCAGGCGCGCCAGAGATCCGCCGCGCCCTGCCTGCCGTTCGAGCGACCGCCCCGGGTGTTGAAGTCGTCGAGCTGCACGGGTCACTCGACGCCGATGCGCAGGACGCCGCCTTGCGCGACACCGGTGGCCGCCGCGTGATCCTCTCGACCAACATCGCCGAGACCTCGCTCACCGTGCCCGGCGTTGCCGCCGTCGTCGATTGCGGGTTGCAGAAGCTGCCGCGCTACGACATCGAGCGCGGCTTCGATCATCTGCGGCTCGAGCGCATCACGCAGGACTCGGCCGATCAGCGCGCGGGCCGTGCGGGCCGGCTCGGGCCCGGCGTCGCAGTGCGGCTCTGGGACCAGCGCGACCGCCTGCGTCTGCATCGCGAGCCCGACATCGCGCGTATCGATCTGGCAGGGCCGGTGCTCGACGTGCTGGCCTGGGGCGGAGACCCCGCCGCTTTCGAATGGTTCGAAGCGCCATCGCCCGAAACGCTCGAAGCCGCCTTGTCGTTGCTCGCTCGGCTGCGCGCGCTGGAGACGGGCAGGCTGACGCGGCTTGGCGAGCGGATTCGCGCGCTGCCGTTGCACCCTCGCCTGGGCGCCGTCCTGGTTGCGGGTCGCGGCGCCTTCGAGGCCGCGGCGGCGTGCGCGCTGCTGGCCGACGGCTTGCGCGGCCGCGCAGCGGTGGGGGCCACGACCACGAGCGACGTGCTGCCGGCGCTGGACGCGTGGGCGCAACAGCCCGGAGCCCTGAAACAGGCCGCTGACCAGCTTTGCCGCATGGCCCTCAAGTGGCCGGCCTCGGATCGCAGCGAGCGCATCGACGAATCGGACTTGCGCCGCGCTCTGCTTGCAGGCTATCCCGACCGCGTCGCCCGTCGCCGCGAGACCGGGTCGCCGCGCCTGCTGCTGGCCACGGGCACCGGCGCCGAACTGGCACGGGACAGTGGGGTCCGCGATGCCGAATGGCTGGTCGCGCTCGACGTGGCACGCGCCACCACGGGCGGCGACGCCCGCGTGTTTGCCGCGAGCGCAATCGAGCGCGACTGGCTCGAGCCCACGAGCAGCACCGTCGAACACGCGCTCACCGACGACGGGCGCGTTGGTGGAACCCGCGTGACGTGGTACGACGCGCTGCGCCTCGCCGAGGCGCCGGTGACCCCGGACCCGACGACGGCCGCGTCGCTGCTGGCTCAGGCCTTCCTCTCGCGGCCCCACGACGAGGCGACGACGCAACTGCTGCGGCGGCTGCGCTTCATCGGCGCCGACATCGACCTGCCAGGGCGTGTCGCGCAGGCTGCGTCTCGCACTCGGTCGCTTGACGACATCGACCTTGCAGCGCTTCTGCCCTGGGACCTTCGGACGCGCCTCGATCGCGAGGCGCCCAAACGCCTTGATGTCCCGAGCGGCCGCACGGCCGCTCTCGACTACCGCGACGACGGGAGTGTCGCGGCGTCAGTGAAGCTGCAGGAGCTGTTTGGCCTGGCCGAGACGCCTCGCATCGGCACGCGTGGTGAGCCGGTTCTGCTGCTCCTGCTGGCGCCCAACGGGCGGCCCGTGCAGACGACGCGCGATCTCAGGAGTTTCTGGGAGCGAACGTATCCGGAAGTGCGGAAGGAACTTCGAGGCCGCCATCCACGACATCCATGGCCAGAGGATCCGTGGACCGCCACACCGACAGCGCGGACAACGAAGCGGAAGGACCGTACGTAGGACGGAACGTCAGTTCCGTCGCTGCCGCCTCAGCGCGATCCGAAGCAGAACAACGACTTGGCGCCCCGCACGACGATTCGGCCCTGTGAGAGCGCGGGGGTTGCGTACAGCGGTTCGCCGAGATCGTTGGCGGCGACCAGTTCCCAGTCCTTGCCCGCCCGCAGAACCGCGACCGTGCCGTCCTCATTGGCCAGGTAGATCCGACCCTCGGCCGTCACCGGCGAGGCGCTGTACGAGGCGGGCACGGCGCCGACGCGCCCCATCTTGACGACGGCGCCGGTGTCGGCGCTGAGCACGGTGAGGATGCCGCCGTTCTTGATCGTGTAGACCAGCCCGTCGAGCACCAGCGGCGATGGCACCACGGCCACAAAACTCTTCTGGTACCGCCACAACTCGCGGGGGCTGATGCGTCCGGCCGCGTCCTTGTCGAGTGCCACCGCGACCAGGCTCGACGGCGCCACAATCGTCGCCCACGCCTCGATCCACTCGTTTTCGACGGCGAACCCATCGCGGTTGCCGTAGTACTTCGCGATGCCAATCATCCACGCGCTATCGCCACATTCCTCGAGCGAAAGCCGGCCGTCCGCGTCGCGGTCGTTCGCCGCCAGTGCGGCCGAGAACGGCGGCGTCGAGTCGTAGCCGTAGCCGAACCCGACGACGGTGTTTCCCACCACAACCGGGCTGGCGACGATCGCCGGCGCCAGACCTTTGTGTGTCCAGAGCCGCTCCCCCGTTTCGAGGGCGTGCGCGCCGTATTGACCGCCACCGGCCGTGAGTATCTGCGGCGCCGCTCCCGGGACCTGGTAGAGGACCGGAGTCGCCCACGCATCGGTCTCCGTGCGGGGCGTCGTCCACTGCACCTCTCCTGTCGCGAGGGACAAGGCAACGATGGAGGAGCTCTCGATCTGGTCGAGCACCATGACCAGCGACGCACCGGCGATGATCGGCGAGGTCACGGCGCCCATGCGGTTCGTGAAGGGGCCCATCGCCCGCTTCCAGCGCACGGCGCCCGCCGGGTCGTACGAGATCACGCCAAGGTCGCGAAAGAAGACGTACACGTTGTCGCCGTCGGTGACCGGCGTGGCGGCGGACGGCTCGTTCAAAACGTGTGCGTCCTCATGCCGTGCAGGCTGCTCCGCCCGTTCCCAGACCAACCGGCCAGTCTCGCGATCGAAGCATTGGGTATAGAGCGTGCCTCCGTCGAAGGCCGTGAGGAAGATGTGCCGACGACCCAGCACCGGCGACGACTTCCCAGGGCGGACGGCCGACCGCCATCTGAGGTGGCGCTCCGGTCCGAACTCGGTCGGGTACCCCGTGTCTGCCGCGATTCCCGATCCGTTGGGTCCGCGGAACCTGGACCAGTCCTGACCGTCCGAGCGCCCGGTCACACCGAGACACAACGCTGCAACAAGCAGTAATCGCATGAGTGCCGCTGATTATAGGCCTACAATGTGCCGCAAGGTCGAGGGGCGTGATCCAATGGCGGAGAACAAGACACAGAAGACGAAGGCGAGCGTCACGGATTTCATCGACGGCATCGCCGACGAGACGCGGCGGAAGGACTGCCGGGCCGTCATGAAGATGATGAGGGACGCCACGGGCGCACCGCCCAGAATGTGGGGGCCCAGCATCGTCGGGTTCGGCGACTGGCGCTACAAGTACGACAGCGGACGGCAAGGCGATTGGTTCCTCGCGGGGTTCTCACCCCGGAAGGACAGCCTGACGCTCTACCTCGTGCCGGGCCTGCACGGCCACGCGGCGCGATTGCAGCGGTTGGGCAAGTACAAGACTGGCAGGTCGTGCCTGTACATCAAGCAGTTGTCAGATGTGGATCTGGCGGTGTTGAAGCTGCTGATCGCCGACGGTGTCAAGGCGGCCAGGAAGTTCGCTGCGACGCGAGGCCTCTAGCCGATCGGCGCGCGCGTCGCCACGGGCCGCACGAACTTCTCGGCCGTGTGCGTCTCCGAGAACCGCACGACCTTCACGTCCACCAGCCCGGCCGCCTTGCCGGCCGCCATCGTCGCGGCCTCGGACGCATCGGCCAGGCCCTTGCGGCGGATCGCCCAGATTGCGCCATTGGACGCAAGCGAAGGGAGCAGCGTCGAAAACCGCGACAGGTCCTTCGCCGACTCGATCGAGACGCAGATCTGGTCGCTCGCTTTGCGGATGCGCGCCGAGACGTCGGCGCCGGCGCCTTGCAGTTCTTCGAGGAAGCCGGGGTCGTCGACGCCAAGTATCGAAACCCGCGCGCCTGCTTTGATGCCGAGCTTCTCCACGCGGCTCTTCGGCGAGCCTATCTTCGCAGCCCACTTGTCGGCGGCAGGGCCCAGGGCCAACTCCAGCGTGCCGTCCGGCGCTCTCAACGACAACACACCCGCCCTGCATGAAATCCCCGTGATCGCGGCAAGCGCCAGCTTCACACGGAAGTCACCGCGAAAGAGCACGTAGTCGGTCTCGAGCTGCAGGCGACCGACAGCGGTCTGCTTGTCGAACGTCGCGGAACAGCGCGTGTCCAGGCCCATGGAGAACCTCAAATGCAGTACGCGCCCCAAATGCGCTCAACGCAGACGCACGTGTCGTGCAAGACGGGCGAGGCCGGCCGCGTCACGCACGCTGCTGAACGTCGAGATGAACGGCCGCGCTACCCGCATCCCGCGCGACGTCGGCTCGTAGCCAGGCGTCTCGAGCAGCGGGTTGAGCCAGACGACCCCGGCGGCCCGGCTCTTCAAGTCGTTCATGGCAGCACGCAAGGTGTCCGGCTCGCCCACGTCCAGGCCGTCGCTGGCGATGATTACCACGGTATCGCGTCCGATCCGGCGACCGTCGGGAGTGCGCAGGCACGCGCGAAGGCACGCGCCGATGCTGGTGCCGCCGCCCCAGGTCTCCCGCTCGGATTCGATCGTGACCGGCCCACCGGCGGCCGCACGCCGCACGTCGCGCGTCACCCGCTGCAGGGCCGTGGAGAAGGTGAACACTTCGATGCGCGGCGTGACGCTGGCCACGGCTGCCGCGAGGGTCATCGCGATCCCGGCCGCGTCGCTCATCGAGCGGCTGCCGTCAACCAGCACGACGAACCGGGGCACGCGACGCTGACGCCTCCGCCACCGCGGCCCGACCGGCTCGCCTCCGGTCTGCAGGCTGGCACGCAGAGTCCGTCGCAGGTCGAATCGTAGGCCGGTCCGCGCCGGCACCCATCGACGCGACAGCCCGAGCTCCAGCCGCCGCACCAGGGCGCGGGCTGCCGCGTGCCATTCCGTGCCTGCCGGCGCGACCGCGATGCTGGTGCGGCCCAGCGCGCGCAAGGGGCTATAGCTCGCGTGCACCATCTGCATGGCCACCGCGGGCGTGCTGTCGGCCGAGTCGGGCGTGTCCGCCGGAATCTCGACTGCCTCTGGCCGGTCGTCCGTCGCCGCGTCCGCATCCGGCTCCGATGGCCGGCTCTCTGCGCGACGATCCTCGCCCACCTCGCCCTGCTCGCGGTCACGGCGCGGCACGTTCTTTCGATCGGGCTGCGGGACGCCCACGGGGCCCCGAAAGAAGAACGCCGTGAACGCCTCGTCGAAGACCTCGACGTCTCCTGGCGTCGAGCACAGGACGGGGCGCAGCGCGTCGCGGACCGCGCGTTGGTCGTGCAGGTCCACGATCTCGAGCGCCCGCGCGGCGTCCACCAGCTCGCCGGGACCGGTGCGGAACGCGTGGTCGCGTCGCATGACGCCTGCGAATGCGGCGAGGTTGTCGGGGAGCCGGCCGAATGGGTACATCAGCGGCGCGGCGATACGGAGCCGAAACCGAAATCGGTGTCGAGGCTGTAGCCGCCTGCCTCGAGCGGGGAAGAACCGCCCTGCAGGACCGCGTCGATTGCCAGACGATGCGCGTCGATCACTGCGTAGTCCTCGTGTACCTTCAGCACGCAGCCCAGCGTCTGCTGGAGCGTACGCGCGTCGAGCTGCTCGCGGTGCAAGCTCATGAGCGCCATCGCCCAGTCGAGGCTCTCGGCCACACCGGGCGCCTTCTGAAGCGGCAACCCGCGCAGGACCTGCATCAGGCCCGCGATGCGATCGGCCAGCCGCTCCGACAGGCCGGGCACCCGCACGCGAAGGATCTCGATCTCCTGTTCGAGCGTCGGGTATGGCACCCACAGATACAGGCAGCGGCGGCGGAGCGCGTCGGATAACTCGCGCGTGCGGTTGCTCGTCAGGATGACGTGCGGCCTGTGCTTCGCGCGAATCGTCCCGAGCTCGGGAATGGTCACCTGCCACTCGGCCAGCATCTCGAGCAGGAAGGCCTCGAACGCCTCGTCGGCGCGATCGACTTCGTCGATCAACAGCACTGGCGCACGATCCTCCGTGATGGCTTCCAGCAGCGGCCGCTTCAGCAGGAACGCCTCTCCGAAGATCTGCGCTTCGCGTTCCTCGAGCGACGTACCGGTGGTCTCGCTCAACCGCGCCCGAAGCATCTGCCGCGGGTAGTTCCACTCATAGAGCGCGGAGGTCGCATCCAGCCCTTCGTAGCACTGCAGCCGGATCAGCCGCGTGTCCAGGGCCTCGGCCAGCACCTTCGCGCGCTCGGTCTTGCCGACGCCGGCGGGCCCCTCGACGAGCATCGGCTTGTCGAGCGCCAGCATCACCTGCAGCGCCGTGGCAAACCCATCGTCGACGATGAAAGCGTGATCGCGGAAGCGAGCACGGATGGTCGCGGCGTCCATCATGACGGCTGAGACAGGAACTGCTGTGGTTGCTTCATGAACGCGGCCCGGCAGCCGCCGCAGCAGAAGTAGTACGTCACGCCGTCCACCTCCGCGGTGTGCCGAGCGCCGGCGATCTCCACCTGCATGGCGCATTCCACGCGCTCGATGCGGATGTCCACCTCGCCGTTGCAGCCGATGGCGAGACCCCAGAGCGAGTCGTCGGCGAGATCGTAGTTCATGATGACGGGCACACCGGTCTCGAGCACCCGGCGCGCGGCGTCGGCCGCGGCCGGTTCGAGGCAGCCGCCCGAGAGCGCGCACTCGTAGGTGCCGTCCTCGCGCCCGCACGTCGCCCAGCGCCTTCAGGAACCGCTCGGCCTCGCGCCGGTCCATGGCTGCCCCTGTTACCCCTCTGCTTGACTCTACTTCAGATCGGTGGACAGATCGGCGCCCCATGCCGTGGCACGTAGGCCCGAACTTCAGTTCGGGCACCTCCACTCAGCTCTTCCTGAGAATCACGCACTTCAAATAGAACGTCTCCGGCACGGTCAGCAGCACAGGGTGATCGCGCCCCTGCATGCGCTTTTCGAGGATCGTCGCGTGCGCGCGGGCGTCGGCGGCGGCCTCGGCCAGCACCTGCAGAAACAGCGGCTCGTCCACGTTGTACGAGCAACTGCACGTGACGAGCACCCCGCCCGGCGCCAGCAGGCGCAAGGCGCGCAGGTTGATGTCCTTGTAGCCCGACAGCGCCTTTTCGACCGACGCCTTGTTCTTTGCAAACGCCGGCGGGTCGAGCACGATGATGTCGAACCGCTCGCCGTCCCGCTCGAAGTAGCGCAACTCGTCAAAGACGTTGCCTTCGCGCGCCGTCACGTGCGGCAGGGCGTTGCGCGCGGCATTGGCCGCGATGCGCGCCACGGCGTCGGCCGAGGCGTCCAGCGCGAGCACCGAGTCGCACTTGCCAGCCAGATAG
Organism: Vicinamibacteria bacterium; assembly: GCA_016650245.1. GTDB lineage: Bacteria > Acidobacteriota > Vicinamibacteria > Vicinamibacterales > JAENWD01 > JAENWD01. The sequence continues at coordinate 10,690 of JAENWD010000413.1, forward strand.
AGCGCGAACCCGCCGTTGTAGCTGAAGCAGTCGAGCAGCCGCCCGCGTGCGTACCGCGCCGCAGCCTCACGGTTCTCGCGCTGGTCGAGAAACAGGCCGGTCTTCTGCCCGTGCCGCGGATCCACCTGATAGGTGACCGGCCCTTCACGCACCTCGATGAACTCGGGCACCTCGCCGTAGAGCACCTCGACGGTCTGCTCCAGTCCTTCCAGCGTGCGGACCTTCGGGTCGTTGCGCGCGAGGATCCCTTTGGGCGCAAGTAGCTCGACCAGGGCCTCAACAATCGCGGACAGGTGACGGTCGGTCGCCTGCGACAGCGACTGGAGGACCAGCCAATCCGCGTAGCGATCGACGATGAGCGATGGCAGGCCGTCGGCCTCTCCGTGCACCAGCCGATACGCCGTTGCGTCGATGCCAAGCGTGTCGCGGAACGCTGCGGCGGCACGGATCCGGTCGCGCCAACCGTGCTCGCCGAAGCGAGCGTCTCCCTGGCTGACCATCCGCAGGGTGATTTGCGACCGGTCGCTGAAAAGTGCGTCGCCAAGCGGACGGCGATTAGCGGCCACCACGCGCACCACGTCACCGGCCTGCGCGCTGACCGACGCGACGTCGCTGCGGTAGATCCATGGATGACCGGC
>JAENWD010000414.1 GCA_016650245.1 Vicinamibacteria bacterium
GATGAACCCGAGCCGCTCCATCTCCTTGAGCAGCGACCGCCCGACCGCGCCGATGCCGCCGGTGGCGTCGGTGCCTTGCGCGTAGGTGCCCGGGCCGTAATGCGCCGGGCCGATGGCGCGCAGGCCCTGGTGCCACGCGCGTTCGACGTAGTCGAGCGCCACAAACGAGTCGGCGCCCTCGAGGCTGCGGATGTAGCCGATGGGCAGATGGGCCGCGAGCGGATCCGCCGTGGCCTCCCACGCCGCCACGTGTGCGTCCAGTTCCGCGCGAGTGGAGATGGCGCGCATCTCCCCTCGCCGCTCCATCTCGCGATACCACTCCAGCTGCGCCTGCGTCATCGCCCACGCTTGTTCCGGCGAATGCCAGCCAGGCAGGGGATTGCTGCGCTTCACGTAGCGCGCAATCTGCGTGGCGACGACCACGCCCACGCCTCCGCGCCGCAGCTCGTCAAACGACACCGTGCCACGCCCGCGGTCGGGCCGGTCGGTCATGCCGGCTTCACGCTGGCGGATCTCCTCGATGGGCCGCGACAGGTCGCGGTTCCATTCGATGGCGTTCATGGACAAGTCCAAATGCGCGTCAACAAGAACCATACGGTTGGCCATGTTCGGTCAGGTTGGGTCAGGTTACAAAACCAAATCCAGCAGCAGCACGACGCCGAGCGCGACGACGCTGATGATGGTCTCCATCACCGTCCACGTCTTCAGCATCGTGGGGACGTCGAGGCCGAAGAACTCCTTCACGAGCCAGAAGCCTCCGTCGTTGACGTGGCTGGCGATGAGCGAGCCGGCGCCGAGCGCGACGACGAGCAACTCGCGGTTGGTGTCGGGCGCCGTGGACAGCAGCGGCGCGACGATGGCGGCGGCCGTCGTAATGGCCACCGTCGCCGAGCCGACGGCGATGCGCAGCAGCGCCGCGACGAGCCAGGCAAACAGCAGCGGCGACAGCGACAAGGACGACACCGCGCTGGTGATCGCGCCCCCGATGCCGGCCTGATCGAGCACTCGCCCGAACCCGCCGCCGGCGCCCACGACCAGCAGCACGCTGGCGATGGGGAACAGCGCGCGCTCGGCGATGGCCAGCAACTGCGCGCCGCCAAGTCCGCGCCGCGTGCCCAGGGCGTAGGTCGCCACGAGCGTGCCCACCAGCAGCGACACAGCCGGATAGCCAAGAAACACCGTCGTCGACAGCAGCGCTCCGGCAGCGCCCGTCACCTCGGCGCCGCCTGCCAGCGTCGTGACGAGGGTCGCGCCGAGCATCAGCGCGATTGGCAGCAGCACGGTGGCCAGCGTCACCGCGACGCCGGGTGGGTTGGTCACGGTTGCTGCGGTGGATGAGACGGGGCCGAGCGCGACGCCGCGGGCCAGCAGCGATGGCGGCAGCAGATGAAGGAACAGCGGCCCGGCGATGACGAAGGCCGGAACGCCGGCGATGAGGCCGTACAGAATCGACACGCCCGTGTCGGCGCCAAGACGCTCGATGGCCACCAAAGGGCCAGGATGCGGCGCCACCAGGCCATGGCTGGCCGACAGCCCCGCCACCAGCGGCAGCGCGAGCGCGAGCAGCGGACGCCCGGCGGTCGCGGCCAGCCCGACGACGACGGGGAACAGGAGCACGAGCCCGACGCTGAAGAAGACCGGCAGGCCGATCACAAAGCCCACCGTCGCGACGACCCACGGCAGCCAGCGCTCGCCGACCGCGTCCACCGCCGCGCGCGCGACGACCGAGGCGCCGCCCGATTCGGCCAGCAGCCCACCGACAAACGTGCCCAGCCCGATGACGACGGCGATGAACCCCAGGGTGTTGCCGACGCCTTGCTGAAAGGCCGTGACCACAGCTGCCGGTTCGAGGCCCGCAGAAAGGCCCAGGCCCAGCGACACGATCATCAGCGCTGGAAACGCGTGCATCCGCACGCGCACGATCAACGCCACGAGGACGACGATGGCGAGTGCCGCCAGCCCAAGCAGCATCGGCTAGACCGTGATCATTCGCTCGCGCGCGGTGACCTGCCAGCGATCCACGGCGCGGCCATTGCGGATGACCACGGCCTGGCCGTGCAGCGCGACGGTGGGGCAGACGTGCCACGGGATGCCGTAGAACACGTCGCCGACGTGCAGCGAGGCCGCCTCCGGTGTCTCGAGCACCAGGTGTTCTTCGCTGTGCCCGATGAAGGTCGCCTCCAGCGCGTGCGGCCCGAGGCCTGAGGCTTGAGGCCCGAGGCTATCAGCGTCAGCTCCCGAGGCCTGAGGCTGGAGCAATACCACTCTTGGATGCGGCATCTCCGAGGCCACGGCCTTGTGCCCCAGATCCAGGCACACGCGGTTGCCGCCGGGCTTGCTCACCACGCGTGTCAGCACCAGCGCGGCATGGAGGAAGTCCATATCGGGCAGGCCCGCGGCGTAGCCGGCGTCCCAGAACACCACGGTGCCAGGGCTCAACTCGAGGTCCGGTTCGACGCGTGTCGCATGACACGGCAGCGTGGGCGTGCCGCCAACGACGATGCGTGGCACCGGAAAGCCCTCGGCCTGCAGCGCCTCTCTCAGCGCGTGCACCCGTGCAAAGGCCGCGTCGGCCTGCGCGCGCCGCACGGACAGGTCGGGATCGCGCAGGTGGCCGTCGTAGGCGTGCAGCCCGCCGGGCGTGACGCCGGGCAGTGTGCCGAGCAGGCGGTAGAGTGGCGGCGCCAGATCGGGATCGATGCCTGTGCGGTGCATGCCGACGTCGAGATCGACCAGCAGATCGATGGTGCTTTCAGCCCCGGAGAACGCCACGCTCAACGCGCGCGCAGCGTCCTGGTCATCGACCACGGCGCGAAACGTCACGCCCGGGAAGGTCTGCGCCAGCTGCAGCAACCGGCCCACGGCCGGCCCGACGGGCTGGTAGGCCAGCAGCACATCGGTGAGGCCCTCGGAGGCGAGCATCTCGGCCTCGGCAATCGTCGCGCACTTGACGCGTGTGAGGCCGAGTGCGACGTGCATCCGCGCGATCGCCGGAAGCTTGTGCGTCTTCATGTGCGGCCGCAGCCGCGTGGTGCCGCCCGCGATCGCGATCAGGCGCCGGAGGTTCTCCTCCGCACGATCGGGATACACGAGCAGCGCCGGAGACGGAATCTCGTCGACGTTGTGAATCTGCCACCAACGCTCAGTCATCGAACCTCGCACTCAGCACGTGGCACTCGGCATGCAGCACCGCACTCAGCACTCCGGCACTTCGGCACTCCGGCACTTCGGCACTCCGGCACTTCGGCACTCCGGCACTTCGGCACTACGTCGTCAGTTCAAAGATCCCCTCGATCTCCACCGCGATGTCGTGCGGCAGCGACGCCATGCCCACGGCGCTCCGCGCGCCGACGCCGTTACTGGGCCCCCAGATCTCGGCAAACAGCTCCGAGCAGCCGTTGATGACCTTGGGGTGATCGTGAAACTGAGGCGTCGCGTTGACCATGCCCAGCAGTTTCACCACGCGGACGATCCGGTCCAGGCTGCCCAACTGCGCGCGCAGCGTCGCGAGGATCGTCAGGCCCACCTGGCGTGCGGCCGCGCGCCCCTGGTCCAAAGTGAGATCTGCGCCGACCCGCCCGGTGACGAGCGAGCCGTCGGCCCGTACCGGGCCATGACCCGAGACGTACGCAAGGGTGCCGGCCACGACAAGCGGCGCGTAGACGCCGCCTGGCGGTGGCGCCGTCGGCAGCACGAGACCCAGTTCGTTGAGGCGCGATTCCGGCGTGGACATTGCGTGATAATAGTCGGTCGCGCGTGCTCCTGGTCGAAAGCGGTGCCAGGATCGAGAAAACTGCAAAGCAATATCGCGGGTTCGCGTTCGGTTCGCCGCGATCCCGATCCAAGAACTTGGTCGGGGTCTGACCCCACCGACACACGGTCGAGACACGCGCACGATATGGTGGTGTGACAAGTTTGACTCTGGGTGTAACCGGCGTCTATTCTCCATGCGCATTCTTTCGTTCGTGCTTTTCCAATGACGGCACGCGTAGTCCCCAGATCGTCTCAGTCTCCAGGAGAAGAACCATCGTGAGAAGGCTCCTCACTCTCGTCGCAGCGTGTTCCTTCGTGCTCGCGGCCCTGCCGGCGTTTGCGCAATCGCAGGCCACCACGGCCGAGATCTCCGGCCGCGTGACCGACGCGCAGGGCGGCGTGCTGCCCGGCGCCACCGTGACGGTCAAAAGCGGCGATACCGGCTACACCCGGTCGGTCATCACCAACGCTGAAGGCCGATACGCGATTCCGCTGCTGCCGCCGGGCAACTACGAACTGGTCGCGGAGCTGACCGGCTTTGCCCCGACGCGCCGCAGCCTGGTGCTCAACGTCGGCGCCATGCAGACCATCAACGCGGAGTTGCAGGTGGGCGGGGTCCAGGAGACGGTGACCGTCGCCGCCGGCTCGCCGCTGGTCGAGACATCGGCCACCGTGCGCACGACGACGCTGGACGCCGAGGCGATTGCGAACCTGCCGATCAACGGCCGCCGCTTCCAGGACTTCATCTCGGCGACGCCCACCGTGCAGGTGGACCCGAGCCGCGGCCAGCTCTCGTTTGCCGGCCAGCGCGGCATCAACAGCAACATCAGCGTCGACGGCGCGGACTTCAACCAGCCGTTTTTCGGCGGCATCCGCGGCGGCGAGCGCTCGAACAATGCCTTCACCGTGCCGCAGGAATCCATCCAGGAGTTCCAGGTCATCGCCGCCGGCTACTCGGCCGAGTTCGGCCGTTCGACCGGTGGTCTGGTGAACGCCATCACCAAGTCTGGCAGCAACCGGCTCAAGGGCTCGGCCTTCTACGTGAACCGCAACCGCGACTGGGCCCAGAACAACGCCTTCGGCCAGAATGCCGCGCCGACCCAGCAGCAGTTTGGCGGATCCATCGGCGGCCCGATCAGCAAGGACAAGCTCTTCTTCTTCGCCGCCTACGAGCAGCAGGTGTTCAAGAACACGCGCCAGGTGCTCTTCGATCGGCTCGCCGGCCTCACGCCGGCGCCGACCAGCCAGGAAGCGTTCACCTACTTCAAGTCGCTTGAAGAGCCGTTTGACGCCACCAACGACGCCATCACGACGCTGGGCCGTGTGGACTGGCAGCTGGGCGAGGCCGACCGCCTCAGCGTCCGCTACAGCTACAGCAGCAACAAGGCGCTCAACGCCAACGCGACCGGCAACGCACTGGACCCGAACACCATCAGCGCGCTCACCAACAACGGCACCGAAAAGGACCGCACCAACATCGTCGTCGGGCAGTACACCAGCGCGATCAGCAGCAGCCTGCTGTTTGAAGTGCGCGGCCAGTACGGCTATGAGGAGCGGCCGCGTGAGGCCAACTTCGAAGGCGCGTCGGTGCAAAGCGTCATCGGCAACTACGGCACCGTGTCGTTTCTGCCCAACAAGCAGTTCGATCGCCGCACGCAGCTGGCGGCCAACCTCACCTGGCTGACGGGCACGCACAGCCTCAAGGGCGGCGCCGAGTACAACCGCGTGTTTGCCGATCAGACGTTCGGCTTCAACCAGTTCGGCCGCTTCCTCTTCTCGGGCACCGACACGGCCGCCCAGCTCGAGGTGCTCAGCGTCGGCGGGGCGGTCGCCAACCGCTTCGACTCCAACCTCGTGACCTATCAGCGGCAGCTCGGGAACCTGCGGCTCGAGTTTCCGACGCAGGAGGTCGCGTTCTATCTGCAGGACAACTGGAAGGTCCGGCCGAATCTCACGTTGAACGTCGGCCTGCGCTGGGAAGGCGCGGCCAACCCCACGCCCGACGCCAACAACGACTTCATGCTCAACGCGCTCGGCAGCGTGACCTTCCCCAACCGCGGCACGACGATGGACCCGACGCAGATTCCGGATCAGTGGGACCAGTGGGGCCCGCGTGTGGGCTTCGCGTGGGACGTGGCCAACGACGGCCGCACCGTCGTTCGCGGCTACACCGGCATCTACTACGCGCGCACGCCGGCGCTGCTCTATGCCGCGCCGATGAACAATTTTCGCGTGCCTGCCGGAGATCTCTCGCAGCAGTTGCCGCTGGCAGTGCCGTCGGGCAACACGAACAACACCGTCTACAAGCAGCTCAAGCTGATCGGCGTGGACCTGAACAGCTACGCCCTCGGGGACCTGCCGGTCATTACGCCCGAGCAGTTGCAGCAGGTGGCCACCGCGCTCGGGCTGAACCCGAACCCGTATGCCGGCAGCCAGCCGCTCGTGATGGACAAGGACTTCAAGAACCCTCGCGCCACGCAGTTTGGAGCCGGGATCGAGCGCGAGTTCCTTTCGGGGGTCAGCGCCGGCGCCGAGTACGTCTACGTCAAGACGGACAACCTCCAGCGCAACGTGGACTACAACCTGCCGGCGCCGGTGGTGCGGCCCACCGACCTGGCGCAGCGCCCGTACTTCGGCCTGACCAGCGGCGTGGCCCGCCCGGTGACGACGCTTGGCTCGGTGCAGCTGCGCGAGTCCAGCGCCTCGTCGGAGTACAACGCCGGCGTCTTCACGGCCCGCGCCCGCAAGAGCTGGGGCCAGCTGTCGGTGAACTACGTGCTCAGCAAGTCGATGTCCGATGACGACAACGAGCGCGACAGCGGCGGCCAGGGCGCGGCCAACGCGTTTGACTTCGGACCGGAGTGGGGCCCGGCGCGCCTGGACCGGCGGCACCAGTTCAACGGCTACGTGCTGTTCTTCCTGCCCTACAAGATCGATTTGAGCGCCAGCTTCCGCGCCTACTCGGGCCGGCCCGTCGACGCGACGCTGGGCACCGACACGGGCGTGGGCAACGGCGATCGCATCAACACCGACCGGCCGTACAGCGCGCCGGGCGTGTCGTTCCAGCGCAACGCCTTCCGCAACGAGTCGATCAAGGACGTCAACCTGCGCGCGCAGTGGAAGTTCGACCTCAACGGCGGCAGGCGCCTGCTGCTCACCTTTGACGCCTTCAACGTCTTCAACTGGGACAACCTCGAGCTCAGCGGCACGACGGTCACCAACTACTGCGCGGCGCCGATTGCCAGCAACTGCGGTTTCGGCGAGCCGACCAACCCGAACTTCCTGTCGCTGACGGACCAGGTGCCGACCTCGACGCGTGTTGGCCAGCTGCTGCTGAACAACCTGCCGGGCGCTCCGCGGCAGATTCAGCTGGGGGTGCGGTTTCAGTTCTAGGCAGGCCCAGGGAGGATGGGGACCTGGCCTCAGGCCTCCGGAGGACAGGGACCTAGCCCTCGGCCTTGAGCAAGAAGGGCGCGGCTGGCATCTGCCATCCGCGCCCTTTGTTTTTGGGGCCCGAGGCCCGAGGCCCGAGGCTATCGTCCCGTCCTCCTGAGGCCTGAGGCTGGCGGGGGGGTGACACACCATGACTGGAGTCCGGCCGATGAAGACCCTGCTCACCCTGGCGGTGCTCGTCGCCGGCGCCGCGTCGGCGTTTGCCCAGCCGACCCCGCCAAGCGTGGTCCGTTACGAGGCAACGATCGACAACGTGAAATACCTCTTCGGTCCCGCTGCGCCGGTCGCGCGCGTCACGCCTGGGCAGATCATCGAAGCCAACACGCTCGACGCGTTCGGGAACGTGCTGCGGAAGCCCGGCGACACGCTGTCCATGGTCAAGGGCTTCAACCCGCTCACCGGCCCGTTCTACGTCGAAGGCGCCGAGCCGGGCGACACGCTGGCCGTCAAGGTGCTCGACCTGCAGCTCGATGCCGACCAGGGAGTTGGCGCCTTCGGGCCTGGTTTCGGGGCCCTCAGCAGCACCGCCTACACCCCGATGATCCAGGGGCCGCCCCTGCCCGAGCGGATCTGGTTCTATCCCGTGGACAAGGCGACCAACACCGCGCGGTTCACGGCGCAGGATTCCAGCTTCTCGGTCGCGATTCCGCTCCACCCGTTCCTCGGGTGCCTGGGTGTCGCGCCGGCCATGGGAGAGTCGCGCACGTCGGAAACTCCGGGCGAATGGGGCGGAAACATGGACTCGCCCCAGGTGAGCGCCGGCCACACCGTCTACCTCCCCGTCAACGTTTCTGGCGCCTTGCTGTACTTCGGCGACGGGCACGCCGCGCAAGGCGACGGCGAGATTGCCGGGACAGGCATCGAGATCCCGATGCGCGTCCGCCTGCAGGTCGAGGTACTCAAGGGCCGGACGATCGCCTGGCCGCGGTTCGAGAACGATCGCTCGCTGATGGCAGTCGGCGCAGTCCGTCCGGTCGACGATGCGCTGCGCATCGCGTTCACCGAGCTGATCGGGTGGATGAAGGCCGACTACGGCTTGTCGGACGTCGACTCGTACGAGTTGCTCACGAAGGTCGCGCGCATTCACCTCAACGAAACGGTGGACCCGAACTACGTCGTCGTCGCGAGCATCGACAAGCGGTTCCTGCCGCCACGCCGCACAGCTTCCGCCGCCAGGAACTAGGCCCGTGGTGCGCCAACGAGGAACGTCGTGCTGATTGGCACCACGATCGGGCCGTACCAGATCCTCGCGCAGTTCGGCGATGACGACGGCAGGGCGTACCTGGTCATGCAATACCTCGAGGGCGAGACGCTCGCGGCGCGGCTCGCGCGCGGCGCGCTCCCGCTCGACCAGGCGCTTCGTCGTCGTGCGTCCGCTCAAGCCAGCGCAGAGCAGCGTGGTCATCGTCCAGAACTGGTTCGAGGAGTTTCGCAGACGCCGGTAACTCGCCGAGTCCCTTTGAGGCCTGAGGCTATCTTCCCGTCCTCCTGAGGCTATCTCCCCGTCCTCCCGAGGCCTCTGAAAGCCCACCCGTACGATTACAAAAATCGGACTTGACTGGTCGGAGTTTCGGCCGCTAGGATACTGACTTTGAGACTCAGTCTCAGTATAGGCCCTGGCTCACCTGAAAGGCCGCCGTCGTGCCGTGTTGTCACCTCGTCGCATTCACCCTTCTCACCTCGCCGCTGGCCGCGCAGCAGCCGGCCCGCACCGCGGTGGTGGACGTGCGTGTCCTCGATCAATCCGGCGCCGCCGTCACCGACGCCGAGGTGCTCGTCGCGCGGGGCTCCGAGTCGCCGCGGGCGGCCCCCGCTGTCGATCCCGGCCGCTACCTCCTGTCGGGCCTGCTGCCGGGCCGCTATGTGATCACGGTCGCCAAGGCCGGGTTTGCCGCCATCAGCGTCGAGGCCGCCGCCTACGTCGGCCGTACCGTCACCGTGCCGGTCATCCTCGCGCCAGCGGGTCTGACCGACCTGGTTACCGTTGAAGCCGTCGCCCCGGCAGGCAGCACCGCCTACAAGCTGCCGGCGACGCTCCACGAGACGCCACGCAGCCTGACGATCATCGACGCCGCGCGCATGCGCGAGCAGAACTTCCACTCCGTGCCCGACGCGCTGGCGTACGTGCCGGGCATCTTCGTCAACAGCTATCGCGCCGAGGGGTATCACTTCTACGCGCGTGGCTACCGCATGGGGCCCGAGGACACGCGCATCGACGGGTTCGCCGGAATCAACGCCGGCGGCGGCTTTGGCGCGTCGTTGTTCGGCGTCGAGCAGGCGGTGGTGCTCCGCGGGCCGGCGGGCTTGCTCTATGGCTCGGCCGGATCGCCGGGTGGCCTCATCAACCTCATCACGAAGAAGCCGCTCGACCTGCGCCGTACCCGACTGGACGTGCGCACGGGCGGCTACGCCGGCAGCGGCGTCACGCTCGGCGATCGCGGTACCGCGGCCTTCGACCTCGATTCGACCGGCCCGCTCACGCGCGACGGCCGCGTGCTCTATCGCGCGCTGGTCACCACCGAGAACGCCAGCTACTTCACCAACGACGTGGTGGACCGGAACCGCTACGCCAACGCGTCGATCACCTGGCGGCTCGACCGCCACGGCCGCGTCACCCTCACGCCCATCGCGCAGTGGAGCCGTCTCAACCGCCCCGCCGGCGGCGGGATCGTCGTCTCGCCCTCGACGTCGCTGTCGGTCAGCGACGGAGTGGCCAGCCCGATCGACGTGGCCGACCTATCGCCGCACGACGTGAACCTGTCGTCGGGCGGCCGCATCGACGAGACGTTCTGGACCGGCGCTGACTTGCGCGCACAGGCAACGCGCGCGCTGACGCTGAACGCGTCGTATCGCTTCATCCGCTTCGACACCGACATCGACCAGTTCACGCCGCAGGTCACAACGGCGGCGCAGATTGCGGCACTGCGCGACCTGGGCCTCGTGCAGCGCGTGCACCGCACGAGCGGCAACCAGCGGCGCTATCACAACCTCGATGTGAACGGGACCTACGAGCTGCGGCCCGGCGGTTCGTGGAAGTCGCTGGTGCAGGTGGGCCTGAACGGCCGGCTCGCCACGCTGCGCGCAACTGGTCCGGCTGGACCGACGCCAGGACCACAGTCGCCGCTTGACGTCTACACCGGCGAGACGCTCGCACCGCTGGTACCGGACTTTCCAGCGCTCGCGTGGGGCGCCCCGACCGACGATGGCTTCTGGAATACGTACGTGCAGAACCAGACGTCGCTGGCCGGCGGCAAGGTCGTTGCCACGATCGGTCTCGGCTACGGCGAGAACGACCCGGCCGTGGGCGCGGTGCGCACCAGCGACGTGATGCCCAACGCGGCGCTCGTCGTGAATGCGACCAGGAGCCTGGCGCTCTTTGGCAGCTACGCCACCAGCTACAAC
>JAENWD010000415.1 GCA_016650245.1 Vicinamibacteria bacterium
GGCCCACAGGCCGCGCTGCTCGACAAACAGCATCGCCGCGGCCGCCACGATCTGATCCTCGTCGTGCACGAGCTGGGCCAGGCTGTCTTCCGCGTCGCGCACGCGCGTCTTGAGCAGGGCGTTGCCGCGCCGCACCTTCTCTTCGATCGGCAAGTCCTCGAGCACCGGCATCACGCGTTTGCGGACCTGGCTGTCGAGCAGGTTGTCGAGATACTCCGCCGCGCTGGCCTTCACGCGAGTATCGCCATGCTCGAGCGACCAGCGCGCCGCCGAGATGTCCTTCCACGGATAGAGCAGCCCGAGCAGCTTGTAGAGGCGGTCGAGCGTGCGCCCGAGCTTCTGGTTCAGCGCGCGCGCGATCAGGGTCTCCTTGGCCGCCGGGTCCTTGTGCACCAGGTTGTAGTGCAGGCTCAGGTAGCTGAAGTACCGATTCGACTCCTGCACCAGCAGCGGCTGCACGCGCTCGGCCGGCAGCGCAAACTGCGGGTGCGACTGCTTCAAGCGCAGCAGCGCGTTGATGACCTTGAAGCGCAGGAAGCCGTCGGCCTCGCCCAGCGCGTCCACCAGGACGCCCATGGCCCTCTGGGACGGGATCTGCGCGAGCGTCGACGGGATGTGCCGGCGGACCCAGATGTCTTCGTCGGGATCGCGCAGGAAGTAGGCGAGCGTGTCGATGACGCCTTCGCCGTACCCCACCAGCACCTGCCGCGCCGACGCCTTCAGCAACCGGTTGCGCAGCAGCGACACCAGCGGCGGCACGAAGATGTAGTCGTCGGCCCCCAGCCGGCCCGCGCTCTTGATGGCCGCGAGCGCGACCTCGCGCTGCGGATCGTACATCAGCGGCACCAGCAGGCGCCGGAAGCGTGGATGGGCGATCGCCCCCAGCGCCAGGGCGACTTCCTGGCGCGCGGTGGCTGCCCCCGGCCGCAGGTCGCCCGACAGGCGTTCGAGCGTGGCCTCGGCCGCCTCGACGTCCTCGGCGTTGGGGCTCGTCGACAGCGCCGCGGCGGCGGTCACGGCCAGGCGCGGATCGCGGTCGTCCAGGTGCGGGCGCATCAGGCCAATGGCGGCCTCGCCCCGCACGATGGCCAGTGCGCGCACGGCCGCCGCGCGGACCTCCGGCGCGTCGTCTTTCAACAGGCGCTCGACGCCGGGCGTCCACCGCTGCCGCAAGGTCTCGCTGGCGCCCTCCACGGTCAGCAGCGCGCGTGCCCGCACGGCGGGCGTCTCGTGGTTCAGCAGCAGCGGCGACACCAGATGCCGCTTGTTGAGCGACTCGAGCATCTCGATCGCGTAGATCACGTGACGCGGATCGGGATGGCCCTGTTCCTCGACCAGCGTCTCGATGGTCGACAGATCCGCTTCGCTGAGCCGCAGCGCCTCGGGCGCCACGTCCTGCCGTTCCAGCGTGCGGCGGAACACGGCCTGGTACTCGCGCCGCGCGCGGATCGTCGCCACCACCCACAGGCCGATCATCGTCAGGCTGGCCCAGCTCAGTTGCTGCCAGGTGAGGCCGAACCCGATGTTGTACCCGAAGATCTGGTCCTTGATCAGCACCAGCACCAGCAGCGCGCCGATCCCCTTGGCAAACCGATCCACCGTGACGTCGATGAAGGGCTTGGCCCTCTGCTTCACGCCGCTCGGCAGCGGCAGGAACAGGATCTCCCGCGTCGTCTTGTCCACCGTGTAGCGCAGCGACGTGTCGACGACGCGCGCCAGCGCCGAGGTCCACAACGCGCCGCTCAGAATGATGAGCGTTCCCGTCAAGCCGAGGCTCGTCGGCAGCATCAGCAACGCCACGCCGATGCCGAGATAGCGCTGGATCTTGCTCGTGAGCCAGATCTGGACGACAAAGCCAATCGTCGAGGTGTACAGCTGTACCTGGCCGAGGAAGCTGGTGATGCCGTCGGTGTTGGTCTGCCCCTTGGCCTGCGCGGTGGCCATGTTCAGCTGCTGATCGACGATGGCCGCGCCGATCGCCGCAAAGGCGATGATGAGCGCGATCGTCTGCAGGTGCTTGCTGCTCGCCAGTAACCGCAGCGCTTCGGTTGCGCCGACGCCCACCTCCTCGCCCACGGCCAGCGACTGCGTGTCGGTCTTTTCCCGAACGACGATCGCGGCGACCAGCACTGCACAGACCAGGATCAAGACCGCGCTGACCAGCAGCAGGTTCGCCGTGCCGATGCGTTCGGCCTGGATGCTCAGCGCCGATCCCGCAATGCCGCCAAGGGTCGCTCCGGCGCCGATGAAGCCGAAGATGCGCTTGGCCTGCCGCGGGTCGTAGACGACATTGGCCAGCGTCCAGAACTGGCTGATGATCAGGATGCCCATCAGCAGGCCGAAGAAGTAGAAGCCTGTGGAGGCCCACTGCGACTCGGTCTGGAACCAGAGCCAGAAACCGACCAACACGAAGGCAAGGCCGCCCAGCGTCAGAGGCAGGGCCCACCGGCGCGGCAGCCGCGCGTAGGCCATCGTGTACGCCTGCATCAGGAAGCCGACCAGCACGCCAAAGGCGAACTGGACCAGCGGCAGGTTGTCGGCGCCCAGATCCTTGATGAACTGCGACCGGGTCACCGGTTTGAGGGCCGTGTAGGACGCCATCGCCAGGAGCGAATAGGCGAACATCATCAGCGCCGTCGTGAACTCTTTTTCTCGGAGTTCGACGACGGGGGAGAGCAGTTTCCTGAAAAAGGCGCTCATTGGGGGAGGATCCGTGGCCGCATCTTAACTCAGGTAAACTCCCGCGCAGCACCATGCTGCGCCGCCTCGAACGCGTGCTCGACCTGCGACCCGGCGAACTGGGACGCGGGCTGCTGCTGTTTGGCTACCTGTTCTTCGTCATCGGCAGCTTCACGGTCGGCAAGGCCGTCCGCGACGCCCTGTTCATCGACGAGTTCGGGGCGATGCTGCTGCCCTATGCCGACATGGCCATTGCCGCCATCGTCGGGATCTGGGTGTCGGTCTACCTGCGGATTGCCCGGCGCGCCAACGTCCGGAGCCTGCTGATGGGCAGCCTGGGCTTTTTCGCCATCAACTGTCTCGGCTTCTGGTATCTGACGCACATTTCCGACGCTCCCTGGCTGACGCCGGTCCTCTACGTCTGGGTCGGCATGTTCGGGGTCGTCGCCCCGGCGCAGGTGTGGACCCTGGCCAACTACGTCCTGACCACCCGCGAAGCCAAGCGCATGTTTGGCTTCATCGGCAGCGGGGCGACCGCCGGCTGGATCATCGGAGGGTTTGTCACCCGGTACACCGCCACGCGGTTTGGCGCCGAGAGCTCGCTCATCGGGATGGCGGTGTGCCTGGTGATTGCGGGAGTCCTGGTCGACCGTCTGTGGCTGCTGCGGCCGCTGTTGGGCGACGGCACCCAGGAAGAAGGGGGGGAGGACGCCAGCTCGGGGCTGCGGAACAGCCTGACGCTAATTGCCGGCTCGCCGTACCTGCGCGCGATTGCCGGCGTCATCCTCTTGTCGTCCTGGGCGACGGCCGTCATCGGCTGGCAGTTCAAGGCGGTTGTCGGCCAATCCACGTTCGGCCGCGACGAGCTGGCCGCGTTCTTCGGGCTGTTCAACATCTACGCCGGGTTGGCGTCGTTTGCGCTGCAGTGGGTGCTGACCGGGCGCCTGCTTCGACGCGCGGGCCTGGGCTTCGCGCTGTTTGTGGTGCCCGTGGCGCTGACGCTCGGCACTGGCGGCTTGCTGATCGTCGGCACGCTGGCGGCGGCCGTGGTGCTTCGCGGCACCGACCAGGTGTTGCGCTACGCCGTGGACAAGCCGACCGTCGAGCTGTTGTATCTGCCCGTGCCGGCCGACCAGACGCTGAGCGTGAAGTCGTTCATCGACACGGTGGTCTGGCGTCTCGGCGACGGGCTGGCGGGCCTGTCGGTCCTGCTGTTTGCCAACCTGGTCGGCCTTGGGCCGGTTGGCATGTCGTGGGTGACGCTGGCCCTGCTGGGGGGCTGGCTGGCGACGGCCTATGTCGCGCAGCGGCAGTACGTGCTGAACCTGCAGGACAGCATCCACAACTACCGCCTCGACGCCGAGCGCGCAACGGCCACCGGGCTGGATCGTTCCGCCACCGAACTGCTGGCAAGGCAGTTGGGCGGCACTGACCCGGCCGAAGTGCTGTACGCACTGAAGCTGCTGGGCGCGGCCGGTCAACACGCCTCGCATCCTGCGGTACGCGGGTTGCTGCAGCACCAGTCGGGTGACGTGCGCGCCGAAGCCATCCGCATCCTCGATGAGTCGCACGACGAGGCCGTCGAGCCGCTGGTCGAAAAGCTCCTCTACGACCCCGAGCTGGGCGTACGCACCCAGGCGCTGCTCTACCTCGCCCATCATTCGCGCATCGATCCGCTCGACCGCATCGAGCGACTGGGCGAGTTTGCGGACTTCTCGATTCGCGCTGCGATGGTGAGCTTTCTGTCGCAGCCCGGCTCCCACACCAACATCGACGCCGCCCGGCTGTTGCTGGATCGCATGCTGGAGGACGAGGAGTCGCGGACCCGGTACGAGGCGGCCCGGCTGCTGGAGCTGCTGCCCGATCAGTTCGAGGACCAGATCCGCACGGTGCTGACCGACGGCGATGCCGAGCAGGTGAAGCACGCGATTCATGCGGTGGGCAAGCTGCGCAAGCGCACGCTGGTGGGCCGCGTCGTCGAGCGGCTGGCCGATCCGGCGGTCTCCGCCGACGCCGTCGCCGCGCTCGCGCAGTTCGGCGACCGCGTCGTCGGCACCCTGCGCGATCACATGGTGGACCCGGACACGCCGGTGGCGGCGAGGCGGGCCCTGCCGCTGGTGCTGCAGCAGATCGGGTCGCAGGCCACGCACGGGGTCCTGGGCGAGAGCCTGCTCGACCCCGACGTCGAGGTGCGGTATGGCGTCATCAGCGCGCTCAACAAGCTGCAGGAACTGCACCCCACCTGGCGCGTCGATCCGACGATGCTCGAGACCCTGCTCGACGCCGAGATTCTGGGTCACCTGCGATCGTACCAGATGATTGGCGCGCTGCTCCCCGCGCTGGCCGATCCGGCGCCGGTCATCGCGCCGCTGAGGACCGCGATGGAGCAGGAGCTCGAGCGGATCTTCCGGCTGCTGAAGCTCCGGTTCCCGCACCAGGACCTGCACAGCGCGTACGTCGGCGTGCAGTCCACCAACCCGGTCGTCCACGACAACGCGCTGGAGTTCCTGGAGAACATCCTGTCGCCGCGGATGCGGACACTGCTGGTGCCCCTGCTCGACAGCGCCGTGCCGACCGGGGACCGCGTGGCGCTGGCCCACCGGATGCTGAGCGCCCAGCCACCGTCGGCGACCGAGGCCGTGCGCATGCTGCTGGTCAGCGACGACGCGTGGCTCAAGTCGTGCGGCGCGTACGCGATCGGCGCGCTGGGGCTCGAGGAGCTGCTGCCGGAGCTGGACGCGCTGGAGGGGTCGACGGACCCGCTGCTGCGGGAGGCGGTGAAGCAGGCGAGGGCGAAGGTGCTGGGGAGTTAGATGTGAATGTCAACGAGGGTTGTTCGTCCAGGCAGCCTCGACAAGCAGTGCTAGGGCCGAGCACGATTGGCATAAGGTTGGATCCCGTCTGTCAGCGCCGCGTTCCGTCCGCCGCGCGCGATGTCGGCAGGTAATTCTCGAGAATCCACGGTTCGCGAGCGGTCCAGCCGACTGTAAACGATAGGTGACGGCCATCGGGGCTGACAGCGAGATCGCGCAGGCCTTCCAGCTTCAGACCGAGCGGCTCAGTCGCCCCCGTCCTAGCGTCGACGCGCCACAGCGAGGGCCACGTCTGTTCGCCCTTCAGCTGCGGATCTCGCGGAAAGCGGGAGATGAGGATCGCTCGTCCATCTGCGGTCCAGCTCATGTCCAAGAATCGGTCCTTCGCTCCCATTCGGAGCAACTCGCGAATCGTTCCGTCTGGGAACGCCTCGAATCACTGGTGCGCGATCGGAAGGCGTTCGACAAGGCACGAAGGCGCGCGCTCGCCCGGCTGCGCGACGGACTCGACTTGCAGTGGACACCGCCCGCGTCGCGCGACGAGCTCCATGAGCGATAGGACTTCGTCCACGCCAACATCCTG
Source organism: Vicinamibacteria bacterium (assembly GCA_016650245.1). Classification (GTDB taxonomy): domain Bacteria; phylum Acidobacteriota; class Vicinamibacteria; order Vicinamibacterales; family JAENWD01; genus JAENWD01. Next base: position 6,076 of record JAENWD010000415.1, read on the forward strand.
ATGTACGCGCACCACACCGCCGCCAGGGCAAAGCACGAACACGCCCAGGCGCTCGTCCAGGATCTGTGGCGCGACCGATCAGGCGTCGTAAGCACGCAGGTGCTTCAGGAGCTCTGTGTCAACTTGCGGCGCAAGGCAAAGCGGCCCGTCGACCTGAGAAAGGCGCGCGAGATTCTCACCGACTATCTCGCCTGGGATGTCGTGACCAATACCGGGGAATCGATTCTCGAGGCCCTGGACGTTCAAGAGCGCTTCCAGATCTCGTTCTGGGACGCGCTTATCCTCCAGGCGGCCGAATCGTCCGGCGCCAAGATTCTGTATTCAGAGGATCTCTCTGATGGCCAGTCGTACGGCGCAGTCCGAGTCGTGAATCCGCTGGAACCTGACCGAACCTGACCGAACCTGCCCCAACCTGTCCCAACCCGCCCCAACCCGTCAGCAGTGCACAGAATTGCCAACTTGGCCGATAGATAGGCCGCGGGGGCCCGCCTTCGCCGTTGGCTTCGGCGCGGCAAGCCCCGCAGAAACTCGAACCCTCGGAGTCCCTGGCGCGTGCGCATCACACCCCGTCATCGTCGTGCCGCCGTCCTGGTGACCGGCGGCCTGCTCGTGCTCTCGCTCGTCCTGCTGGCCGGGCTCAGGAGCGGCCGTCCGCCGGTGCGCGAGATCGCCCTGTCCGACTTCCTCACGGCTATTGACGCGGGAAGTTTGCGCCAGATCGAGATCGAGCCGGACCGCTTCGTCGGTGTCAACGCCGATGGGAGCCGGGTGCAGACCGCCGCGCCGATTGGCTATGCCGCCGCGCATCAGACCTTTGTGCCCGACCTGATCGCCCGCGGGATACGCGTCGAGGTGAAGCCCGGCAGCGCCGGCGCGATGTTCAGCGCCAGCGCGCTGGTGGTCACGCTCGCCTTCTTCGGCCTGCTGGGCTTTGCGCTCTACCGCATCAGCCCGGGCCGGCTGCCCTCGGTCGAGCAAGACGCACGACAAGCGCTCAAGGGCGGCACCTCTATCACCTTCGCGGATGTGGCCGGCGTGGACGAGGCCAAGGACGAACTCAAGGAGATCGTCGAGTTCCTTCGCGAGCCCGGGCGCTTTGGCGCGATCGGCGGCCGCATTCCCAAGGGCGTGCTGCTGGTTGGCCCGCCGGGAACGGGCAAGACGCTGCTCGCGCGCTCGATTGCCGGCGAAGCCGGGGTGCCCTTTCTGTTCGCCAGCGGATCGGACTTCGTCGAGATGTTTGCCGGCGTCGGCGCCAGTCGCGTGCGCAAGCTGTTCAAGGAAGCGCGCAAACACCCGGCCTCCATCGTCTTCATCGACGAGCTCGACGCGGTGGGCCGCAGCCGCGGCAGCCAGTCGCTCAGCCACGAAGAGCGTGAGCAGACCCTCAACCAGTTGCTCGTCGAGATGGACGGCTTCTCGCCGAACCTGGGCATCGTCGTCATCGCCGCGACCAACCGGCCCGACATTCTCGACAAGGCGCTGCTGCGGCCTGGCCGGTTCGACCGGCAAGTCACCGTCGGCAACCCCGATCTGCGCGGCCGCGAGGCCATCCTCGCGATTCACTCGCGCAAGGTGCCCACCAGCCCCGACGTGGACCTGCATGCTGTGGCGCGCGGAACTCCGGGTTTCTCAGGCGCTGACCTGGCGAACCTGGTGAACGAAGCCGCGCTGCGCGCCGCGCGCGCGGGCCGCTCGTCCATCGACGCGCACGACCTGGAACAGGCGCGCGACAAGGTGCTGATGGGCGCGGAGCGCCGTTCGCTGGTCATGACCGACGACGAGCGCAAGACCACCGCGTATCACGAAGCCGGACACGCCGTGGTGGCGGCCCTGCTGCCGCACGCCGATCCGATTCACAAGGTGACCATCATCCCGCGCGGCCGCGCGCTGGGCGTGATGATGCAGCTGCCCGAGTTCGACCGCCACACGCACTCGAAGGCGTTTCTCGAGGCCCAACTGGCGATCTTGATGGGCGGCCGCGTGGCCGAGGAGATCTTCACTGGCCGCATCACCAGCGGCGCCGGCAACGACATCGAGCGCGCCACCGAGATCGCGCGCCGCATGGTCTGCGAGTTCGGGATGTCCTCGTTTGGCCCGGTGGCCTTCCGCCGGCCCGGCCCGTGGGACGAGGATCCCGGAGTCGGCTACAGCGAAGCGACTGCGCGGCGCGTGGACGACGAGATTCGCGATCTGGTGATGAAGGGCTACGAGACCGCGCGCCAGGTGGTGTCACGCCATCGCGCCGCTGTGGCCGCGCTGGCCGAGGAACTGCTGCAGGTCGAGTCGCTTGATGCGGAAGGGGTGAAAGCGATCATCCACGACAGCGAGCGCTTGAAGGTCGCCGCGCGCACGGCCCTGTAATCGTCAATCGTCAATCTGCAATCGTCAATCATCAGTCCCCTTCGTCACACCGGCCAACCAGTCCACCCACACGTTGATAGGCGTCCCCGGCACGTCTTCGACGACGGTGTTCACCAGGAAACGCTGGCCGTCACGCGACACCGCGTAGTGATAGCGCACGTCGGCTCCGCGGATGCGGAGCTTGAACAGTGGCGTCGGCCGTTCAAACGCCAGGCCGGCCGCCCTGGTCTGCACGGCCACCGCGGCCAGCTGGTCGTCGCGTCCCAGATAGAACAGCTCGCGCCCGTCTCCGCGCCAGCGCGGCTCCCTGCCGTAGTCGCTTGACACTTGCCAGCGCCGGCCATCGCGTGGGATCGGCTCCACGTACACCTCGCGCTGCCTCGACTCGCTCGACGAGTACGCCATGAACCGGCCATCGGGCGAAAACTGCGCTTCGCGCTCCATGAACGGCGTCGCCAGGTACGGCGTCAACGTCTTGCTGCTCAGATCCAGCAGCATCAGGTCGCTGCCCTTCGTGGGAGTCGTCACTTCCAGGACCACCTGTGTGCCGTCCGGCGACCAGTCCTGCGGGAAGCCGATCACCGTGATCAGCCTCTCTTGGTGGCCGCCGGCGGCTGCGTCGCGCAGGACGGCGATCTGACGGTCGCGCAGTCCGCCGAAGACGAGCGTCCGCCCATCGGGGGCCCAGACCGGCGCTCCGTCCTCGTCGGGCGTCGAGGTCAGGCGCAGTCTGGTGTCGCGGACGAGATCGCGCACCCAGATATCCCTGGTCCCCAGGGTCGGATCCATTTGCTCGTACGCCACCAGCGTGCCGTCCCGCGACACGGCCAGGTCGCGGAATTCCCCTGGGCCGCCGAGCGAGCCTACGACCTTGCCGGTGCGGTCGAACCAGCGCAGCTGGCGATCGGGCGTGACGCC
>JAENWD010000416.1 GCA_016650245.1 Vicinamibacteria bacterium
ACGGCGAAGATGGTGCAGGACTTGGCGCTGCGGCCGTCGACCAGCACCGTGCAGGCGCCGCACTGGCTGGTGTCGCAGCCGACGTGCGCGCCGGTGAGGAGCAGGTGCTCGCGCAGGAAATGGACGAGGAGCAGGCGCGGCTCCACGTCTCCTTTTCGCACCTTGCCATTGACAGTCATCGAGACGTGAGCCATATGTCCTCTGGGGTGAAGCTCAGACGATAGTGACGTCTCCGGCGCAAGTCAATCGACGACTGCGAACCAGCCACCCGCGTCGCTCGTATAATTCCGCACCATGTCCACGCTGCTCCAGGACCTCCGGCACGCCGTCCGGAACCTCTTCCGGACGCCTGGGTTCGCCTTCGTCACGATCCTGACGCTTGCGCTCGGCATCGGGGCCAACACCGCGATCTTCTCCGTCGTCAACGGCGTGATCCTCCGGCCCCTCGGGTACCCGCAGCCGGATAGGCTGATGTTCATCACCAGCCGCTTTCCGAACCTGGGGTTCGATCAGTTCTGGATCTCACCGCCGGAGTATTTCGAGTTCCAGGAGTGGAACCGATCGTTCTCGGTCGTCGGCGCGTTCACGACCGGCGAGCTCAACCTCTCGGCGAGCGAGCGGCCGCGGCGGGTGCGAATCGCCAACGTGGATGCCGCGATGCTCCGCACGCTCGGCGTACCGGTCGCGCGCGGCCGTCAATTCACGGCCGCGGAGACACGCGCCGGCGGTCCGGACGTCGCGATCCTGTCGCATGAAACCTGGCAGGCGGTTCTCGGCGGCCGCGACGTCGTCGGTCAGACCGTGAGTCTCAACGGCAAATCGTGGGAAGTCGTCGGCATCATGCCGCCGGGCTTCGATGTCATGGACAACAAGGTCGAGGTCTGGCTGCCCCTGCGCCTGGACGCCTCCAACCGGCAAAACCGCGGCAACCACGGGCTGTACCTCATCGGCCGTCTCGCCGACGGCCGGAGCATGTCCGAAGCCCAGGCGGAAATCAGCACGTTGTATGCCCGCTGGGAGGAACAGTTCCCGAAGACGCACAAGCCCAGCGCGACGTTGCACCAGCTCCAGGTGGAGCCGGCGCAGGCCGAGATCGTCGGCAGCGCCTCGCGCGCCATCTGGGTGCTGCAGGCGGCGGTCGGCTTCGTGCTCCTCATCGCCTGTGCCAACCTCGCCAACCTGTTATTGGCACGCGCTGAGACACGACATCGCGAATTTGCCGTGCGCGCGGCCCTTGGCGCCAGCCGGTGCCGGCTGCTTCGCCAGTTCATGACCGAGGGCATCGTGTTGTCGCTGGCCGGCGGCGTGCTGGGCCTGCCGGTGGCCGTCGTGGGCTTGCGGCTGCTGCTGGCGGCATACCCGGAAAGCCTGCCTCGGTCGGCAGACGTGTCGCTGGACCCGATCGTGCTCGGCTTCACGCTGCTGGTATCGCTTGCGACCGGCGTCATCTTCGGCCTCGCGCCGCTGCTGCATCTGTCGCCCGACTCGCTGGCGGTCACGCTGAAAGAGAGCGGCGGCCGCGGATCCACCGGGACGGCACGCCACTGGGTTCGCCGAGGCCTGGTGATGGCTGAGGTCGCGCTCGCAGTGTTGCTGGTGGTCGGGGCCGTGCTGATGCTGCGCACCGTGGTCAACCTGATGCAGGTGGACGCCGGCTTCGACCGTGCGCCCTTGACCACCTTCGCGCTCGACCTGCCGACGGCCACCTACGCCGACGGCCCGTCTGTCGTGCGCTTCTACGATGGGCTCTCCGCCCGCCTGCGGCAGGCGCCGGGTGTGGCGAGTGTCGCCGTCATGTCGGGCTTGCCGCCAAACCGCAGGGTCGACGCCAACGGCACCGACATCGACGGGTACGAGAAGCGGTCCGAAGAGGATCCGATTGAGAACGTGGACTACTACCAGTTCACGTCGATTGGGTACTTCGAGACAATGGGCATCCCGATCGTGGAGGGGCGCGCGTTTGAACTCGCGGACGTGACTCGCGGTCCGGCCGTGGTGATCAACGAGGCCCTGGCCGAGCGTTTCTTCCGCGGACGGCAGCCGGTGGGCGGCCGCCTCAGCCCGGACACCGACCAGTTTGGCTGGTTCACGATCGTCGGCATCGCCAAGGACGTCAAGCAGGGCGGAGTCGACCAGAAGACAGGGACCGAGATCTACTTCCTCGCCGATCAGGCCGCCGCGGCTGGCTTCGCCCAGCGCAACATGAACGTCGTCGTGCGGAGCACGTTGCCGGCAGCCAGCCTGCGCGGCGGCGTCGAGGCGGCGGTGCGCGAGTCCGACGCGACGCTGCCGGTGATTCGCTATCGCGCGATGGACGAGGTGTTTGCCGAGTCGGTGAGCCGGCCGCGCCTGCTGGCCAACCTGCTCATGGCCTTTGCGGGGCTGGCGCTGCTGCTGGCCGCGCTGGGCACGTACGGCATCCTGTCCTACATGGTGTCCGAGCGGCGGCGGGAGATCGGCATCCGGATGGCGCTGGGCGCGGCGCAGCGCTCCGTTGTCCAGATGGTGATGGGCCAGGGCATCGCGATTGCCGGCGTCGGTCTGATCCTGGGCCTGGGCGGCGCGCTGGCGCTCAACCGCGTGATGGCATCGCTGCTCTTCGGCGTCCAGCCAACTGATCCGGCGACGTTCGTCGTGGTGTCGGCCACGATCGTGACGGTGGCCACGATCGCGTGCTTCCTGCCGGCGCGCCGGGCGGCGCAAGTGGACCCGATGGTCGTGCTTCGGGACGAGTAGACCGCTACCGCTCGACGATCGTCCGTCCGCCGACGACGGTCAACGCGACGCGTGCGTTGCGAATCTCCTCCGGCGCGATCTCGAACAGGTTGCGGTCGAGCATCACGAAGTCTGCCAGCCGTCCGGCCGCCAGCACGCCTTTGCGGTCCTCCTCGAACGACGCGTACGCCGCGCCCCCGGTGTAGGCACGCAGCGCCTCTTCAACCGTGATCTTCTGCTCCGGCACCCATCCGCCGGGATTGCGATCGTCGAGCGTGCGCCGCGTCACGGCGGCGTAGATGCCCTCGAGCGGGGTCGGCGGCGCGACGTACCAGTCGCTGCCGAACGCGAGCCTCGCGCCGGAGTCGAGGAGCGATCGAAACGCGTACGTGGTCCTGATTCTGGCGCCGATGTACTTCTCCGCCCATCGGCCATCGTCGATCGCATGGTACGGCTGCATGCTCGCGATGATCCCGAGCGCAGCAAAGCGCGGGATGTCGGCGGCGGCCAGGTGCTGCGCGTGTTCGATACGGAACCGCCGGTCGCGCGCGCCGTCTTCACGCGTGACGCGATCGTAGATGTCGAGCAGCAGGCCGTTGGCCCGGTCGCCGATGGCGTGCACCATCACGTGCAGGCCAGCCTTGTCGGCGCCCGAGATCCACGCGTAGAGATCTTCAGGCGTATTGACCAGCAACCCGCGATCGGCCGGGGCGTCGTCAAACGGCGCGTGAAACGCCGCCGTGTGCGAGCCGAGCGAGCCGTCGACGAAGCCTTTCAGACCGCCGACCCGCAGCCACTGGTCGCCGCGGCCGTTTGCCCCGCCGTATTCCTTGCTGGCCACGACGTCGCGAAGGCGCTGCCAGTCGGCCAGCGGCACGACAGAGTAGATGCGCGTGCCGAGGACATTGGCGCGCCGGGCGCGCGCGAACGTCGCCAGATCGGACCACACGCCCATGTTGTGGACCGATGTCACGCCCTGCCCGGCGACATGCTTCATCGCGGCCGTCAACGCGCGGTCGCGCATGGCGTCGGAGGGGTCCGGCACGACGCGATCGACCAGGCCCATCGCGTTGTCCTTGAGCAGGCCCGAGGGCTCGCCGCGCGCATCGCGGACGATCTCGCCGCCGGCCACGTTCTTCGTGGCGCGGGTCACGCCCGCGGCCTTCAGCGCGGCGCCGTTGGCGAGCGCCATGTGGCCGTCGAGCCGGTTGATCCAGACCGGGTGATCCGGGGTCGCCGCGTCGATCCACGCCCGCGTGGGCGGCTCGCCGCCCCACAGGCTGTGGTCCCAGTCTCCGCCGGTGATCCACGTGCCAGCCGGCACTGTGGCCGCAAACGTCTTGATGCGGCTGACGAACTCGTCCCGCGTGCGCGCGTCGCGTAGTTGCACCGACGCCAGCCGGAAGCCGCCCTCCACGAAGTGCACGTGCGTGTCGATGAAGCCGGGGACGATCAGCCGCCCCGCCGCGTCGATCGGCGTGACGCCGGCCGCGCGTTGACGGATCTCGTCGCTGGTGCCGACGGCGACGATCTCCTCTCCGCTCACCGCGAGGGCTTCGGCCCATGACTTTGCCGGGTCGCCCGTCCATACGCGGGCGTTGACGACCGCAAGCGTGACCGGCGCCGACGGCTGCGCGTCCGTTGCGGGTGGCGTCGACGGCTCGGACGAGCAGCCGGCCACGCCTGCGATGGAGAGGGCGACAAGCCACGAGAGAAGGCGCGGTGGCTGCATCAGTGGCCTTCGAGGAATCTCTTCTCCATGAAGATCGTGTGCGTGGTGACGGGGGCGTATCCCATTCGCTGGTAGACAGGGCGCCCCGCCTCGGTGGCGCTGGGGCTGGTTGCCGCCGCAGACGCTACGACAAACGGGTCAGCCACGCGGCCCGAAGAGGCGAGAATGACATCTCGACACTCTACGCTCGGCTACGTGATGCCGGACGGGGTGGAGTGCGCCCCCCCACCCCGCCGGTGGCGCCTTAGAGCGCCCGCAGGAACGCGACGATGTCCGTCTTCTCTTGCGGGAGCAGCTTCAGTCCCAGTACCACATTGAAGAACTCCACGGTGTCATCCAGCGTCAGCAGCCGATCGTCGTGGAGGTAGGGTGGCGAGTCCTTGATCCCGCGCAGCGGGAAGGTCTTGATCGGGCCGTCCGCGGAGGCCTTTCGGCCGTTGATCATGACCTCGTTGAAGAAGCGCTCCGTCCGGAGGTTGTGCATCAGGTTGTCCGTGTAGTACGGCGGCGTGTGGCATGCGGCGCACTGCCCCTTGCTGAAGAAGAGCGCCTCACCCCGCCGCTCGGCCTCCGTTGACCGGGCCGGGTCGAGGCGGCCGAAGACTGTGAGCTTCGGCGCCGGCGGAAAGTCGAGAATCTCCTGGAACTCGCTCATAGCGTGGACCTGGCTGCCGCGCTCGAGGATATTGACACCCTTGCGCTGGGCCGCTTCCGGGTCCCCGTCGAAGTACGCGGCGCGCTGCTCGAACTCCGTGAAGTCCTCCACGGTCTTCAGCGCCCGCTGCGATCCGAACAGCCGCTGGACGTTGACACCGCGCAGGGTCGGCGTGTCGATGCGGTGGCGGTGCTCGTTCGGCCGGATGTCGCCGACCGTGTGGGTCGCGGCGTTGGTGTGCCCGTTGGCGTGGCAGTCGAAGCACGCCACGCC
>JAENWD010000417.1 GCA_016650245.1 Vicinamibacteria bacterium
CTGAAGGCTGAAGGCTGAAGGCTGAAGGCTGAAGGCCGATAGACCGACAAGTAGGAGGGCCGGGTTCTTCCGTGCCGGCCCTCCGTACCGTATGGCCCCCGCAATTGACATTCACGAGCTGACGAAGGACTTCCCGGTCGGCTTCTGGCGACCTCGTCCCTATCGCGCGCTCGATCGGCTGACCCTCGTTGTCGAGCCCGGCGAAGTCTTCGGCTTTCTCGGCCCCAACGGCGCCGGCAAGACCACGACGCTCAAGCTGCTGATGCAGCTGGTGTTCCCCACATCGGGGCACGCTTCGATTCTGGGCCGGCCGGTGGGCGACCTCGACGTGCGCCGGCGCATCGGCTTCCTGCCGGAGAACCCCTACTTCTACGACAACCTCACCGCGGAGGAACTGCTGCACTACTTTGCCGGTCTGTTCGACATGCCGTCGGCCGAGCGGGCCCGGCGCGTCTCGGACCTGCTCGATCAGGTCGGGCTGGGCGCCGAGCGGCGCCTGCAGTTGCGGAAGTACTCCAAGGGGATGGTGCAGCGCGTCGGCATCGCGCAGGCGCTGATCAACGAGCCGGAGGTCATCTTCCTCGACGAGCCGATGTCGGGGCTCGACCCCCTGGGCCGGCGGGACATCCGCGCGCTCATCCTGGGGCTCCGCGATGCCGGCAAGACGATTTTCTTCAGCTCGCACATTCTCACCGACGCCGAGACGCTCTGCGGCCGCGTGGCCATCGTCGTCGGCGGACGCCTGGCGACCAGCGGGCGGCTGGCAGAGATGGCCGGCTACCAGGTGCGGGGTTGGGAAGTGGTGATGGCAGAGGTGTCGCAGACCCTGCTGGAGCAGTCGGCTGGCCGCGCCGTCAAGGCGACGCCGGTGAGCCCCGCGCGATTCGCCTTCGAGCTGTCGAATCAGACGCGGCCCGAGGGCTTCATCGCCGACCTGGCTGCCGCCGGGGCGGTCCTGGTATCGGTCAACCCGCTCCACACCACCCTGGAAGACATCTTCGTGCAGCAAGTTGCCCAGACGCGGTCGGCGCGCGAGGGAGTCCTCTCGTGAACCCGCGCACGCTCGGGCGCATCGCCTGGGCGGTGTTCCGCGACTCGGTCCGCGACCGCGTGCTCTATAACCTCGTGGGCTTCGCGCTGCTGGTCATCGGCGCCTCGTTTCTCATCGGGCAGCTCACGGCCGGCCAGGACGTGAAGATCATCAAGGACCTCGGACTGGCTGCGATGGCGGTGTTCGGCCTGTTCATCGCGATCTTCATCGGCATCGGCCTGGTGTCGAAGGAAGTCGAGCGACGCAGCATCTACAGCTTGATCGCCAAGCCGGTGCGCCGCTCGGAGCTGGTCGTCGGCAAGTATCTCGGCCTCGTGTTGACCATCGCCATCAACGTCGCCGTGATGACGGCGGTGTGGTACGCCGTGCTCGGCTACATGTCGTGGACCGAAAGCGAGGCGTTCCGCCAGTCGTGGGAGGCGCCGGCCACCGATCCGCGCATGCTGGTGGCGGTGTATCTCATCGTCGTGCAGTTGATGCTGGTGATGGCCATCGCGCTGTTCTTCTCGACCTTCTCGAGCCCCATGCTCTCTGCCGTCTTCGCGTTCGGGCTGTACGTTGCGGGTCACTTCAGCGCCGACCTGAAGAACTTCGACCTCGCCGTGGGCGATTCGCCCGTGCGGTACGTCACGACGGCGCTGTATTACGTGCTGCCGAACATGGCGATCTTCGACGTGAAGAATGCCGTCGTGCACGCGCAGCCGGTGCCGGCCGGCTACGTGGCCACGACCACCCTCTACGGGTTGTGCTACATCGTCTCGCTTGTGGCCGCCGCCGTGTGGATCTTCTCGAGGCGGGACTTCAAGTGAGGGCGCGTTCATCGGTGGCGACGGCATTGGTGGTCGCCGGCCTGGCCGGCGCCGTCAGCCTGCAGGTCGCACGCGAGCGCTGGTATCCGGCTGTCGCCTCGCCGGTTGACGAGGTGTACTTCACGTCGGGCGACGGCGTGGGTCGAGTGGCGCTGTCGTTCAAGTCCGTGCTCGCCGACGTCTACTGGATTCGCGCGATTCAGTACTTCGCCGCCACCAGACTCAAGGGAGCGCCCGCGTCGCGTTCGGATTTGCTCTACCCGTTGCTTGACATCGCCACCACACTCGACCCGGCCTTCAACATCGCGTACCGCTTCGGCGCGATCTTCCTCGCGGAAGGACGCGACCGTGGGCTGAGCCACCCGGAACTGGCCATCACGCTGCTCGACAAAGGCTTTGCCAACAACCCTCGCAAGTGGCACTACCTGTACGACAAGGCGTTTGTCTATTACTGGACCTACCGCGATGCGAGAACCGCGGCGCACTGGTTCGCCGAAGCCGGCAAGGTGCCCGGCTCGGCCGAGTGGCTGCCCGGGCTGGCGGCCTACATGCTGGCGCAAGGCGGCGACCGGCGCAGTTCGCGCTTCCTGTTCCAGCAGATCCTGCAGACGGCCGAGCACGAGTACATGAGGACGACCGCGCAGTGGCGGCTCGGACAGCTCGACGTCCTCGACCTCATCGACCAGGTGAACCCAGTGCTCGACCGCTACGGGTACACGACCGGATCGCGGGCCACGGAATGGGAGCCGCTCATCGCGGGAGGATGGATCCGCGGAGTGCCGGTGGACCCGGACGGCCTGCCCCTGATCATCGATCCGTCTACAGGGCGGGCCGCGGTCGACCCGACGTCGACTTTCTTCCCATTGCCCGACGAACCGCCGCCAGCCGTGCGACCGGCCCCAAGGCCTGGGGCATGAGCGATCTCACGTTTGTCGCCCTGGTTGGGACACTCGGGTTGTTTGTTGGCTCGTTCCTCAACGTCTGCATCGTCCGCCTGCCTCTGGGGCGAACGGTGCTCTGGGGACGCTCGCACTGCCCGCACTGCGATCGTCAGATTCGCGCGTGGGAGAATCTCCCCGTCATCAGTTGGCTCGCCCTTGGCGGGCGATGCGCCGGGTGCCACGCCTCAATTTCGATGCAGTACCCCGTCATCGAACTGGTGACCGGACTTGTCTTTGCCGGCGGGGCGTGGCTGTACGGCCCGACGCTGTTGTTGGTGGCGCGACTGTTGTTCGCCTGCGCGATGGTCGTGCTGTTCATGATCGACCTGCAGCACCGCATCCTGCCCAACGTGATCACGCTGCCGGGCATCCTGTCCGGCCTGGCGTTCAGCCTGGTGCTGCCGCCGGGTGTGCGCGACGCGCTCATCGGCGCGGCGGCGTGCAGCCTCCTGCTGTTTGGCATGGGCGAGATGGTGAGCCGGGTGCTGGGCAAGGACGCGCTCGGGTTTGGCGACGTCAAGATGATCGCGATGATGGGCGCGTTTCTGGGCTGGCAGATGACGCTGGTCGCGCTGTTTCTCGCCTCGTTCCTTGGCAGCGTGATCGGCCTGGGCCTGGTCGCCATCACGCGCGATCGCGACTACCAGATTCCACTCGGCTCATTTCTGGCCGTTGGCGCCCTGGCCGCGGCCGCGGCCGGTCAGCCACTGCTCGACTGGTACGTCGGCAGCCTGTTTCCGCGGTAGGCCGCGATGAACCAGCAGGCCTACGCGCTCATCTCCATGACCGCCCTGGTGGCGGGCTTGATCGCGATTCTCGTATTCGCGACGCTGCGCTTTGCCGCGGCGGCGCGCGATAGCCGGCGCCACCTGCGCGACGGCGGCATGGAGAAGGCGCTGCTCTCGCAGGCGCTCGAAGACGCGATCACGCAGCTCAAGGCGCAGGAACGGGCCATGGCCGCCCGTGCCGAGGCCTCCGAACGGCTCAGCGGCCAGATCGTCGCGAGCTTGACGGCCGGTCTGGTCGTCACCGATCTCGACGGTCGCGTGCAGATCGTCAACCCGTCGAGCCGACGGCTTCTCGGCCTGGGCGATGGCCCGCTCGAGGGCACCGTACGCGAGATGCTCGGGGCATCGTCGCCGCTCACGGCCTGATCGAAGAGTGTCTGCGCGACCGGCAGCCGATCGTCAGGCGCGCGCTCGAACTGGCCGACTCGCGCACGGCCGTCACGCACCTTGGCGTCACCGTCTCGCCCCTGGTCAGCCAGAGCGGTACGCCCAGCGGCGTGATCTGCCTGTTCACCGACCTGAGCGCCGTCATCGATCTGGAAGAGCAGTTGCGCTTGAAGGACACGCTCGCGCGCCTGGGCGAGCTCACCGCTGGGCTGGCCCACGAGTTCCGCAATGGCCTGGCGACGGTGCATGGCTATGCACGACTGTTGAACCTGGACACGCTGCCGCCGCAGGAACGCACGTACGTGGAGGGGCTTCGCGCGGAGACCGAGGCGCTGGGACAGGTGGTCACCAACTTCCTCAACTTCGCGCGCCCCACGCAGCTGGCGGTGACGCCGGTGGACCTCGGCCAGATTGCACAGCGCGTCGCCGAAGAGCTGCAGGCCGACGTCACGGCGCACGGCGGGCGCCTGGTCGTCGGCGGCACCTGGGCCGTGGTCGACGGCGACGAGGTGCTGCTGCGGCAGGCGTTGAGCAATCTGGCCAGAAACGCCGTCGAGGCGTGCGCGGGCGCCGGCATCGTGCCAGACGTCCGGATCGAGGCCATGCCCGATCTGGCCGCCCACGCACTGCGCGTGCAGGTGACCGACAACGGGCCCGGTATCGAGCCGGGCCTGCGCGATCGCGTGTTCCGGCCGTTCTTTACGACCAAACGCGACGGCACCGGCCTGGGCCTCGCCCTGGTGCAGAAGATCGTCGTCACCCATAACGGCCGCGTGCACGCCGGACCTGGGCCCGGCGGGCTGGGCACGGCCATGCAGCTGACGCTGCCGCTTCCAGAATTGTTACCTAAGGTATCAGTCTGAGATCTCACGACGGCCGATCGGCCAGCCGGATTTCGCCGCTGTCTGTCCGCTAACTACCAGTCCCATCATCACTTTACGAGTCGTCACCCGCCGTCAAAGCTGACGTGGCAGCCCGCTTGCCCCTTGCAGGGGCGGGAGAGCCACCAGCGAGACCATGAAGACCATGACGGCAGCCGGCGATGTACGCGGTTTCACACTCCTCGAACTCCTCGTGGTGGTCGCACTTATTTCCATCGTCGCCGGGATGGCGGTGCCCGCCATCACGAGTACCTCAGCACAAATGCGGTTGGCGAACGCCGCGCGGCAGGTGGAGCGGGAGTTGCAGACGGCCAGGATGAAGGCGGTGCGAGCGGACCGCGTGATGCGCGTGCGCTTCAACTGCCCGGCGACCGGGGAGTACCGCATGGTGGAGTTGCTGGGCACGGTCCGCACGCCGGCCACTGACGATGCCGATTCCCGCGCGGCAGTGCGGTGCGGCAATGGGAGCTACCCGTACCCGGACACGGACCCGGAGTTCTTCGCCGCGCCGAACAACGACGGGCCGGTCCAGACGTTGCTCAGGGACGTCGCATTCTCGACGGTCCAGACCATCGACTTCTGGCCCGACGGGACCGCCCACACGATGGGCGCGACCACGCCCATCAGCGGTACGGGCGTGACGTTGCAGGTGTACGACGTCACACGCGGCACCTCGGTGAACAAGTCGATCACGGTGAATGGCCTTGGCAAAGTCACGTTGCAGTAACCAAGCCGGGTTCTCGCTCATCGAGGTGCTGGCCGCGATGGTCATCCTTTCGGTGGCCCTGGTGTCGCTGGCGCAGTTGTTCGCCGTGTCCACGCGGTCGAACTTCTCGTCGCGCTCGAACACCTACGCGGCGCTGCTGGCCCAGCAGAAGCTAGAGCAATTGCGCGGATTGACCTGGGGCTTCGACATCCTGGGGCTGCCGGTGAGCGACTACACGAGCGACACCAGCGCCAGCGAAGCCATTTCGGGCTGCGTGGCGTCGGCCGGCGGCTCGGCCACTGGCCTGTCGCCGTCGCCCTGGGGCACGCTCCAGCAGAACTCGGCGGGCTGGGTGGATTACATCGACGAGAACGGCTGCATTCTCGGCGGCGGAGGGGCCGCGCCGGCGCGCACCAAGTTCATCCGCCGCTGGTCCGTCGAGCCGCTGCCCAGCAACCCGAACAACACGCTGATCCTGCAAGTGCTGGTGACCCGGCGCGCCAATCGTGGCGCCGCCGACGCCGGCAACGTCGGCCGCATGAACGACGAGGCGCGCCTGATGAGCGTCAAGACGAGGAAGACCAAATGAAGAC
>JAENWD010000418.1 GCA_016650245.1 Vicinamibacteria bacterium
CGGCCTGGCGTACAACACGGCGGCCAATCGCGTCGCGCACTCGTCGCGGGCAACACTTTACGCGCTCGACGCGCGCACCGGCGCTGAGCTGTGGTCGAGCGGCGACCAGATCGCGACGTTCAACCACTTCACCAGCCTTTCTGTGGCCAACGGACGCGTCTACATCGGCACCTACGACGGTTACCTCTACTGCTTCGGCCTCGATGCCGCGGCCGGCACGAAGTGAGCGGAGCACTGATCACGATGACGCGCCTTTTTCGAACAGCGATCGCTCTTGCGGGGATTGGCGCCGGGGTGTCAGCGCTCCTGCACGCGCAGGCCAGGGGAGGCGAGTGGACGACCACAGCTGGCGACGCGCAGCGTACCGCATGGGTACGTGCGGATGCGCGGCTGACCAAAGAGGCCGTCCAGGAAGGGCAGTTCAAATTCCTCTGGAAGATGAAGTTCGACAACGAGTCGCGCCAGTGGCAGTCGCTGACCGAGCCCATCCTGCTCGACCGCCTGATCGGCTACCGGGGATTCAAGGCGCTCGGTTTCGTCGGTGGCAGCGCCGATCGGCTGTTTTCCGTGGACACCGATCTGGCGCGGCCGTACTGGACGACGCACGTGACCTACGCGGCTGCCACGGGCGGCCAGCCCCCAAGTTCGCGGGAGTGCCCCGGCGGGCTCATCGCGACGCCGAGTCGCCGAACGGCGCTGGCTCCTTCCGCCTTCGGCGGTGGTGGCGGAGGTGGCAGCAGTGCGAAAAGCGCGGTAGGGGAACCCGGGAAGGGCGCGGCCATTCTGAGCGAGCCTCGACCGTCGGCAGTCGCCGCGCCGGCGCGGCCCGTGGCGCCGCGCGACGTCGCCCCGCCGCCGGTGCCGACCAGCAGCGTGCTGGCGCCGATTCCATTTGGTGGCGTCGATCCGCTGTACGTGATGGGCAGCGACGGCCTTTTGCGCACGCTGCGGGTCAGCGACGGCACGATGACGGCCCCGATGGTGCCGTTTCTCCCGCCGAGCGCCCGTCCGTCCTCACTGACGTTCATCAACGGCGTGGTCTACACGTCGACCTCGCACGGCTGCGGCGCCGCGCCCAACGGCGTCTGGGCGCTCGACCTGACCGCCGACAACACGGTGACCACCTGGCGCACTGGTGGCGCACACGTGGCAGGCAGCGCCGGGCCTACATTCGGCACGGATGGCACGCTCTACGTCGCGACGACGAAGGACGCCTCCGCGACCCCGGGCCCCTACGCGAACAGCGTCGTCGCGCTCGACCGGGCGACGCTTCAGCCGAAGGACTGGTTTGCGACAGACGACGCGGACTTCAACGCGTCGCCAGTGGTGTTCAAGTACAAGGACCGGGAGCTGGTCGCTGTGTCAGGAAACAACGGCCGTCTGTATCTGCTCGACACCGCATCGCTTGGCGGCGCCGATCACCGGACGCCGCTCTATGTCACGGCGAAGTACTCGGCGCCGAGCAACGGCGGCGGACTTGCGACGTGGGAGGACGAGGGCACGCGGTGGATCGTCGCCTCGGTGACAGGCGGACCCACTGCTGGTCTCAGGTTCACATCCAACGGACTTGCGCCTGCGGGGAGCCTCGTCGCGTTCAAGCTGGTCGACACAGGTGGGCAGCTCACGCTCGCCCCGGCGTGGCGCTCACCGGGCCTGGCCTCGCCGCTGGCGCCTCTGATCGTCAGCGGGATGGTGTTTGCCGTCTCGAGCGGCGAGTCTCGTGCGGGTCCCGCCACGCTGTACGTGCTTGATGCCACCACCGGCAAGCCACTGTGGAGCAGCGGCCAGACGATCACCTCCGTGGCGCGCGCCAAGATGGCGGCTGGATCGGGCCAGGTGTATCTGGTGACCGGCGACAACCACCTGTACGCGTTCGGCATCCCGATGGAGCACTGAGCATGCTGGGTGCACTCACAATGCTCGTGCGTGGGGGCCTCGCTTCGCTCGGCGGGGGTGCGCTCGGCGCGGCTGCCCTGCTGCTCGCGTGTGCGTCGCCCGCAGCAGGGCAGGATCCGTTCCCCGACGGACCGGGTAGGGACGTCACGGTACGGATGTGCGGCACCTGCCATCCTTCGGCGCGTGGCGCGGCCGTGCGACTCACACGCGAAGGCTGGCAGGACGTCATCGCGAAGATGGTGTCGCTTGGCGCCAAGGGCAGCGACGACGAGCTGGCGGCGGTGCTCGAGTACCTGTCGACCAACTTCAAGGGCGATGCGCCCAAGCCGGTGAACATGAACACCGCGCCGGCCCTCGATCTCGAGAGCGTGGCGGGCTTGCTGCGGAAGGAAGCGGCCGCGCTCATCGCCTACCGGTCCAAGCACGGGCCGTGCAAGACACTGGACGATCTGAAGAGGATTCCCGGCGTCGACTTCAAGAAGATCGGCCGCCGGCGCGACCGTCTGGTTTGCTTCTAGAAGCGCGGTCCAGTAAGTTCAAGTCATACTTAGTCTTATGGCCAGGACCACTTCGACCCTCACAATCTCGCTGCCGCCTGCCATGCTCAGAGAGTTGGAGCGCGTGCGGAAGCACGAGCACCGCACTCGGTCCGAGCTCATGCGGGAAGCGCTTCGGTCGTACTTCTCGAGCCGGATTCCTGAGCGGGTTCCTTCAACCGGCGAACTACGCGCGATTCGCCGCGGTCGAGCGGCCATCGCCCAGGGTGACTTCGTGACCCTGGACGAACTCCGCGATGACGTGGGAACTGCTCCTCGCCGGGCCCGCCGCAAGAGCGC
>JAENWD010000419.1 GCA_016650245.1 Vicinamibacteria bacterium
CACCGTGCCGCCGAAGGTCCAGAACGTGTAGTCCACCCCGTCGGCGATGCGCTTGACCACCTCCTGCACCTCGAGCTTCACGACGACCTTGGTCGCGTGCGTGCGGGTGATGGGCGGCGGCACATTGGGCGGGTCGGTGAGCACGGCCTCTTCCCGTCCGGTCACCTGTTGGGCGCGCGCTGCGATCGCGCTGGTGGTCTGGGTGGTCTGTTGGGGGCTCGAACAGCCGGCCAGCGCCAGGGCCCAGGCGAGGTGGGCGGCCATGGCGCGGGCGCGCTGCGGAAGGATGGGTCGGTCGGTCATGCATCCAGCGTACGAGCGGCGGCCTCTTTGCCGCTATGACGCCGGTCATACGGGTTGATTCGCGCGTGCGTTGTGTGAGGTACGCGTTCGTGGCACGATCGCCGCGCCCTAGGCCACGCCATGCCCTATTCGCTGACCCGTCGGGTCTTCGTTCAATCACTGCTCGCGCTGCCCGGACTGGCGCGCGGCGCATCTGTGCCGCAGGTCGTCTCCGCGTCCGTCGATCGGCGGCTCGCGTTGTGGTACACGCGGCCGGCGGATCGCTGGGTCGAAGCGCTGCCTGTCGGCAACGGCCGCCTGGGCGCCATGGTCTTCGGAGGCGTGGGACTCGAGCGCCTGCAGTTGAACGAGGACACGTTGTGGTCCGGCGCGCCAAAGGACTGGGACAACCCCAGGGCGAAGACCGTGCTGCCCGAAATGCGGCGCCTGATCGCCGACGCCAAGTACGCGGAGGCAGACCAACTGGCCAAACAGGCCCTCGGTCCGTACACGCAGTCCTACATGCCGCTGGGCGATCTGCTCATCGCGTTCGACCACGGCGACGTCACACGCGCGGAGTACCGGCGCGAGTTGGACCTGCGCACGGGCCTCGCGACCGTGCGCTACCGCATCGGCGGCGTGACGTACATCAGAGAAGTGCTGGCGAGTCACCCCGACCAGGTGATCGGCGTCCGGCTGTCGGCGGACCGGCCGGGCATGCTGAGTTTCACGGCGCGCCTGTGGTCGCCGCTGCGCCACCATACGGCCGCCGCAGGCAACGCGCTGACCCTTCACGGCCAGGCGCCCTCGCATGTGGATCCGACGTACTACGACCGCGACGAGCCCGTGCGATACGAGGCCAACGGCAGCATGCGCTTCTCCGGCCATCTGGAAGCCGTCGCCGACGGCGGTGCGTGGCAGGTCGACGCCGACGGGCTGCACGTGCAGCGGGCGACCGAAGTCCTGCTGCTCTTCGGCGCCGCTACGAGCTTCAACGGCCACGACCGATCGCCTTCCGACTCCGGTCGCGATCCCGCTGCCCTCGCCGCGGCATCGGTTTCTGCCGCTCGGCCGAAATCGTGGACGACGATGCGCGAGGCGCACCGGCGGGACCACAGCGTGCTGCTCGACCGGGTTGAACTTACCATTGACGGCGGGAGCGGAGCCAAGGCGGACAGGCCCACCGACCAGCGGATCGCCCAGGCCGGCGCCAGGGACCACGACCTGGTGGCGCTCCTGTTTCAGTACGGGCGCTATCTGCTCATTGCCAGCAGCCGGCCCGGCACGCAGCCGGCAAACCTGCAAGGCATCTGGAACGAGCACGTCCGTCCGCCGTGGAGCTCGAACTACACGATCAACATCAACGCCCAGATGAACTATTGGCCCGCCGAGACAACGAACCTCGGCGAGCTCCATCGCCCGTTGCTCGACTTCATCGGCGAGTTGTCCACCAACGGCCGCAAGACCGCCGCCACCAACTACGGCGCGTCCGGATGGACCGCGCATCACAACTCGGACATCTGGAGGCAGTCGGCGCCGGTTGGCGACTACGGCCACGGCGATCCGGTGTGGGCGCTGTGGCCAATGGGCGGGGCATGGCTTGCCAGTCACCTCTGGGAGCACTACGCGTTTGGCGGCGACCGCGCCTATCTGGAGCGGCAGGCGTATCCAGTAATGAAGGGCGCTGCGGAGTTCTGCCTCGATTGGCTGGTCGAGAGCGCCGACGGCTCGCTGGTGACCTCGCCCTCGACCTCACCCGAGCACAAGTTCGTGCTGCCCGACGGCCGGCGTGCAGCCGTCAGCAGCGGCGCCGCGATGGACCTCGCGATCATCTGGGACGTCTTCACGAACACGCTGGAGGCCGCCGAGGTGCTCGGGGTGGATCGCAGGTTCCGCGATCGGCTGGAGCGCGCACGCGCGCGTCTGGCGCCGTATCACATCAATGCCGACGGCGCCCTCCTGGAGTGGTCGCACGACCTGCCGGGTGCCGAACGCGAGCACCGGCATTTCTCTCATCTGTTCGGGTTGTTCCCCGGACGCCAGATCACGCCGCACGGCACCCCGGCGCTGTTTGCGGCAGCCCGGCGCGCGCTCGAACTGCGGGGGGACGGCGGCACCGGATGGAGCCTGGCCTGGAAGATCAACGCGTGGGCGCGGCTGCGGGACGGCGATCGCGCGCTGCTGTTCATCAGCAATCTGTTGCGGCTGGTGGACGGCGATGCGGGAGAGCGATACCAAGGTGGGGGCGTCTATCCGAACCTGTTCGATGCCCATCCGCCATTTCAGATCGACGGCAACTTCGGTGCGGTGTCGGGCATCGCCGAGATGCTGGTCCAAAGCCACGACGGCGCAATTGATCTGCTGCCCGCCCTGCCGACGGCCTGGCCGTCAGGAAGGGTTTCGGGACTCCGCGCACGTGGGGGATTCGAGATGGCGCTCGAGTGGAATCAATCGCGCGTGGTGACCGCCGAGATCCTCTCGCGCCTCGGCGGGGTGTGCAGGGTGCGCGCGAGCGTGCCCCTGCGCGCGGACGGCGGGGTGTTCCGACCAGCCTTCGGTCCCAACGACAAGCCGTTCTATCGCGTTCACCAAAGCCGCACGCCACTGACTCGAGCACCGGCCACCGCCGCGCCAGGTGCCGAAGCCACGCCAGCGATCGAGTTCATGACCGAGTCGGGCGCCACGTATCGTTTGCGTGCGTAAACCACCACGGAGCATGCTGAGCACGCAGCAGCCATCGAGATCGAGGCATCTGCCCATCCTCGCAAGTCAAGCAACGCGCTTCGCGCCGGCCGCACAGGGATCCGCGGATCCTTCAAGACGTCTATTCAGCGTGACTGCATCTGCCCGCACGCCGGACACGCGTGCATCGCCACCTTCATCTCCGCAGCTTCGGAGGGCGCCACCTTGTCGGCGTGGTGCGTCATCGGGGCGCCGCAGTCGGGGCACGGCACGACTTCCGCGGCCTCTTCGTCGATCGTCACCTGCTCACGGCCGTGGCGCAGGACTTTCGACATCCAGATCAGCTCGCGGATGAACTTGGCCGAGCGCCGGATGAACGCGTCGTCAAGCAGCCGGCCGTCGTTGGCAAACACCTTGCCGACGTTGCCGATGTTGATGTCCCAGAAGATGTTCACCAGGCCGATCTCGCGCATCACCGGCAGCAGGCTCTGGATGACGCGGACTCCCGCAAACCGTCCGGCCGACACTCCCACGATTCCGACGGCCTCGTGGATGTACTCGTTGAGGCAGCTGTCGAGGACGTGCTTCAGCAGGCCGGGGACACTGTGGTTGTATTCGGGCGCGACGATCACCAGGCCGTGGGCGGCCGCCAGCGCGGCGGTTCAACAGGTCGGCGATCAGACGTGCCGCGTGCGCACTGGCGCGGCCCTGGCGCGCGTCGCCCAGGATGACAGGGATGTTGAGCGGACGAGTGTTCGTCATGTCGATGCACTGACTTTGATGTCGCTCGGTGGAAATGGTTCTGTCCCCCTTGCCCGAGACTGTTGGCTCAACGCTGGTGGAAGTGCTGTGGTAGCGTGAGCGCCATGACGTCAGCGGCGACGGCGATCGTGGAGTTCGGTGGTGTCAGCTTCGCATATGCGGGCCGGCCCCACGTGCTCGCCGATGTCACGCTGTCGATTGCTCGGGGCGAGGTGCTGGCGCTGGTCGGCAGGAGCGGCGCGGGCAAGTCCACGATTCTGAAGCTGATCAACGGCCTGCTGCTGCCGACGGCGGGTCGCGTCTCGGTCGAAGGGCGCGACACGCGCGCGTGGGACGGCATCGGTCTGCGCAGGCGCATCGGGTACGTGCTGCAGGACGTGGGCCTGTTTCCGCACATGACCGTCGGCGACAACGTCGGCGTCGTCCCGCGCCTCGAGGGCTGGCCGGCCGACCGCATCGGCGCTCGCGTGCACGAGCTGCTGGATCTGGTCGGTCTTCCGGCCGCGACGTTTGCCGCGCGCCGCCCGCGCGAGCTGTCGGGTGGGCAACGCCAGCGCATCGGCCTGGCACGCGCGCTCGCGGTGAATCCGCCACTCGTGCTGATGGACGAGCCGTTCGGCGCACTGGATCCGGTGACGCGCGTCGAGCTGCGACGTGAGTTCACGCGGATCAGGACCGAGCTCGGCACGACGGTTGTGCTCGTGACTCACGACATGGCGGAAGCGTTTGCGCTCGGCCAGCGCGTCGGCGTGATCGACGACGGGGTGCTGGTGGCTTGCGACCGGCCGGCGACCATTGCGGCCTCGGCCGACCCGCGTGTGCGACGGCTGGTCGAGACGCTGGTACGCCCACCCGAACAGGTGGACGCGCGATGACGCTCGTCTCGTTCTGGCTTGCACACCTGGGCGAACTCGGCCGCTTGACCGCCCAACACGTCGTGCTGGTGCTGGTCTCGACCGGCATTGCCGTCGCGCTCGGCGTGCCGGCTGGCGTGCTGGCCGTGCGGCGTCCACGGCTGGGGCAACCGCTGCTGCTGCTGGCCAGCGTCGCCCAGACGATTCCGAGTCTGGCACTGCTGGGGTTTCTGTTGCCGCTGCCTTTCATCGGCGGCGTCGGGCCGCGCACGGCGCTGGTGGCGTTGACCCTCTACGCGCTGCTGCCGATTGTCAGGACGACGGCGGCCGGGCTGCGCAGCATCGACCCGTCAGTGATCGAATCGGGCGTCGCGATGGGAATGACGCCGCGGCAGTTGCTGACGATGGTGGAGCTGCCGCTGGCGGTGCCGTCCATCGTCGCGGGGATTCGCGTGGCGACCGTCGTTGGCGTCGGGACGGCGACCATTGCGGCGGCCATCGGCGCCGGCGGGCTTGGCGAATACATCTTCCGCGGTCTCTCGATGGTGGATGCCACCACCATCCTCGCCGGTGCGATCCCGGCGGCGGCGCTGGCGCTGGTGGCCGACGGGCTGCTGGCCTGGCTCGAGCGCCTGCTGCGGTCGCAACGAATCTCTACGTGGGGGGGCACCTCGGTTCTGGTCGCCCTCGTTCTGTCAGCGGCCGTGCTCTCGCCCGTCTACACCCGAGGCGACGCCGGGGCCGTCGTCGTCGGATCGAAGAACTTCACCGAGCAGGTGATTCTGGGCGAGATCATCGCGCAGGCGCTCGAGGTCGAGGGCGTGACGGTTGTTCGGAAGCTGAACCTCGGCGGCACGTTCATCTGCGACCGCGCGCTGCGCTCTGGCGACATCGACGTGTACGTC
>JAENWD010000420.1 GCA_016650245.1 Vicinamibacteria bacterium
CTGCTGGGTAAGCACGTAGGCGGCCATGCCACCGGCGGCGCCAGACCCGATGACGATGGCGTCGTACGTCCTCCTCAGATCGGGCTCGGGGGCACGTGGTGGTTGGACCGGCAATCGCATGATCGGCATATTGCCACAGAGCCACGGAGTGCTCGGAGCAAAACTTGGCCACAGAGGCACAAAGGACACAGAGACATCTGTTCAATGGGAACCGCGATTCGGCTCTGGTTTCTCCGCGCCTCTGTGGCAACATCAGCACATGGTGCGCAAGGCCACACACGACGACGTCGAGGCGATTCTCGCCGTCGTCAACACCAATACCGACCGGCTGCTGGGGCGCGACCGGGACGAGATTGCGCAACTGCTCGACGCCTTCTGGGTGGCCGAGGTCGACGGGCGCGTCGTCGGCTGCTGCTGCCTCGAGGTCTACAGTCCCAAGATCGCGGAGTTGCGGAGCCTGGCCGTCATCCCAGCATTCCGGGGACGCGGGCTGGGCGCGGCGCTCACTGACGCGGCGGTCGGGGAAGCCAGGCAGCGCGGCATCCCACAGGTGCTGGTGGTGACGTCCAATCGGGAGTTCTTCGAGCGGCTGAACTTCGGGCCGTGCCTGAACGAGAAGTACGCGCTCTTCTGGCTCAATCCGGAAACGCCATCTGGTGTGAAGCCGTGACGGCGCCAGGCGTTGGACGAATCGAGGTGGCGCCCAATGCCGAGGTGACGACCCTGTACTATCCGGCCGCGACCCCGGGCCGGGCGACTCTTGTGCTTGCGCATGGCGCCGGCACCGACCAGCGTCACCGCGCGATGACGACGCTTGCGACCGGCATCGCCGCGCAGGGCGTGGACGTGGTGACCTTCAACTTCCTGTACACCGAGCAACGCCGCCGCTCGCCAGACCGCAGCCCGGTGCTCGAACAGACGTGGACCGCGGTGGTGGAGGCAATGGCAGGCAACCTGCCGGAAGACCACCGCCTGGTCGTCGGCGGCAAGTCGATGGGCGGCCGCATCGCCTCGATGGTGCTTGCGCACTCCCCCGCCACGGCAGCCTGGACGCGCGTCTCTGGCCTCGTGCTGCTGGGCTATCCGCTCCACCCGCCAGGCAAGCCCGACCAACTGCGCACGGCGCACCTGCCGGCGATCCGCGTGCCAGTGTTACTCGTCCACGGCACGCGCGACGCCTTCGGCACCCGCGACGAAATCGAACCAGTGTTTCAGGCGCTGCCCACGCGCGTAGACTTCGATTTCATCGAGCGCGGCAACCACAGCTTCGCCGTCCCGAAATCCACCGGCCTCACCGAATCCATCGTGCTTGCCGGAATCAGCGAACGCGTCGCCACCTGGGTCCTCGGCTGAATTCGCCGTCCTCAACTCCACAGCCGGTCGTTGACGCGCTGGGTGTCCCACTGCGTGGACGGCTCGAAGTAGCCGCTGCCAGGCCGGAGGTGCGCCTTGACGACCTCCTCGTTGAGCTCCACCCCCAGGCCAGGGCTGTCGGGCACCGGCGCGAATCCTTTGTCAAACAGCGGCTTGCCGCCCGTCGTCGTGACCAGGCTTTCCCACCAGGGGACGTCGAGCGAGTGATGCTCGAGCGAGATGAAGTTCTCGGTGGCCGCCGCGCAGTGCACGTTGGCCATGTACGAGATCGGTGAGCCGGCGAAGTGCATCGCCATCGCCACGCCGTGCTCCATCGCGTAGTCGCCGATCTTCTTGGTCTCGATCAGCCCGCCGCTGCTGGCCAGGTCCGGGTGAATCATGTCCACCGCGCCCATGTCGATGAGCTTGATGAAGTCCTCCTTGAGGTAGATGTCTTCACCGGTCAGCACGGGCGTGGTCGTGGAGTCCTTGATCTGCTTCAGCAGCTCCCCGTACTGCCACGGGAGGATGTCCTCCATCCACGCGAGGTTCCACTTCTCCATCGCCCGGGCCAGCTTGATGCCGCTGTTGACGCCGAAGTGGCCGTAGTGATCGGACGACAGCGGGATCTCCATGCCTACCACTGCGCGCACCTGGCCCACCCAGTCGGACAGATACTCGATGCCCTTGTCGGTGATCTCGACACCTGTGAACGGATGCTGGACGCGGCTTCCACCCCAGGGATTGGGCCCGCCCAGCGGCTGGCTGAGCATCCCTGGCTTGCCGTCGAGCAGTTCGATGCCGAAGTCCTGCTTGAGGTACGTGACGCCGCGGTTCATCCGTTCCTTGAGCTTGAGCCCCTGCTCCTTCGGGTCGTCGCCGTGCGTCGTGTCGGCGTACAGCCGCACGCGATCGCGGAACTTGCCGCCGAGCATCTGATAGCAGGGCACGCCCCACGCCTTGCCCGCAAGGTCCATGCACGCCATCTCGATGCCGCACACACCGCCGGCCTGTCGCGCGTGCCCCCCAAACTGCTTGAGCTTGCGGAAAATCTTGTCGACGTTGCAGGGATTCTCGCCGAGCAGGCGGCTCTTCAGAACCAGCGCGTACGTCTCGTTCGAGCCGTCGCGCACTTCGCCCCACCCGACGATGCCCTGGTTGGTGTCGATGCGGATGAGGGGACACGTCATGGGTGCGCCGACGACGACGGCAAAGCGAAGGTCCGTGATCCTGAGCGCCGAGGGTTCCGATGCGCGCTTGACATTGGATTGCACCAGCGTCGCGGCCGCCGCCGCCTTGGCTTCTGGCGATTCGATGTATGTCGCCGCCGCGACCGCACCGGTTGCTGCACCCACAGATCTGAAGAAGTCACGTCGATCGAGCTGCCGTCTCACGGTCGGTTTCATTCGTCTCTCCGGTGGGCGCGTATCATATCATCCGCCCATGCTTCGATCGCATCTGCTGTCGTTGGTTGCCCTGACCCTCGTCATGGGCGCCATGATCGTCTCGGCTCAGACGCCGACGCCGCGCGAGCAACTCCACGCGCTCTTCGAGCGCACGTGGCAATGGGAGTTGTCCGAGAGTCCCACGGCGGCCTCGGCGCTGGGGGACCTGCGCTGGAACGACCGCTGGGACGAGGTCACCCTGGCCGCGTTTGAGCGCCGGCAGGCGCATCGACAGGCCGTGCTCCGGGAGTTGGCCGGCATTCCTCGAGATGTGTTGGCGCCGGCCGATCGGACGCACTACGACGTCTTCAAGTATCAGTACGCCACCGCGGTCGAAGCCTACCCGCACCGCTTTCATCTGATCCGCACGGCGACCTACGACGGCGTCCAGAACACCGAGCAGATCGTCGACAACCTGCGCTTTGCGTCGGTCAAGGACTACCAGGACTGGCTGGCGCGGCTCGATCGGTTCCCGGCATACGTCGACCAGAACATCGCGCTGCTCCGCGAGGGCATTCGGACCAACACGCTCCTGCCCAAGGTCATCGTCTCGAAGGTGCTGCCGCAGATCGCGAGCCTGGCCACGCAGCCGCCGTCGAAAAGCGGCTACTACAAGCCCTTCACGACGTTTCCCGATGGCGTGAGCGCCGCCGACCGCACGCGTCTTGCCGCGGCGGGGCTCGAGGCCGTTGGTGCGCGCGTCCAACCGGCCTTTGCGTCGTTGCGCGCGTTTCTCGAGACCGAGTATCTGCCCGCCTGCTACGACCGCGTCGGCTGGTCGCAGACCAGCGGCGGCCAGACCAGCTATGCCTTCTTCGCGCGGCAGTTCACGACGACGACGCTGACGGCGCGGCAGATCCACGAGGTCGGCCTGAAGGAGGTGGCGCGGATTCGCACCGACATGGAAGCCATCAAGACGCAGGTGGGCTTCCGCGGCACGCTGGCGGAGTTCTTCGCGTTCCTGAGATCCGATCCCAAGTTCTTCTACAACACAGGCCCTGAGCTGCTCGAGGGCTATCGCGCGCTGGCCAAGCGGGTCGACCCTGAACTGGTCAAGGTGATTCGAACGTTGCCCCGCCTGCCGTACGGCGTGATACCCATCCCAGACGCGGTGGCGCCCAACACCACGACGGCGTACGCCAATTTCGGCGCCGCCGACGGCACGCGGCCGGCGTACTACTTCGTCAACCTCTACAAACCCGAGACGCGGCCAAAGTGGGAGATGCTGGCGCTGACGCTGCATGAGGCCGAGCCCGGTCATTGCCTCCAGGGATCGATTGCGCAGGAACTGGGTGGGATGCCGGCGTTCCGGCGGCATGCCGGCTTCACCGC
>JAENWD010000421.1 GCA_016650245.1 Vicinamibacteria bacterium
CCACCATCCTTCGCTCGCCCTTCGGGCGAGCTTCGGATGGCAAGCCAAGCGAGCGAATCATCACGGGAAGGATGTCCGCCGTAGCGCGAAGGTGGACGCATGGCATTCCGCGTCCACGGCCTGACGCACTTCTCAAGAACTGCCATCGGCAACGCGTGAAACACTGAAGATTCTGCGTTGCCGCTCGCACTGCTCCCCGTTTCTGGCCCAGTTGTCCCGTTCTCTGCCTCGGTAGCCCATTTGCATCGCCGGCCCACATGACCGGCTCAAAGTCGTTCGTGTACGTTCTCAAGCGGGCGCGATCGCTCCCGCTACTACACAGGGTTGACCTCGGACATCTCGTCGAGACTCGCCGCGCACAATGCTGGCCGTTGCCAACGCACAGCCGCCGGCCGACCATGGGAGGTCGATCTGGTCGTCGAGTTGCTGATGAGGCGCGCGCCGTCAGGTTCGAGCGTTACCTGAAAAGCGGGTCTGGCGCGGCCTTCGCGAAGCGTCATCTGCGTTGAGCTCGGGGCGATTGAAGGTCATTTGGTTGCTGGACTTCTCCCCTGTTTCGCGAAGGCTTGCGCGATCTTCACCGCAACAGCGTACGTGTCCGCGTACGAAATGTTCGACGTCACGGCCACGACGATCCCGTACTCGGGGAACGTCATGAACGACGCCACCATCCCGCCCAGCGACTCCCCGTCGTGGCCGACCAGGCGCGTTTGTTTGCCCGCCAGCGTGGCGGTCTCGAGGTCCCAGCCAAGACCGTAACCCGTCTCCTCCCCCGAGGCCAGTCGCTGAGACGTCTGGAACAGTTGGACCGTGGCAGGTTGCAGGAGCTGGCCGCTGTTGATCGCCATGGCGAAGCGCACGAGGTCGGACGGCGTGGACAGGAAGACAGAGGAGCCCGCGTAACAGGAATAGTCGAGCGGGCGCATCAGGTGCAGGCCGTAGCGGGGATCCGCCGCGAACCTCGGGAAGTAGAGCGTCGCGCGATCCGGGATCGACTCAGTCGCCGACTCGGCCCTCGTGTGGTCCATGCCGAACGGCTCGAAGATCTGCTTCCGCATGAACGTGAGAAACGGCTCATCCGCAGCGGCTTCGACGGCCGCGCTCACCCCGATCCAGCCGTAGCTCGAGTAGTGGTACTGAGTCCCCGGCTTGAACAGCAGCTCACGCTCGTAGCCACCGAGGTACTGCAGCGCGTCGACCGGCCGCTCGCAGTGCTCCGAAAACAGCGGCCCCTCGTCCCCGCCGTCGTTGGCGACGCCCGCCACATGCCCCATCAACTGGCGCAGCGTCACGGGCCACTGTTTCTCCGGGAATTCAGGGACGTACGTCTGGATCTTCTCCTCGAGCTTCAGGCGGCCCTTCTCCAGCAGCAGGCCGGCGGCCGCCGAGGTGAGCGCAACGGAGGCGGTGCCGATCCTGAACCGCGTCTCTGGCGAGACGGGGACCCTGGTGTCGAGATCCGTCCAGCCAAAGCCTTCGGCCCACACGAGGTCGCCACCGGCACCGACCGCCACCGACAGCCCGGGCAGGCTGTGCTCGGCGAGGCCCGCACGGGCGATCTGCCGACCCCGTTTCACGGCGTCGACCCACTTTGGCAGCGGGGTCTCACCCGTCACCGACGGCACGTCCTGCGGGTTCGGGTGCAGGGGCGGAGTGGTGCTCATATATCCCCAAAGCCCCAGGAATGCTGCGAGCAGCAGGCCAGCGGCCAGGACGATCAGCGCGCTCCAGGTCTCTGTCCGACTCTTCAACATCTTTCCTCCACGTCCACGTGATGCGGCCTCAGCTCTTCGCCCTGACCGTCCTGATGCCCGAGTAGGATCGGCGTTCGAGCCGCCCGAGTCTTCAGCGTTCGGTGAGCAGCGTGTGAGAGGTTTGTGAGCAGCTCGCCCCGAAAGGGTCACGTCGTGGCACAATCGTGGCCATGAGAATCAGTACGACCACGATGGCGGCATCGCTGGGCCTCGGCGCCCTCCTCCTGATCGGTCCGGCCGCGCTCCACACGTCCGCCCAGGCGCCGAAGCCGAGCGTCGCCATCTTCGACGGCAAGACCCTCAGCGGCTGGCATAAACCGCAGGGCGTGCCCGCGGACTACCGTGGCGGCAAGTGGGACGTCATCGACGGCACCCTGGTCGGCGATCAGGACCCACCCGGCATGGGCGGGTTCCTCGTGACCGACAAGATCTATCGCGACTACATCATCGAGTTCGACGTCAACCTCGACGAACCCGCCGACAGCGGCGTGTTCCTGCGGATGGGTGAGGACGGCAAGAACCATCAGCTGACGCTCGACAACGATCAGAGCAAGAAGTTCGGCGACGTGTACCTCTCATGGGGCCGGGAGACCGTGCACGAGGCGCCGGAAGGCAAGAAACACTTCCGCCAGGGCGCGTGGAACACCGTCAAGATCCAGATCCAGGGCGAGCCGGCCCGGATCCAGTTCTGGCTCAATGGCGTGGCCATCACCGACTTCCAGCACACGGCCGAGACCACGAGCGGCGTGCCGAAGGAAGGTCGCATCGGCCTTCAGATTCACGACGGTGGGGACAAGAGTAGCGGCAAGGTGCGCTACCGTAACATCCGCGTGACCGAACTGTAGACGGCGCCGCTCCCACGGTCCAGACGCGGGCGCTTCGCCAGGAATAGGTCGCCATGTCGATCGAGATCGAGCAGCTCAAGCAGGCGATCGACACCAACGACATCGTTGCCATCAAGGCCATGATGACGCGCAACCCGACGCTGCACAGCGCTCCACTTGGCTACGGCGAGGACGGGCCGCTCACGTGGGTGGCTGAGTGCCGCGTCCCATGGGAATCACCGAGTCCGGCGAGACTGGCCATGGCGGAATGGATGCTCTCGCACGGATCGGACGTGCACCAGGGAGGCGACGGACCGCTGATGCGAGCCGCGCTCACTGGATATCGCATCCCGATGATGGAGCTTCTCGTGTCCCACGGCGCGGACGTAAACGCCTTGTGGCACGGACACTTTCCCATCATCTTCGCCCCCTGCGAGTCGTTGGATCCGGCCGCTCTCAAGTGGCTTCTCGATCACGGCGCAAACCCGAACTGTCGCGACCATGGGTGCAAGATAAGCGGCCATGCATGTCCAGGCACGGCTCTCGATTACATCGTCGCCTCGTACGTGCGTTCTCCCCAACGACTGAGCACCTGCATCGACATCCTTCTCCAGGCCGGTGGCGCGACCAAGTACGACGCGCCAGCCGTGCTGCAACTGCTCCGCGGCCGGCTCGATAGTCTGGCTGAGCTGATTGACGCGGATCCCGGACTCGTGAACCAACGCTTCTCCGAACTCGATTGCGGCCAGACCGGCGGGCGCAACCTCTTGCTTCAGGGAGGAACGCTCCTGCATGTGGCCGCGGAATACGGCAACCCTGCGGCAGTCGCCCTGCTCCTCGACCGTGGAGCGGACGTCAATGCCCGCGCGACAGTCGATGAGGCCGGCGTCGGCGGGCAGACTGCAATCTTCCATGCGGCAACGCAGTTCGACGATGGGGGCTTGCCGGTCATGCAGTTACTGGTTGAGCGTGGTGCCGACCTCGCAGTTCGAGTGACGCTTCCGGGGGACTACGAGCGGCCGGGTGAGCTCGTGGAATGCACGGCCCTGGGGTACGCGCTGCGATTTGGCGGCGCGAGTCAAAGAAGGACGGTAACGCTACTGCGAGAGCAAGGGGCTGTTGAGTATTAGGGCCGAGTCTCCCGCACACGCAGTTGCCGGCGAACCGCGGTTGCCCAGTTCACGGTCACCAGCACCTTGGGCGCGGGATCGACAGGCGCAGTGAGCAAGAACGTCCTTCCATCAGCCGACAGGTCATGAACGGTACTGGCCGCAGGAAAGCTCGGCGCGCGCTGACGCCGGACGACGGCCAGCACCGGTTGCGTCTGCAGGTCGGCCACCATCAAGCCGGCGGACGTGTGATAGAAAAGCCGACGGCTGTCGTGGCCCCACACCGGCAGTTCGCCGCCCGCATCCGATACCTGCACACCGGCGCCGCCGTCGAGTGCCCGGATGTGAATCTGCCGCTCGTTCCTGTCCTGAACTGCGACCCACCGCCCGTCCGGCGAGACACGTGGATCGACGACGCGCATCATGGCGCCGGAACTCCTGGACTCGATGATCGGGAGCGCCGCGGCGTCGCCTTCGAGCGACAATCGAACGAGCTGTTCGCGATCGAGAGCGCCACGGTCACTCCGCATCCGCCGGGACATGATGATGGCTCGCCCATCCGGAAGAATCGACGCGCCGCCTATCACCACCGCCCCGCCGGTTTTGACGAGCACGCGCGGGTCGGCGCTGCCGTCAACAGGTGTGGTCCACAGCTCGTCGCCGTGCGCATACACGAGTGCCGTGCCGTCAGGCATCCACGCCTGCAGCCGCATCGCGCCTGTCCCGCCACGCGTCACTCGGACAGCCTCGGCAGAGGCGCGGTCCACGACCCACAAATCGCGGCCCTCACCTTCGGCGATGCCGACGGCGATCCTGCGCCCGTCTGGCGAGAAACGCGGTGAATCGAACGCCCGCACCCAGCCGCCGACTGGCACCGCGCGCCCGTCCCCGTCGCCGAGCATGAGTCGCGAGAGCGGAGAGACGGGCGGCGGGAAGACGAGGGTGCCGCTTTCCGATAGCGCCGCCGCAACTCCGAAGGAACTCGTCGACACCCGCTCGTCAAGCTGGCGCGGAGCGCCGAGGACCCGCATGCCGGGGGCGTCGAATGGCACCGCCAGCAGCGTTCCGTCCCTGCGCGCATAGACCAGGTTCCCATCGATCATCCCGAGGGCCTGGACGCCGTCGATTTCCAGCCGGCTGCGGCGGCCATCGTCGAGTGAGAACGCGGCGAGGCTGGTGCGGCCGTCCGCCGCCGAGCTCGCATAGAGCACCAAACCCGGGCCGCGCAGCACGAACGGCCGCCGCTGCACGCTCTCGTCTGGAGCCAACGGAATCAGCAGCTCCGGTTGGCCGCCATTGGCACTCACCTGGTGGATCCCCGAACTGGACCCGACCTTCTCGAACAGGATGCGGTCGTCTGACGCCCACGCGAGCGCGGCGGTGACATCGTCGTGTGAGGCAATGGTTGTGATCACGCCTCCGCTGACACGGATCTTTCGGATCACGTGATTGGCCACGACGAAGGCGATCCACTCGCCATCTGGGGAGATCGCCGGTTGATACCCGCCTTCCGTGCCGGCGAGCAATCGCGGCTCGGGCTGATCAAGCGTCCGAACCCAGAGATGCACTCCGGCGCCGGCATCGGCGCTGAACGCGATCGTTTGCCCATCGGGCGCAACCGCGAACGGTTGCGTCAGCGCGGTGCTCACGCGCACATTCGGGTTATCGACGAGCCCGAACCGCAGCACGGGGGACTCCACGACCCCGGTCATCGGCGAGAACATCAGGCGCAGACACAACGCGACCGCCAGTAGCGCGGACAGTGCCGCCAAGCCGATCGAGACGCGCTTCCATCGGCGCGGATGTTGCAGCGGGTCCGTGAACACTACGTCTGTCCCGACGTCGGCACCACCGGCCCGCGCTCTCGTGAGCTCGAGCCGCGCGTCGCCGATGTCGCGCAGCCGGTTCTTCGGATCGCGTTCGAGACAGGTGTGAACGAGCCGCACGACGGACCGAGGCGTGCCTGGCGGTAACGCCCCGAGATCGACGTCTTTGCTCAAGACCGCAACGAGCAGATCCGACACGTCATCGCCCCGAAACGCGCGCTGGCCGCTGAGCATCTCGTAGAGCACGCAGCCGAAGGCCCAGATGTCGGCGCGCTTGTCGACCGGCTTGCCCTTCGCCTGCTCTGGCGACATGTAGGCGGCGGTGCCGAGAATCAATCCGGCTGCCGTCATGGCCGGCGACGTGATTGCCGCCGCGGCGGCCGTCGGTCCCGAGTCTCGAGTCTGGGGGCTCGAGTCCTGAGCAAAAGCCTTCGCCAGGCCGAAGTCGAGGACCTTGACGGCGCCGTCGGTGCGCACCTTGATGTTGGCGGGCTTGAGATCGCGATGAACGATGCCCTGCTCGTGCGCGGCTTCGAGCGCTTCGGCGATCTGTGTCGCAATCGGGAGCGCTTCGTCGACTGGAATCGGCCCGCGCGCTATGCGCTCCGACAGATCTTCGCCCTCGACGAGTTCCATCACCAGGGCGCGGGCTTCGATTCCGTAGATCGCGGCGATGTTGGGATGGTTGAGCGAGGCGAGCGTCTTCGCTTCGCGCTCGAAGCGCATCAGACGATCCGGATCGTTCGCGAACGAGTCCGGCAGGATCTTCAGCGCGACGTCACGATCGAGCGTCGTATCGCGCGCGCGATACACTTCGCCCATTCCGCCTGCACCCAGCTTCGCGAGGATGGCGTACGGCCCGATCGTTTGGCCTGGCATGCCTGGGAGGAGGGCCAATGTCTGTGGATTATATGCGTAGCACGAACGTGTGACCGCAGGAGGAGGCCGCGCTATGGCCGGCTGAACACAGCGCCGTGGGGAATGCCCTTGGCGTTCCCGCCGTGCGGCCACGTCTTGTTGTCCATGCGGAAGCCTGGCTCGGTGGCGCCGTCCTCACGGAACCGATCGTCCAGCGCGAGCTGACCTGTCGTCGAATCGAAGCGCGCGATCATCACTCGATGCTGTAACGCTTCGTACCCGGTGATCACCACGCGGCGCTGGTCCGGCGCGATCGCGATCCAGTGCGGGACGTCACCCGTCCCAAGCGTGACGCGGCTGACCTCGCGCGGTGCGGCGGGGTTGCTGATGTCCAGGCTCACCACGGCATTCCAGGCGGGCACCGTGACGAGGTAGTAGTGGCCCGCGATCACGGGAATCGCACAGCTGGTCCCGGCTTTCTGGGGGAACGATGCCACCATCCGCGCGGAGGGCGCACCACTGGCAATGCCCTCCATCAGGTACAGCCCGCAGCTGAACGTCGAGACGAGCACCGTCTTGCCGTCGGCCATCAGCCGTGGTTCGGCCGTGCGCAACCCCTCGTTTCCGGCCGGACCATCGGGCAGCGGGAAGGTGTGAAGCAACGCGAGGTCGGAAAGGCGCCAGACCTGAAGATTGCGCGACGAGGGGACATCCTTGTCCATGGAAGTCGTGGTCGTCACGATCCGGTCCAGGGCAGCGACGATGCCGGCACTGTAGACCCGAAGATCCGGGTCAGTGCCCGGAGCGTTTGCCGAACTCGAGCGGATGACACGACCGGCTGGCGTGAGTTCCACGATCCCTCCGGGTGTCATTGCGGCGGCCTCGTGGCGCATCTGGAAAGTGGCCAGGACGTTCCCATTTGGCAACCGGAGGAACGAGTGCGGGTGCGAGTACCCCTCGAGGTCGCCAAACTGGCTGGCGATGCGCGGCCGGGTGGGGTCCGCCAGATCGAAGACGACGCTTTGCCCGGACCGAAAGCCGTTGGCAAACAACTGGCGGTCCGCCGGCATCTCGTGCTCGGTGTGGTGTGGGCCGTTGGCGCGCCCTGGCACGGCCAGCGTCGTCACCAGGCGGCCGTACCGCGGGGCGTCGTCGGTGACGTCGAGGACCGCGAGGAAGTCCGGCTGTGTCTCATCCGCGGAGGCGGTCCACAGGTAGAGGTACTCCGCAGCCTTGGGAGGCACAGGGGCGAGGGCGGTCGACGCCAGTGCGAGGAGCGCGAGGGCAGGAAGGCGGCGTGAGTGGACCATTGCGGATGATGATATGGCACCGGCCCTCGAAGCGCTTCGTCCGCTAGTATTGCCATGCCCGCACGTATGAAGCCACGGATTCCTGACGCGATCGAAGACTTCCGCGACGAGCGCTGGCGCCGCGAAGGGATGCGGCAGGTCGAGACCGCCCTCGATGCGGAGCGCTTCATCGAGCAGGTCGGCTTTGCGGCCTGCCTCACGGATTCCCGCAGACCCGGGCCCTCGCTCTACGTGGCGGTCTGCGGGCGCCGCGACGCCGTGATGCCGCGCAATGTCCAGAAGGACCTGGAGGCCTCATCCACGTGGCTGTTGAAGGACGAGATCGTGCGGCGCGGCAAGGTCTACTACGCCAAGCTTGCGCGTGGCAAGACGATGTTCCTCGCGCCGCGGATGATCCTGTACTTTCACGCGATATGGGGCGTGCGTCGATCGGAGGAGACGCAGCGTCTCAGCAAGGACGCGCGCGCCGTCCTGGCTGTGCTCCGCAAGGAATGGGAGATGGCGACGTCAGACCTGCGCGAGGAATCCGGCGTGAAGGATCGCAAAGCGTTCATCCGGGCCGTGGACGAACTCCAGGCCGCGATGATCGTCGTGCCGAGCGAGGTCGTCTACGTGCCGAAGTTCACCTACATCTGGACCCTTGGCGTCGGGCGCTTTCCAGACGCGCTGCGCCGGCGTATCGGTCGAGACCACGCCCTGCGAGAGATCGCCCGCTGCTTCCTGGCCGGGGGCGGAATGACCATTCCTGGCGAGCTGGCGCGCGTGACGGGTTTGTCGAGGCCAGACGCCGGACTCGGCAACCGCGCGCTGGTGGCCGAAGGCTACGCGACCACGCCTGCCCGCGGCGTGTACCGGTTGCGCGGACCAGACCCTGGGTGAAGCCATGCATTCACCTCCCACGCCAGGGTCGATGTCACTGTGTCCAAAGCCGTGGGCTACAGACCTGATGAACCCAGCCCGGCGTTTGACGGGCGATTCGTGCTGCTCTAAGCCATCGATCCGACGGTCATGCAACGTTTGTTGGCGGGTAACAAATCGGAACCAATCTCGACACGCATGAGACCCAGGCCACAGATTCCAGCCGAGATCGAAGAGTACCGCGATCGGCGTCCCCGAATTTGATCGCTATCCCTGCCGGCAGGGTCCACCATGTTGACCATGCGTCACCATTTTCGGTGTCTGTCTTTCCGAGTTACGGTTCTGTTCGTGTTGTTGATTGCCGTCCATCCGTCAACTCTTGCGGCTGACAAGCAGCAGAGGAAGGCAAGAGAGTCGGAGGCCAAGCGCCTGACCAACCTGGGCCGGAACGCGGAAAAGCAGAGCCGTCTGGTCGAGGCCAGACAACAGTATCTGGCTTCGGAGCACGTGGTGTTCACCACGGACGCCGAAAAGGGACTGGAGCGCATCGCCGTAGCCGCGGAGCAGCAGGTCAAGGCGCTGATGGCCGGCGCGGCGCAGGCGTACGCGGTGGAGAATTTCGCGAAGGCGGCGCAACTCCTGGAGAGCGCCGGCGCTTTGCACCCAGGCAATCTCGCGATCGGCTGCAACCTGGCGCTGACCAGATACCAGCAGGACAAGCGCGACGAGGCCCTGACGCTGCTCGATCAATGTGTCGGGGCGCTGCGAGACAAGGAGCCGCGGCGTCAGTTGGCGGAGCTGTACACAGCCCTGGGCACCGGGGACCGGCTGAGCGTCGTGGCGCCAGGCGCCAGGCAGCAGGTCGCGCGGCTCAACGATGCGATCCTTGAGGACAGTGACAGAGATGCCCAGCCCGAGGATGAGGATCCCTCCTTGCCGTCTGCGCCGGCGCTGGGACTCTGCACGCAGATGAGGCAGTTGCAGAGTGGGCTGCTCAAGAACCCGGCAATGCTGTTCAACCTCGCCAAGTGCGCCGAGTCGGAGGGCCAACTCGGCGAGGCGACCCGTCTGCTGACTGAATACAGTCAGGCTGCGCCGAGGGCCGCGGACAGCGACGACGTCCAGGCGCGACTGGGCGTGTTGCAAAGCCTGTCCGCGCTGCCGGATCCGAAAGGGGCGCTGGTCCGGACCCTCTACACGAGCGCCGGGAAACAGGTGGAGGCACGGCGATACGATCAGGCGATCGCGGACTACCAGAAGGCGGACGAAGCCATCCCGGAGTTTACCGAGACCAAACGTCGGCTGGCGACCCTCCTGGAGGCTCAGGGGCAGGTCGATCGCGCACGAACGCACTGGCAGCAGGTCGTCCTCGTCGACACGATCGACGAAAGCCGGCGACAGACGCAACTCATCGTGGACGGGCTGGACACGGAGAAAGCCCAGTACGAGGAACTGGTCGGCGCAGCTCGACAGCTCTTGCTCGATCTGATGGGACGCAGCCTGATCGACGGAGAACCGGTCGGCCGGATCTACGCCGCGTACCGGTTGCAGCTCGCCAGCGAGAAGATCCAGTCCGCCTCGTACCTGCTTCCCCTCGCCCCCGAGGGGAACCTCCTCCAGGCGTTCACCTGCTCACAGATGAACGACTTCCGCTGCGTGCGGGCCAGCTTCGACGCCCAGCGCTCGCTGACGCTTCCCGTGTCCTTCTACGGAGCCGTCTTCTACAAGTCCGTCGAACCCAAGAACCGGGCGAAGCAGGCGCGAACGTACGGGAAATTCGAGTTCGAGAAAGGCACGCTGCGGTTTGCTGAAATCTCAACCGTGAACCCCAAGAAGCGGACCGCTCAGCTGGCGGCCCAGACGGCCGGCGAGGATCGGCTCGGACGCTTGGGCGCAGCGGATGGGCTGCGCAAGGTGAGATTTCAAGGATTCACCGTCCAGGCAACCGCGATCAAGCATCTCGAGACAAAAGACGGCATTCTGTACCTCGAACTGGACGATAAAAGAATCAAACGACGCAAGATGTTCATCGAGCCGCTGAGCTTCGTGCTCGTGGTCCCGCCCTCGGGGCCCGGAGCGCGGCGCTACATGAACAACTACATCAATATCGCGGAGACGTATGGCGGGGTCGAAAAGGCCAAGCTCGGGAAGGAGTCCACGACCACCGGCGAGAAGCTGAAAATGGTCTACAACATCGCGACGATCGGGCTCAACGTGACATCGGTGATGTTTGGCGACTTCTTCTCCCTCGTGGACGTGGCCACTGGTGTTGGCGGGCTCGGTCGCAAGATCGGGCTCTCTCAGCGACAAGTGAAGCGCCTGGCGATCGAGCGGCGCCAGGCGGTCCACGGGATTGCGTTCAAGGCCATCCCCACCGAGCCGGTGCGCCTGGCGTTTCGTAAGGAGTTGAAATAGCTGGACGACGTGGGACGCGACGGCGACGTGCCCAGGAGCATCGTGCCGAACGCCTAGGCACACGCGTCTGCCAAAGTCTACCAACTGCAATTCTGATCATGATGACAACGCCGACGGCCGCGAGCCTCGCGGGCGAGTTCCTGGACGGCGCGGGGGGCCGGTAGTGGAAACCGCCCCCACACGGAGCAACCGACCGCCTGCGCTCGATCACGGCGCCATCGGCAACGGCCGTGTTCTTGCCCTCGTAGCCCATCAAGCGCAATCGAGTGGCTCTGCCTGCCGCACTTTGATTCGCCGTCGGTCTTCGGTCGCATTCTCGACCGCGAGCACGGTGGGACGTTTCGATGTCTCGGAAGTACCGGAGAGATGCGAGGCACGCAGCAATACGTGCGCAACACCAACGTTCTGGTGACCTCGTTCGATACTGGCGACGCGGCCTGGGAGATCGTGGATTTCGCGCCGCGGATTCCTCAGGGGCTCACGGTGCACGCGCCCATCGAGGTCGTTCGCTTGATCCGGCCGCTCAAGCGCCGGCCTCGCTTGCGGATCGACTTCGACCCGCGGCCTGAGTACGCGCGTGTCCAGCCGACTCTGGTCGAGACAGCCGCCGGCATCGAGGTGCTGGGCGCGGCGGCCCCCCTGGTCCTGCTCACGAACCTTCCCGTACCCTACGTACTCGCCACGCGTGACTTCGCCCTGGACGGCCCTCCTTGGTTCTCGTTCACCTACGGACGGCCGGCAGAGGTCCGCACCTCGCGCAGGTCCAGCGGGACCTAGCGGTACAGCAGGTGCGGCTGGCGCTGCGCCTTGAACTCTTTCTCGCCCGCTTCCCACGTCGCCTCGATCTCCTCGATCGACGCCTGCGCCTCGACCTGCCCGCGTAGCGCCGGGCTGCCGGCCAGGATGTCGATCGGCATCTTCACCTGCTCGTACTCGTACGGCGGCTCCCGCCACGCGAACAGGTCCGGCGCCGTCCCGTAGAACTCGCGGATCAACGACACGCCCGCCGTCACCGGCTTGAACGCGTGCCGGTCCCGCACGTGGATCTGGCACCCGCCGCACGTCGTCTTCGCGTGCTTCTGGAACGTCGGCTCGAAACTCACTCCGCGGAAGTGCACGCCCGCCAGTCCCACGCGGTTCATCCGTCCCGCAAACAGCTCCCCGTCCGCCCACGGGGCTCCAATCAGCTCGAACGGCCGCGTCGTCCCACGTCCCTCCGACAGCATCGTGCCTTCGACCAGCACCGTGCCGGGATAGACGATGGCGCTGTCGAGCGTCGGCATGTTGGGCGACGGAAGCACCCACGGCACGTCGGTGTCTTCCCAGTACATCGCGCGCGACCAGCCCTCCATCGGCACCACCTCGAGTTCGGCGCCGATCCACTGGTTGAAATAGAGCGCCAGCTCCGCGATCGTCATCCCGTGCCGCATCGGCATCCGGAACTGCCCGACGAAGCTCTCGAAGCCCGGCTCGAGCGTCGGGCCCTCCACGCGCAGTCCGCCGATGGGGTTGGGCCGGTCGGTCACGATCACGGGCTTGCCCGCACGCGCCATCGCGCGCAGGCAGTGGGCCATCGTGTAGACAAAGGTATAGATGCGCGCGCCCACGTCCTGCAGGTCGATGACCAGCACGTCGATGAGGCTCAGCATCTCGGCCGTGGGTTCACGCGTCTCACTGTAGAGCGAGAAGATCGGGACGTTGCGCCGCGGGTCCTCGTCGTGCGGCGTCTCGATCATGTTGTCCTGCAGGTCCGACCGGTAGCCGTGCTGCGGCCCGAAAATGGCCGTCAGCGTGTAATCGGTCGAGACGCTCAGGCGTTCGGTGATGTGCTGAAAATGGTGATCCACCGACGCGGGATTGGCCAGCACGCCCACACGGAGCCCTCTTAGCCTCGGCGACTGCAGGAGACGTTCCGAACCTAACAACATGCCGCTCATTATAGGATTGGATCCGTGGCTACTGTGACTGGAGACATGCTGCCGCCGCTGCTGATGGAGCGCCTCGGTGTCCACTCGGCACCCGGCACCACGCACCCGGCACATCTTGAGGGCATGGCAGTGCCCGTGTGCACCATCGATCCCGACGGCCTGCCGCACCCCGCGATGCTCAGCTATACGGAGCTTGCGGCAGACGATACGCGGTCGATGCGCGCGGCGGTGTACGGCGAGAGCACCACCGCGCGCCACCTGAGACAACAGGGCAGGATCGCGCTGCTGTTTGTGGACCCCGAGGGCACCTACTACGTGAAGGCCACCGTGACCGGCCCCGACACGCCGCATCCAACCGCGCGTGGCGTGGCAGTCTTCCCGCTCGCCGTTGTCGCCGTGCTGGCCGACGCCGTGGACACGTCGCGCGAGCCGGCGGCCGTCATCACCAGCGGCATCCGCTTCAGGCGCACTGCGCCAGGGACGACCCCATGACTCCGCCACGTCGTCTCATCGTCGGGCTCACCGGCGCCAGCGGGTCCATCTACGGCATTCGTCTGCTCGAACGCCTGCTGGACTCCGGCATCGAGTCGCACCTGGTGCTCAGCCGCTGGGGCGCGCGCACGCTGGTCCACGAGACCAACTACACCGTCGATCAGGTTCAGCGACTGGCCACCGTGGTCTACCCCTCGACGGACCAGGGTGCTGCCATTTCGAGCGGGTCGTTCCTCACGCTGGGCATGGTGGTCCTGCCCTGCAGCATGAAGACCCTGAGCCAAATCGCGACGTGCACGGGCGAAAGCCTCATCCCGCGCGCCGCAGACGTCGTGCTGAAGGAGCGCCGGCGCCTGGTGCTCGGTGTGCGCGAGTCGCCGCTGCACGAGATCCACCTGCAGCACATGCTCACGCTCACGCGCATGGGCGCCATCATCGCGCCGCCGCTGCCGGCCTTCTACATCAAACCGCGAACCGTGGAGGAGATCGTCGACCACACGGTCACACGCATGCTGGACCTCTTCGACATCCCCACGGTCGGCGCGCGGCGCTGGGATGGCGAGATGGACGTCACGGAGGTGTAGCGATGGTGGACTCAGATCGAAAGGGCGAGCGTGATCGCGAGCGCCTCGTCGATGCGGGCCATCTCGTCGGCGGTCAGCGTTGCCGCTCGGCTCTTGAGCCCGGCCTTATCGACCGATCGGATTTGGTCTCCGAGCGCTCGTCCAGGTTTGCCCTTCACGTCGACGAGCGCCTCGCCCGGATAGAGGGAATGGACGTTGCTGGTAATGGGCAACACGACGACCCGTGTGCTGAATCGGTTGCACGAGTCGTTGGACACGACGACCGCAGGCCGCGTCTTCTTGATTTCCGTTCCGACAACCGGATCGAGGTTCACCCAGTACACGTCGCCGCGCCTGGGTGGCCGCTTCACTCGGGCCACTCGTCTACCTCCGTGCCAGCCCAATCGCCTGACTCGCCCTTCCGCCAGTGTTCTTTGGCCGCAGCCTTGTACGCGTCGTCGAGCGCCTCCGCAGAAGGCCGTAATCGGGCTCGCAGTACGTCGTTGATGAAGCGGCTCATGCCCTTGGGAGGCAGATCGCGTTTGAGGCGTTCGTGGACGTCTTCGTCAATCGTGATGTTGAGGCGTACGGGCATGTCATTATCCTGTATTCAATACAGTATCATGGCCAGCCACCCGTCTTTCTTCGATCAACGCCGTCACGTCCGCCAGGACGCTGCCCAGCGGCGCGCCGCCTGGATACACCAGGTAGCGCGGCTCCCACACCGGGTCGAACTTCTGCTTGTCCTCGCGCAGCGTCCGCATCGTCGCGGGGCCGTCGCCGCAGGTCGGCGCGGTCGTGAGCAGGCGACGCCAGAACGGCACCAGCTCGGGACGCTCGCTGCGTGCCGGCGGGGCCATCCCCAGATCGCACCAGGTGTAGCCATGCTGGCGCGCCCACACCAGCAGCCACGCGATCATCCCTTCGGCGACGCCGCGCGGCGCGCCGGGGCGGTGACGGACGATGTCCACCGCCAGCGTGTGGCGGCCTGGCAGCGACCAGAGCGTCGCGAAGGCCTCGACCGCGCCCGCGCGGGTGGCGATGACGACGGGGCACGACGAGATGTAGCGCGGGTCGAAGCGGCTCACGGCAAAGCCCTGCTCGACCCCGTCGCGATCGGCCAGCCACGCGTCGGACACGCCGGCAAGCGACGGCAGCAGCGGCGCGACGTCGGGCGGCATCTCCACCCGCATCTGCACACCCAGCCGGTCGAGGTGCGCAACGGTCGTACGCATCGCACGGTGGCCGCTGCCTTCGATCGCAAAATGCGGAAGGAAGACGCGCGCGTCCTCCCCTAACGTCACAAACGTGAGGCCGTAGTCGGTGAACACGTGCAGCCAGTCCTTCGACGCCTGGTAGACGACGGGCAGGCCGCTGTAGTCGTCGCAGCGTTCGAGGAACAGGCCCACCAGCGCTTCGGCTTCGCTTGTCGGGCCAATGGGCTCACCCAACGCGACCCACGTGTGGCCACGCACGCCGTACATCAGGCAGGCGGTGCGCGCCGGGTTCCACAGCAGCCCCTGATCGCCCAACAGCACGAGCGAACCGCCGGGTGTCGACGAGGCGCCGGCCAGCGCGGCGGCCTCGGCGCGTTCGGGCTCGGCGGGGATCAGC
Organism: Vicinamibacteria bacterium; assembly: GCA_016650245.1. Lineage (GTDB taxonomy): Bacteria > Acidobacteriota > Vicinamibacteria > Vicinamibacterales > JAENWD01 > JAENWD01. The sequence goes on from JAENWD010000421.1 coordinate 15,552, forward strand.
ATTGCCGGCCGCGGCCGCCGCGTCAGCCGAGCGATGCCCAGGACGGTGAATGCCAGCACCACACCGGCGCTGGCCCGAAGAAAGCGCGACATGTCGCCGTAGAGGTCCACCCACCACCACAGCTCGTACCGGTAGTCGAGATGCCGGAACGCGAAGAGGCCAAGGCCGATGGCGGCGCCGATGATGGCCAGTGTGCTGGTGACCCACGACGGCGAGAACGGCACATCGAGCATCGCGGCGCGACGGGTGAACTCCCCGCGGCTCACCATCAACGCCAGCAGCAGCGCCGCCAGCACGACGGCGGTCTCGTAGTCGAGGCCCTTGAGCAGGGACAGCACGATGCCGGTACCAAGTGCAGCCACCGCCAGGCGATGCGCGTCCGCGACGCGCCGCGCCAGGCCCCACGCGGCCATCAGCAGCAGCGCGCCGACGAGGCTGGCGCCGAAGTGCGACACTTCGATCACGGGCAGTGGCAGCGCGTGGGCCAGCCATGCCAGTCGCCGGCCATCGGAGGGCGAGGCGCCAGACGCCAGCAGCACGCCGCCGGCCAGCATGGTGAAGATCGCCAGCAGCTTGGGCGCCACCGACGCCGTCAGCGTGCCGAAGGCGTTGCCCCACTGCACCACCTGGTGGCGCCGCTGCGAGATCTCGTCGACGATCAACACCAGCAGCGCCGCGGCCAGCGGTACCAGGTAGTAGATCACGCGGAACAGCGCCAGGGCCGGCAACATCTTCACCGCCGGCAGGCCCAGCAGCAGCACCATCAGCGACTCGAACACACCAAGGCCGCCAGGCACGTGGCTGATGAGCGCCACCAGCTGCGCAGCCAGGAACGCGCCGAGGAAGTACAGGAAGTCCGGTCGCGGGGCGGGCACCAGCACGTACAGCACGGCCGAGGCGAGCACCCAGTCCAGCATCGACAGCAGGAACTGCGATCCCACCAGGCCCATCGACGGCAGCTCGATCCGCACACCTCCGACGCAAATGGGCGTCTTGCGGATCAGCACGAGCAGCGGGTACGCGAGCGCGCTGAGGAGGAACAACCATCCCGTCAGCCGCGTCAGCGAGGCGGGCACGTACGAATCGATGCCCTGGATCTCGCCGCCCGCCAGCGCCCATCCGCCGACCACGTTGAGGCCCAGCCAGTACGTGCTCGAGTAGAACAGGACGACGCGCGAGATGTCCTCGCCGCTCAGGCCCCAGCGCGAGTAGAAGCGATACCGCGCCGAGGTGCCCGATAGCAGCGCAAAGCCCACGTTGTTGGCGATGGCGTAGCCGACAAACGACGCCATCGCGATCTGCCAGCGCGCAATCGGCCGGCGGATGTACACAAACGCGAGCTGGTCGTAGCCGGTGAGAATCAGATAGTTGAGAAACGTCAGCAGCGCGGCCAATGCCAGCGCCGTGGCCGGCATCGCGCGCATCGTCGCGGCCAGCTCGCGAGGCGGCATCTTGCGCAGCTCGCCGCCCAGCACGAGGATTGCCACAGCAAACAGGGCCAGTCCGACCAGCGGCGAGAGCCGATGCCACCACACGCCGGCCGCCGTGAACAGGGTCGCGGTCCTCGACGAGGTCGGCGCCGCGGGGGTCGTCATCGGGAGTCGGGAGTGGCCAGCGCCAGCAGCGTATCGAGCAGGCGGTCGACCTCGGGTTGTTCCTGCAGGAAGAACTGTGCGTGGCTGCCGGCCTTCTGGCCGACGCGCACGCTGACCAGGCCGGCAATGGGCTGCGCGAACGCGTCTTCGTCGGTGCGATCGTCGCCGACGTACAAGGCGGTGCCACGGCCCAGAGCCATGACGTGCCGCGCCAGCGCCGTGCCTTTGTGGTGCTCTCCGGCGGGCGCGAGGTTGAGGTCGGCGTGTCGCCCTCCAAGGACACGAGCCCGCGGAAGGGTCTTTGCGAAGCCCGCCAATGCCTTCTCGGTACTCAACAGATCCGGCACGTGGCGATAATCCACCGTGAGGGACCAGCGCTTGTTCTCGATTTCGAGACCGGGCACGTGTCCGAAACGCTGCGACAGTGCGTCGGCCCAGCCCTGCACCAGGTGCTCGATCTCGGGTGTCGCCCCCCAGGGCTCCAGACCATGATTGCCCGAGATGCCGGCCAGCGGAATCCCCTCGAGACGCGGCACCAGATCTCCCACCGCGCGTCCCGAGATCACGACGACGGGCACGGCCGCGGCCAGTCGCGCCAGCTTGGCGGCGGTGGCCGGTTCGAGTCGCGCCATCGCGGGGCGCTCCACCAGCGCCGCCAGTGTCCCGTCGAAATCGAAGCCGAGCAGCGGTTGCTGTTGCATCAGGCCGGCAAGCGCCCCGTCGCTGGTCGGGCTGAACAGATGACGCATGCCGGCTCAGGCCTCGAGCCCCGGAAGGTCGTTCGGCGAGCCTTCGAATCGGCCCGACAGCCGCTCGCGCCGGCGCAGCCGCTCGGCGTCGCGCAACATGCGGCCGGCCCAGCGATAGATGTTGAACTCGGCGACGAAGGCCCGCATGGCGTGCATGCGCACGCGCTGCTCGGCCACCGGCATCACCAGCGCGGCGGCCATCGCTTCTGCCGCCTCGTCGAGGTCGTACGGATTCACGATGAGCGACTCGGCCAGCTCGCGCGACGCGCCGGTAAACGAGCTGAGCACCAGGACGCCGCGCTCGTCATCGCGCGCGGCGACGAATTCCTTGGCCACCAGATTCATGCCGTCGTGCAGGCTGCTGACGTAACACAGGTCCGCCGCCTTGAAGAGGCGGAACACCTCGGGGGGCTCGTGGTGCCGGCGCCGGAGGATGATGGGCCGGTACGCGCCGTCGCCGAAGCGCTTGTTGACGCGGTCGGTGATGGCCTCCACGCGATCGGCAATCGCCTGGTACTCCGGAATCGTCGAGCGGCTCGGCGCCGCCGCCTGAACGAACGTGAACACGCCGCGATGCTCTGGACAGACTTCGAGCAGGCGCTCCACCGCCAGCAGGCGCTCTTCGATGCCCTTGGTGTAGTCCAGCCGATCGACCCCAACGCCAATCCTCGCGTCGTCGCGCAGTCTGAGCTCCGCGATCACGGACTTGCGGCATTCCTCGGCCGTGGCCGTGCCCTGTGCCCACCGGTTGGGCCAGTCGATCGAGATGGGGTACGGCCGCACCAGTGTGCGCATACCTCCATATACGACGGCGTCGAACTCGCGGTCGATGCGAGCTTCGAGATAGCGGTCGACAGAGTCGAAGAAGTTGTTGCAGTGGAACTGCGTGTGGAATCCCAGGATGCTGCTGCCCAGCAACCCGTCCAGCAGTTCCTCGGACCACGGGCAGATGCCCAGACGCTCGAAGTTGGGCCACGGGACGTGCCAGAACGTGATGATGGTGGCTTTGGGCAGCCTCTCGCGGATCATCCGCGGGGCCAACGCGAAGTGGTAGTCCTGCACGAGGATGATCGGATCGTCGGCGTCGACTTCCTTCAGGGCCGCCTCGGCGAACTTGCGGTTCACCGCCTGGTAGTGCGCCCAGTCCTCCGAGCGGAAGGTCGGGCGCGTGTGCGCGACGTGGCACAGTGGCCACAACCCCTCGTTGGCGAAGCCGTAGTAATACCCGCGCTCCTCCTCTTCGGTCAACCACACGCGGCGGAGCAGGTAGGCGTCCTCGCCCGGGGGCACGTGCACATGGTCGTGGCTGTCCACTGTCTCGCGATCGGCGGTGCCGCTGCCGTGCGCGATCCACACACCCGAGCAGGCGCGCATCACCGGTTCGAGCGCGGTGACCAGGCCCGAGGCCGGGTGGTGCACCACGATCTGGCCGTCGCGGTCGAAGTCGTGGATGTACGGCTCGCGGTTGGCGAGCACGACGACGCGCTCGCCCAGCAGGTACCGCTTGAGCGAGTCCTTCAGCCGCTGGGGCGTCCACGTGCCGGCCGTGCCGTCGAGCTCGCGCTCGAGACTGAGCCGATCCACGAGCTCGCGCACGTCCTTCAGCAGCGGCTGGAACTCGGGCTTGTGCATCCCGCCGCGCAACACCCGGCGAATCTCGTTGGTCCAGCCGCGCCACGACACGCGCGTCAGGATGATCGTGAGCAGCGAGGCCGCGCAGGCCAGCACGGCGAAGGTGCCGACCAGCAGGCGCTGCAACTGCGCCTCACGAGGCTCGGCAAAGCCGCGGTCGTGCAGCAGCATCAAGAAACCAACGGGCTCGCCGCGCTCGGACACCGGCAGAGCGCTCAGGTAGAGGTCGTGAGCCCCCACCGACACACTGTCATTCCAGCCCGCCCATTGCGGTCCCGGCGCGTCGGCCGCGGGACGCACGCGAGGGGCGATCGCCGCGCACGTCACCTGCGCGGGCCACTCGCTGGTCGCCGCCACGCGGTTGCCGTCACGTGTGCAGGCCGCCGCGGCAACGACGCGTTCGTCGCGCGTGAGGTCGGTGAGCAGGGCCCCGAGCCGATCCGCCGAGCCGGTAATCCAGCTGGTAACCAGAGCTGGCCTGGCGCCCCGCAGCGCCAGTTGCGACCGTGTGGACAAATCGCGGTCGACCCACTCCTCGATCGTCCGGCTGACGAAGAACGACGTCGCCAGGACGAGGAGGCCAAGTCCGGCCAACACGATCAACGTGAAGCGTAGCGGGCGCGACATGAGTCGAATCGGCAGGCGCCCTGAAGACTTGTGACGTCGGAACGCACCCGGCCGCGTGTGCTGGGGGCGAAGAAACGGCGGGTCGATGAAGATGCTGCGCGGGCGCGCCTGCTGGCGATCAGTCTTTCACGCGATTCGACGAAGGTCAAGGAATTGCAGATTGCAGATAATTGCAGATTGCCGATTGGGAATCCAGCACGCGCGCATGCCATCATTGCATTGCATGTCACGGCCGTTGCGGTTGCTCGTTCCCGTGCTGCTCGTCGCCGGCTGCCTCACCACACTCGGGGCGGTGGGCCGGCCGGGTGGCGCACCCACCGACGCCATATCGACTGGCGGTCTCGAGCGCCGACTGCGGTTCATCGCCTCGGACGCGCTCGAGGGACGGGAGTCGCTGTCACCGGGGTTTCGAGCGGCAGCGCAGTATCTCGCCTCGGAGCTGACCGGCCTTGGACTGACGCCTCGCGGCGACGACGGCTCGTTTCTACAGCGCGTGACAATGCGGCGTACCTCGGTGGACCCGGCGACGACCACAGTCGACGTGGCGGGGCAGACCTTCACCTTTGGCGACGACCTGTTGGCCAGTGGCGGCGGCTCGGCCACGGGCCGCGTCGTCTACGTCGGCCACGGTTACCGGATTACCTCGAAGGACATCGACCCGTTTGCGGGCGTCGACGTGAAAGACAGGATCCTGCTCGTGCTTCCTGGTCCGCCGCCCGGCGTCAGCGTCAGCGATCTGCGGACCCTGAGGAAGGGCACTGACTGGTGGGGGCCCGAGGAGAACGCTCGCGCCCTGGGCGCGCGTGGCGTGATTCGCGTCGCCGGGTCCGACGACCTGTCGGGCTGGGAGCACACGCGCGAACAGCAGACCTCGCGTGGCGCGTTGGTGGTCGATCGACTGACGCCTGACGAAGAACAGGTCCCCGTGGTCACTGCGGGTCCGCGCCTGCTGGCGGCGCTGCTCCGCGGCGAACGTGAAAGCGGCGCTCGCCTGCACGAACGTGCGGCGGCCAAAGACGCGGGTGAGTCGTACCCGCTCAGCGCCACCAAACGGGTCGCGCTTGCCGTGGGCGCCAGGGTGTCGCGCGAGGACACGTTCAACGTCGTGGCCAGCGTCGAGGGCACCGACCCGGTGCTGCGGTCGGAGTTCATCGCGCTTGGCGCGCATCTGGATCATATCGGCCGCCTTCGCCCCGCCCCAGGCGGGGCTTCGGCGCGCGAACGCCGCGATCAGCCCGTTGCGACATCGGCAGGCGATGCAGACGTGATCAACAACGGCGCCGACGATGACGGGTCGGGCGTGGTGGCGCTGGTGGAGATCGCGGCCGCGGCGATGCGAGGCCCGAGGCCGAAGCGATCGCTGTTGTTCGTCTGGCACACAGGCGAAGAGGGCGGCGGCTGGGGCGCGCGCTACCTGACCGCGTTTCCGCCGGTGCCGATCGAGCGCCTCGTCGCGCAGTTGAACCTCGACATGATCGGCCGGTCGCGCCGGGCAGGCGACGACACCGCTGCCAACAACGGGCTGACGGGACCAGACGAGGTGTATCTGGTGGGTGCCAGCCGGTTGAGCGGTGCGCTGGCCGACACGGTGGCCAGCGTGAACCGCGCGTACCTGAACCTCACGCTGAACCCGAAGTACGACGACCCCGGCGATCCCGAACGCATCTACGAGCGGAGTGACCACTACGAGTACGCGCAGAAGGGCGTTCCGGTCGCCTTCTTCTTCAGCGGCCTGCACGAGGACTACCACCGGCCGTCAGACGAAGTCGACCGCATCGACTTCGTGAAGCTGCAGAAGATCACCCGTACCGTGCTGGCCGTAGCCTGGGCGCTGGGCAATGCGCCCAATCGGCCTGCCCTCGACACGCAGGTGCCAGGCACCTGATCAGATCGGCTTGATGCGGACGTTCCTGAACGCCACCGGGTCGTTGTGGCCGGCAAAGCCGAAGTGGCCCTCTTTGCGATCCTTGCCAGGGTGCGCCTTGCCGTCGAGGAACTCGGTGACCGCGCTCAGGTCGGCGTCGAGGACTCGCGTGCCGTTGAGCTCGACGACGATCGTCGACCCTCTGACCGTCACCTCCTGGAAGTTCCATTCGCCGACCGGGCGCAGGTAGCCCCGACGGGCGGCCGCCATGCCGTAGGCCGACCCGTGCGCCTGCCGCGGGTCCAGCTTCGCGTACACCGGCGCCTCTGTGTCGAGCACTTGCAGCTCGGTCATCCCCACATACGCCGTGTCGCCCTCGCCCGGATAGCGAATCGCCAGGCCGTTGTTGCCGGCTGGCGGCAGTTTGAACTCGAAACGCACCACGAAGTCGGCGTAGGCCCGCTTTGTGAAGATCGTCCCGCCGCTCTTCGGCTTGCACACGATCGCGCCGTCGACGATGTCGTAGTTCTCCACCGGCCCAGCCCACCCGGTCCAGTCTTTGCCATTGAAAACCGAAGTGAAACCGTCCTCAATGCGCGAGGAGAGGAGCGTCGTCACCTCCGCCGCTGGCAGTTCGCGCAGGAACACGTTGCGCCAGCGGATCTCCCCGCCGTGTGTCTGCAGTTGAATCGGGCCCGTCTTCGGCAGCGGTGCCGTGCGATCCCAGAAGTTCTCCATCCGTGCGCCGTCCACAGTCAGCGCGCCGTTGAGCCACACCCAGGTGCGTTCGCCGGCCTGGACGACGCGGAGAGTGTTCCATTCACCAAAGGGCTTGTCGGCGCGCGTCAGCGGGTCCTTGCCGGCCGCGCCTGGCGAATTGTTCCACAGGCCGCCCGAACCTTTGTCTGCGCCGTTCTTCCACTTGCCGCCGGCCTCGGTCGTGTCCCAGATCTGCACCTGCGGCGTGCCGCGCAGATAGACGCCGCTGTCGGCCTTGGCAACGGTGCGGTACTCGAGCCGCAGCTCGATGTCGCCGTAGTCGCGATCGGTAGTAGCAAACGGACCGTTGCCGTCGTTCACCAACTCGCCGCTCTCCACACTCCAGTGCTTGCGGAACTCCACGTCGTCTGCGGCCCGTTTCTGCGCGCGCTCGTCGGCGCGCATCGCCGCGACCCTGGCCGGATCGATCTGGGGCAGGCCGTACCAGCCCGTCACGTCGTGGCCGTTGAAGAGAGCGGCAAAGCCGGCCGGCGGATCTGCGAGCGGAGATCCTGCACGAGTGGGGACGAACGACAAGGTGACAAGCGCCACGACGGCAGCGAATGCGCGAACAGACATGAGCGGATTATATGGCCGTCGAGGTCTGAGGCCTGAGGCC
>JAENWD010000422.1 GCA_016650245.1 Vicinamibacteria bacterium
GGCGAGTGGGCGGTCGGCCTCAGCCGGTTCGGCGTGGCGGCACGCGCCGTTGTCTTTGCGCTGCTCGGATGGGCAGTCGTCGTCGCCGGTTGGCTCCGCGATCCGTCGGAGGTCGGCACCACGGCGTCGTCACTCCGAACCATCGCTGCACAACCGGCAGGGCTGGGCCGTTGGCTGCTCGGCGTGACGGCAGCAGGTTTGGTCGCCTACGGGTTCTACGAGATCATCCACGCGCGCTATCTACACATCCGACGCGTGAGCTGACCGCCAAGCGCTGAGGATGAGGGAGGTCCGGCTTCGCAGCTTCGCTGCTTCGGCGAGACAGCCTTCGCCTGGCCTGCCAGCCGTAGCTCACGCAGAGCAACGGCAGGCGTGAGCGAAGGCTGGTGCGGAAGAGAGGACTCGAACCTCCACGACCTTTCGGCCACTAGCTCCTGAGGCTAGCGCGTCTGCCAATTCCGCCACTTCCGCACGAAGGGGAAAACTCAACCAGCAGAGCCTTCAATCCTACCAAACCCGCCCTCAGGCCGTCGAGTGCTTTCCCCCAGAAGGCCGAGGGCGGAAGGCCGAAGGCCGTCTATACTCGGAAGTCTGCGGTTCTTCAAGGGAGTGCCCGGCTGTGGCAAAGCGTGGTGTGCGGCTCGTCTTCGGTTTTCTCGTCCTGGCGATCGCCGTCTCGGTGACGGGCGTCGCGATCATGTATTTCGCCGTCGGCAGCGCGCCCAAGGTCGCCCGCAACTCCACACTGGTGCTGCGCCTCGACGACGACCTGCACGAGGTGCCCAGCGAGGGCGTCGCGCAACTGTTCGAGGGTAACCGGCCGACCGGGTTGCGTGCGGTGCTCGATCACCTGCGCAAGGCCAAGGCCGACCCCCGCGTGCAGGCCGTGCTCATCGTGCCGGCCGGCATGCAGGCGCCTCTCTGGGCGAAGGTGCAGGAGGTCCACGACGCGATCCTCGACTTCCGCAAATCGGGCAAGCAGGCCATCGCGTATCTCGAGTACGCCAGCGAGCGCGAGTACTACCTGGCCACCGCCTGCGACAAGATCTTCCTGATGCCGGGTGCCACCCTCGACGTCAACGGGCTGGCGACCTACGAGGTGTTCCTGCGCGGGACCCTCGACAAGATCGGCCTCTATGCCGACATCCTCCACATCGGCGACTACAAGACCGCCTACAACGCCTTCACCGAGAAGGGCTACACCAAGGCGCATCGCGAGGCGACCGAGTCGATGACGCGCGATCTGTACGAACAGCTCGTGCGCGGCATCGCCGACGGGCGCAAGAAATCAGAAGCCGACGTCCGCGCGCTCATCGACGAAGGCCCGTTCTCGCCCGACGAAGCGCTGCGCGTGGGCCTGGTGGATGACCTGGCGTACGCCGACCAGATCGACGACAAGGCGAAGCTGCCTGGCGGCAAGCTGGCGCGCCTCGAGTCAGACGACTACGCCAAAGTCTCGCTCAGATCGCTCGGGCTCAATCGCGGCCCGCGCATCGCCGTGATCTATGCCACCGGCGTCATCAATTCGGGCAAAGGCGGCTATGACCCGCTGTCGGGCGCGGTCATGGGTTCCGAGACCATCAACAAATATATTCGCGAAGCCCGAGGCGACCCCTCGGTGAAGGCGATCGTGCTGCGAATCGACAGCCCCGGGGGCTCGGCCACGGCGTCCGATGCGATCTGGCGCGAGCTGGTGATCACACGCGACGAGAAGAAGGACCGGCCGCTGGTGGTGTCGATGTCGGACCTGGCGGCGTCGGGTGGCTACTGGATCGCCATGGCGGCCCCCTACATCGTCGCGCAGCCCGGCACGCTCACCGGATCCATCGGCGTCATCACAGGCAAGTTCGTCACCGGCGGCGTCTACGCGAAGCTGGGCGCCAACATCGAGGGCGTCAGCTTCGGCAAGAATGCCGAGATTGCCTCCCCGACGCGGCCGTTCACCGACTCGGAGCGCCAGAAGATCGAGTCGCTGATGCAGGACACCTACGACGAGTTCGTCGAGAAGGCCGCAGCCGCGCGCCACATGCCGCCGGAAAAGCTCGACGCCGTGGCGCAGGGCCGCGTGTGGACCGGCCGCCAGGCCAAAGCCCTCGGGCTGGTCGATGAACTGGGTGGGCTCGACCGCGCGATTGCCGCCGCCAAGCAGCGCGCGAAGATCCCGGCCGGCAGCGACGTCGAGATCGTCGTCTACCCGCCGCGGCGGTCGGTGTACGAAGTCCTCAGTCAGGGATTCCGCGCGGACCAGGGCCTGCTGCGCGCCCTGGCGCTGCCCAGTGACGAACGCCGCGCTATCGGCACGCTCACAGCGCCGCTGCTGTTCAGGGCAGGGGAGCCTCTCGCACTCATGCCTTCGCTGATCGTGCGCTGAAGAATTGCAGATTCCAGATTGACGATTGCAGATTACGAAACAATTGCCTACCCGACGACCGCCTTCACCACGTCGGGGTTCACGGTAACCTTCAGTCGTTCACGCGCCTTGTTCATGTAGGCGGTGTAGAACTTCGACTTCCGGTCGGCCAGCAATTCCTGCCGCAAGGTGTCCCTGGCGGTTGCCAGCGCGTCGGCCTTGGCGTCCTCGCGGGCGACGACGCGTGCCAGCACGGTGCCGGCGTCGGTGGTGATGGGCGCGGAGACACCCCCAACCGGCAACGCGAAGATCGCTTCGTCAACCCCGGCGCTGATGCCCGCGTCGGGCCACGCCGTGCCGCGTGCCACCAGTTCGGTCGCCTTCGGCTCGAGCCCGGCGCGTTTGGCAGCCCCGGCAAAGTCCGTCTTGAACTCGGCGGCCAGCCCCTCGGCGCGCTTCTGGCTCATCTCGCGCGCCTTGCCGCGCAGGGCGTCCTCGCGCACACGCTCTTTGACGTCGCCAGGGGCCGGCAGCTTCGACGCTTCCTTGCCGCTGGTTGAAAAGATCACCAGCCCACGCGAGACCCGCACGGGACCGGCCAGCTCGCCGTCTTTCAGCTCGAAGGCGCGCGAGGTGACGTCCGGGGCGGGCCCCAGCGCCGCAATTGGCTCGTCGCGCGTGAAATAGCCAGACTCCGCGACGGTGAGGCCGCGAGAACTCGCCACACGGTCGAGGTCGGCCGGCGTCCTGGCGTCCTTGGCGATCTGGTCGGCCAGTGCGCTGGCTTGCGTCTGCGCGCGTTCGAAGGCCAGCTGGTCGGTGATCTGCTGCCGCACTTGGTCAAGCGAGCGCCTGGCCTCTGGCTTCTTGTCGGTGACCCTGATGATGTGGAAGCCAAAGGAGGACTTCACGAGGTCGCTCACCTGGCCCACCGGCAGGCTGAAGGCCACCTCCTCGAATTCCTTCACCATCCGGCCGCGGCCGAAGTAATCGAGATCGCCGCCTTGCGCTTTCGACTGGTCGTCCTCTGACTCCTTCCTGGCGAGCGCGGCGAAGTCGGCGCCGCCCTTCACTTGCGTCAGCAGCGCTTCAGCCCTGGCTTTCACCGCCGCCTCATCTTTGCCCTCCGTCTTGAGGAGGATGTGGCTGGCGCGCACCTGTTCGGGTGTCGTGTACTGCGGCTCGTTGTCGCGGTAGTACTTCTCGACTTCACCAGGCAGCACGACGGCGCGCGCGCGCAGTTGTTCGACGTCGACCAGCGCGTACTTGATCTTGCGCCGCTCGCCGATGCGGTAGTCCTCTTTGTGCAGCTCGAAGAAGGCCGCGACGTCGGCATCGGTGACAAGGACCTGGTCGCGCACGCCGTCGGCGTTGAAGACCACGATCTCGGCCTTCACCTTCTCGTTGCGCCGCGTGAATTCGGCCTCGATCTCGCTGTTGGTGACGGCCACCCAGTCGGTGAGCGCCGCGCGCAGCTTGTCCACCAGCAGCGACTGGCGCAGGTTGTCCTCGAACTCCGCCTTGGTGAGCGGCGGGTTCTGCGACGCCAGGATCTGGGCGTAGAGCTGCTCGCCGGCAAACACGCCGTTTTGCTGGAAGGCGGGGATTGCAAAGATCCGGTGCGCGACCTCAGCGTCCGAGATTGTCAGGCCCAGGCGCTTGGCCTCGGCCACCGCCGCCCGCTCGTCGATGAGCTGCCGCAGGATCTGCTGATCCACCCCCAGCTGCTTGAGCATCTGCTGGTTGACGCTGCCCCCGTAGGCCTGCGAGTAGGCCTGCATCTGACGCTGGTACACCCGGCGGAACGTCGCGGCGCTGATTCGCTCGTCGCCGACGCGCGCGACCTCGGCGTTGAGCGAGGCGGACGAGCCGGTGCCGATGAAATCGGGAAAATAGAGAGCGATGAACGCGACGACGACGAGGAACAGGCTCCATTTGAGCCAGTTCTTGTGGCGCCGCATCCCGTCGAGCATGGTCATGGCAACGTCAGTCCTTCCGCGTGGCGGGTCGTGCTTCTGCGCAAACTCCAAATTGTCGTCGCTCGGCTGGCCTACTGTCAATCGCGGCGGACCGACCGATAAGCCATACAGAACACGGCGGTTCTCCCCGCCCGCCATCCACGCGCATCAGGTCGTCCCGGCCGGACCGGGAGTGGTCTGTGTGGTATATTTGCACTGCACAGAAGCACTTAGCGGCCGTGAGCAGGCGAGCGCTTCAGGGAGTGACGTTACTGATGACCCCGCCGGCTGCCGGGCGAGGGCCAGCGCGCCGCACGCGGCCCACGCCGGGGGCGACGCCGTCCCGGATGATCGGGCGCTCGCCCGATCTTGCCGCCCGCCTTCTTGCCAGTCAACGGTCGCTGGCTGCCCGTCTGGGACGGCGCGAGGCGCTCGCCGATCTCGTCGCGGTCACGCATAAGTCACTCGATCCCCAATTGGTCGCGCAGATCCTGGTCGATTGGGCACCCGACTGGCTGCCGGCCCCGAGCTGGGGTCTGGTGTCGTCGGGTCAGGACGGCCAGCTGACGGTGCTGGCGAGCCGGTCGATGCCCCCTTCGCTGGCCGGGGTCGTCCAGGCCATCGGCGGCCGGGTCGTGCAAAGCGGCGAGGGTTTCTTCTGCGCCGATCTGCGCCGTGACGGACGGCTCCCCGGGCCGGTGGGGCCGCTGTCGGTGGTCGCGCTGCCGCTGGTCGGGCGCGCGCAGACCATCGGCGCGCTGATTGGCATGGACCGGCGGCCGTCGCGTTTGACGCCGCGGTTGCGCGAGGGCGTGCGCCAGCGGCTGGCGGCGTTGCTGGCACCGGCAGCGCTGGCGCTGGAAAACGCCGTGCTGATGCAACGGGCCGAGGCGCTGTCGGTGACCGACGACCTCACGCGCCTTTACAATTCACGCTACCTGAATCTGTCGCTCAGGCGCGAGACCAAGCGCGCGATGCGCTCGAGCCGCGCGCTGTCGTTGCTCTTCATCGACTTGGACGGGTTCAAGGCGGTCAACGACACCTACGGGCACCTGTATGGCAGCCGTGCCCTGGTCGAAGCCGCCTCGGTGATTCGGGACAGCGCGCGCGAGACCGATGTGGTGGCGCGTTTCGGCGGCGACGAGTTCGCGGTCGTGCTGCCCGAGACCGCGCGCGACGGCGCCGTGATGGTCGCAGAACGCGTCCGCGATCGCATCGCCGCGCACAGTTTTCTGACGGCCGACAGACTCAACGTGCGGCTCACCGCATCGGTCGGCGTGGCGACGTTGCCCGACGTGGCGGCGTCGGCGGAGGAATTGATCCAGGCCGCCGACCGCGCCATGTACAAGGTGAAGTCGTCGGGTAAGAACGGCATCGAGATCGCCGCCGACTGACCGGAGTCGGGCGTGACGATCGCAGAAGGAGTTTACCAATTTTGGCACTGCGTTCCCTGTTCTCTCTGTTCTCGAGCGACCTGGCCATCGACCTCGGCACGGCCAATACCTGCGTCTACGTGCGCGGGAAGGGCATCGTCGTCAACGAGCCGTCGATTATCGCCATCAACAAGGTCAACGGCCGGGTCGAAGCCGTGGGCCGTGAAGCCAAGGAGATGCTCGGCCGCACGCCGGGCAACATCGTCGCGATCAAGCCGATGAAAGACGGCGTCATCGCCGACTTCGAGTACACCGAGAAGATGCTGGCGTACTTCATCCGCAAGGCGCACAACAACCGCAACGTCTGGGTGCGCCCGCGCATCGTGATCGGCGTGCCCTCGGAGATCACGCAGGTCGAAAAGCGCGCCGTCAAGGACAGCGCCTATCGCGCCAAGGCAAGCGAAGTGCATCTGGTGGAGGAAGCCATGGCGGCCGCCATCGGCGCCGGCATGCCCATCACGGAGCCGTCGGGCAACATGATCGTGGACATCGGCGGCGGCACCACCGACATCGCGGTGATCTCGCTGGCGGGCATCGTCTACAGCAAGGCCGTGCGCGTGGCCGGCAACGAGATGGACGAGGCGATCATCCAGTACGTCAAGAAGACCTACAACCTGCTCATCGGCGAGCGCACCGCCGAAGCGATCAAGATGGAGGTCGGCTCGGCCTACCCGCTCGAAGAGAAGATGACGATGGAGATCAAGGGCCGCCATCTGATCGAAGGCGTGCCCAAGACGATCACGATCTCCGACGAGGAGATCCGCGAGGCCCTGGCGGAGACGGTCAACGTGATCGTCGATGCGGTGCGCGTGGCGCTCGAACGCACGCCGCCGGAGCTGTCGGCCGACATCGTCGACCGCGGCATCGTGCTCACCGGCGGCGGCGCGCTGCTCAAGAACCTCGACAAGCGCCTGCGAGAGGAAACCGGGTTGCCCCTGGCGATGGCCGAAGACCCGCTCTCCTCGGTGGTGCTCGGAGCCGGCAAGATGCTGTCGGACTTCAACCTGCTGCGGAAGATCTCGCTCGACTGATGTCCATGCCCGTGCTCGAGCATCGGCGGGGCGGCAGCGCCGTCCTGTTCGTGCTCGTCGTCGTCGCGCACATCATCCTGATCTCGGCACAGGTCACGTCGAAGTCGGGCATGCCCGTGCTGCAGGCGGTGGCCTTCGGTCTGGTCGCCGAGCTGCAGCGCGGCGGCGCCGGCGCGGTGGATGTGGTTAGCTCGCTCTGGAGCGGCTATGTGGACCTGCGCGGCATGCGCGACGACAACCAGCGACTGCGGCAGCAGCTGGCCGACGCGCAGATCCGGCTGCAGCAGGAACGCGCCCTGGCCCAGCGCAGCGGCGAGCTCACGCGCTTGCTCGACCTGCGCAGCCGCATCGGGCTCGTCACCACGGCGGCGGAGGTCATCGCCGCATCGGCGACCCCGGACTTCCGCACGGTGACCATCGGCAAGGGGACCACCTCGGGCCTGCGGCCCGATATGGCCGTGCTGGCGCCGGAAGGGGTCGTTGGCCGCGTCATCGTGCCCAGCGCGCGGGCGGCGAAGGTACAGTTGCTCATCGACCGCAACGCGGCGGCGGGCGCGCTGGTCGAGCGGACCCGCGCGCAAGGCGTGGCCATGGGCAGCGGGGAGGAATCCCTGCGGCTCGAGTACGTCCTGGGCACCTCCGACGTGAAGGTCGGCGACGTCGTGGTGACGTCGGGGATCGACGGCATCTATCCGAAGGGCTTCGTCATCGGCCGCATCGACTACGTCGAGCGGGCCGGCGGCGGCTATCGCGAGATCCGCGTCCAGCCGGCCGCCGATTTCACCAGCCTGGAAGAGGTGCTCGTCGTGCTGACGCCGCAGGCGCCCGACACCACGGCGCCGGCCCCCGCGCCGGCGGACGCTCCGCGATGAAGACGCTGGCCGTCGTGGTCGCGCTGGCGCTGGCCCTGGTGCTGCAAGCCAGGCTCGCGCCGTTTCTGGTGCTGGGCACCTCGCCGCTGGATCTGGTGCTGATCGTCGTGGTCTATGTGGCCATCACGTCGGGACCCACCACCGGGCTGCTGGCAGGTGCCGCGGCCGGGCTGGCCCAGGACGCGCTGTCAAGCGGCATCCTGGGCATCGGCGGGCTGGCCAAGACCGTTGTAGGCTACCTGGTGGGGCTGGCGAGCAC
>JAENWD010000423.1 GCA_016650245.1 Vicinamibacteria bacterium
ACGTAGCCGGGGAAGACCTTCTTGTTGACGGTCTGCCGCTGGCCGTTCTTGATCTCGATCTCCTCTTCCATGGGCACCAGCACCTGGAAGATCTGATCCTCGACGCCCATCGACTCGATGCGGTGCTCGAGGTTGGCCTTGACCTTGTTCTCGTAGCCCGAGTAGGTGTGAATCACGTACCAGCGCTTGCCGCTGTCCTCGGTCGCGGGCAACGGTGCCTCGCGCGACAGGCGGGCGGCCTGGGTCGCCTCAGTGGCGCCGGTGGTCTGCTCTTCAGCCATGCCTACAGCACCTGATCCACGACGCCGTGCAGCACGATGTCGAGCACGGAGATGTAGGCGCCCACCGCCACGGAGACCGCGATCACGATCAGCGTCAGGTTGGTCACCGTACGCCGATCCGGCCACGCGACTTTGCGCAGCTCGGAGACCGACTCGGTCAGGTACTGCCGAAGGTTGTTGAACACGATCCTGTTTGCCTACTCCGTGGGGGCTGTCGTCTGCGGGTCGAGAAGATGGGTCGCGCTGATGAGGCTGGCAGGGGCGACAGGACTCGAACCTGCAACCGCTGGTTTTGGAGACCAGTGCTCTACCAGTTGAGCTACACCCCTACCGACGTCACTGCACTGCTGCGCCATGAGCGTAACCGCTACTTCGTCTCCCGGTGCAGGGTGTGCTGCCGGCAGCGCGGGCAGAACTTGTTCAGCTCGAGCCGCCCCGGGTCATTTCTCTTGCTCTTCCGTGTGCTGTACGTGCGCTCCTTGCAGGTGGTGCACGCCAAGCTGATCACGGGTCGATTTTCGGCCTTGGCCACGGTGTTCGTCCCTCTCGCTCACCCGAAACGCCGCCCACGCGAAACTAAGGTCGGTCACCGGGGGAAAGCAAGGCGATTCTATGCTGCGCCGCGGAGGGTGTCAACGTGCCCTGCGGTGCGGCTGGCGGTGTGCGTGGGTCGCCGTGCGTCGGTCGCCGTGCGTCGGTCGCCGTGCGTCGGCCACAACCAGCCGGTGGTCGTTAGCGGCAAGCAGCTGCAGTGCAGGCCGACTTCTTGGTCTCCGCAACCAGCCGGTGACCACCGGGCGCAATTTCCGGGGGTATCCAGCGAACGCCCCAGGGCTTCTTCTCGCTAACGGTCATCCGCTGGTGATCCAGGGGGCAGCTGACTGCGCGAGGGAGCACCCGGGGGCCACCCGTCACCAGCTCCGCCTCCCCCACTCCGCCGCGCGCATCAAGCGCGGAAAGCCGCCCGCGCCTCAACCCTGGGACGTGCCACCCTCGAGCGCGTCAGCGGGCGGCGTGGCCGTGCGCTCGCGCCGCGCAAGCACGATCTGGGTGAACGGCAGCCGGATGTCGCTGAAGACCTCGATGCTCACCAGGAAGCCCAGGAAGATGAAGAGCACGCCCACGAACTCGCCCAGGAAGAAGGACCACGTCACCCCGAAGCGGTTGAGGCCGCTGGTCCAGCCGGGCACAAAGCCACCCACCGCGATGAGCAGCGTGGCCGGCACCCGCGTATTCAGCGTCCCGGCCCGGAATGCGCGCCAGGCGCCAGGGATGCTCGCGAAGAAGTTGACGATCACCGCGACGCTGCGACCGACGGCGCCGATCACCGGCCAGCCGCTGTCCACGCGCAGGACCCGCCGCTTCGGCATGAAGATGTACGCGGAGTAGACCGCTCCGAAGACGAGCGCGAACGCGCCGGCGATGTTGAACGGCGGCGTCATCACCCGCAGGTCGGACGCGAAGGCGGCGCCGGTGGGAACGCCGGTCGCCGGATCCAGGAAGTAGCCCGGCGCGTCGACCGCCACGGTGAAGGTCAGGACGGCAACGACCGCTGAAGCGACGATCAGCACGCCGGCCGCGATCGGCGCCACCAGCTCCCGTCGCATCCGGGTCGCCGCGACCAGCAGCAACGCGGCAACCGCCGAGAAGAGCACGACGGCGAGGATGGTCGTTCCCGAGGCCGGGTCGCCCTCCTTGGCGCGCGCCAGTCCGGAGAGGATGCTGAACAGGCCGCCAGCGAAGACGCTGAAGGCCACGAAGTAGCCGAAGCGCGTGTTGCGCAGCAGGAAGACGGTGCCGAGCCCCAGCCAGGCGGCGACCCCGAAGGCGCCAATCAGGTACCAGGTCCGATACAGCCCCTCGTTCCAGCCCCACGCCCCGCCGACGAATTCGGTACCGGCGCTGATGCCGTACCAGAGCAGGCCGATGGTCCAGATCAGCTGGTAGGTCTGCCTGCGCCGCAGCCATTGGTCGGCCACCAGGATGGCGAAGACGAACGAGAGGGCCGACGAAAGGAACGGCAAGACGACGTTGGGGTCCACTGGCGCGCTGACGACCTCCGTGTATTGCGGGGCGACCATGAGAGGTCCCGCGGCAACGGCGGAACCGGAACGTGTTGCTCCGGCGCAGTGGCATGAACCGGCAGCGGCAATCTTGCCGCGCGGCGTGCCGCGGACGCAACTCTCAGGTTATCTGGGCAAAACTGCTACTTGACTCGGTCCGCGGTCAGTACTCGGTCCCGATTCGCCATTCGCTGCGCAGCACGATCGCGAAGCGCTCCGTGGGATCTGGCTCACGGCCGATCACCTCGACGATCGCCTCGCGACGCGCCGCCTTCGCCGTTCGCCCCGGTCGGC
>JAENWD010000424.1 GCA_016650245.1 Vicinamibacteria bacterium
TACCGCATCGACCACGACCAGCGCGGCCAACTCGCCGCCGCTCAGCACGTAATCGCCAATCGACAATTCCTCGGTCGCCACGAGCGTCCGGACCCGTTCGTCCATCCCCTCGTATCGACCGCACAGCAGCGCGACATGCCGCAACCGGCTGAAGCGCTCGGCCTCGGCCTGCGTAAACTGCCGGCCCTGCGGCGAGAGCAGCACCACGGCGTCCGGGATGCCCCGCTCGGTCCGGATGCGCTCGACCGCCCGCGCCAGCGGCTCGGGCTTCATCACCATCCCCGGCCCGCCGCCATACGGCACATCGTCGACGACCCGGTGCCGGTCGATCGTGAAGTCCCTGAGATCGTGGACCTTCAGGTCGATGACCCCCGCCTCGACACCCCGCGCGACGACACCCTCGGCCAGCGGCTGGTCGAACATCCGCGGGAAGATCGTGACGATGTCGAACTTCATTGCTCGGCCCGGCCCGTCGAGCGCCGATTCACGTCCACCAGCCCCGCCGGCGGGTCAATCACGATCCGCTTGGCGGCCACATCGATCGACACGCAGATCGGCGTGACCAGGGGCACCAGGACTTCGCCGCTCTCCGATGCAATCGACAGCCGATGGTTCCCCGCCTCGCCCTCGACCGCCCGGACCGTACCCACCGCGTCGCCGCCGACGGTCGCCACCTCACAGCCAATCAGCTGGAAGTGATAGAACGCGCCCTCGGGCAACGGCTGCAGCGCGCCTTCCGGCACCCGCAACTCGGCGCCGCGCAACAGCTCGGCCTCGTTCATCGAGTCCACGCCTTCGAGCGTGACTACCGGACGCCCGTTATGAAACCAGGCATCGACGATGGTCACTTCCCGTGCCACGCCAGCGCTCTCGATCCAGACCGTCGCCCCGGTGGCAAACCGCACCTCGGGAAAGTCGGTATCCGGATGCACGATCACCGCCCCGCGATGGCCGTGCGTGCGCGCGACGCGACCGACCAGCACGAGGTCGTCCCATGCCTCGGCCACGGCGCGCTACTCGGGATCGCGAATCTCGAGCGTCGCCCGAATGCCGTGGTACTGCGCGGTGGCGGCCACCAGCGTCCGCAACGCGTCTGCGATCCGCCCCTGCCGGCCGATCACCTTGCCGGTGTCGCCCTGCGCGACGGTGAGCTCGACGACCGTCGTGCCGCGCTGCGGCGTTTCAATGACAGTGACCTTCTCGGGCACGTCCACCAACGCACGCGCGGCCACTTCCACGACCGCTGCGACCGGGCTCGCCACGTTACTCCGCAGCCACCGGCGCAGGCGGCGCCGGCTGACGCGCCAGCAACGTGCGCACCGTGTCGGACGGGCGCGCGCCCTTCGACAGCCAGTAGTTCACGCGCTCACGGTCGACCACGAGCTTCTCGGGGTTCGTGCGCGGGTAGTAGTGCCCCAGGATCTCCACAAACGCGCCGTCGCGCGCCTCGCGGTGATTGGCCACGACCACACGGAAGAACGGACTCTTCTTCGCGCCCACGCGTCTCATTCGAATTGCCAGCATTCACTCGCTCCTGAATCCTCTGCGGCGGAACTGAAGTTCCGCCCTGCGTACCTGCAGTCGTCAATCGTCAATTTGCAATCGTCAATTGCCTACCGCCGGCCGCGCAGCATGCCCAGCATGCCGCCGCGGCGTCCACCGCCACCTTGCATCGCGCCCAGTTGCTTGAGCATCTTCTTCATCTGCACGAACTGCTTCAGCAACCGGTTGACTTCTTCTACCGTCGTGCCGCTGCCCCGCGCGATCCGCTTCCGGCGGCTCCCGTTGATCAGGTCGTGCCGACGCCGCTCGTCCGGCGTCATCGAGCCGATGATGGCCTCGACCCGGTTCAGCTGTTTCTCGTCGGGCTTCTGGTCCGCAAGCTGCTTCAGATTGCCCATCCCCGGCAGCATCCCGAGAATGGACTCGAGCGGCCCCATCTTGCGAATCGTCCGCAACTGCTCGCGGAAGTCCTCGAGCGTGAAGTCGTTCTGCCGAAGTTTCTGCTCGAGCTTCTGCGCGTCCGCGACGTCGATGGCCGCCTCGGCCTTCTCGATGAGCGACAGCACGTCGCCCATGCCGAGCAACCGCGACACGACGCGATCCGGATGGAACGCCTCGAGATCCTCGAGTCGCTCACCGCTGCCGACAAACGCGATCGGCACGCCGACAACAGACACCACCGAGAGCGCCGCGCCGCCTCGTGCATCGCCGTCGACCTTGCTCAGCACGACGCCGGTGACGCCCACGCGCCGGTTGAACTCGCCCGCGCTCTTGATCGCGTCCTGCCCTGTCATCGCGTCGGCGACGTACAGCAGGTCGACCGGCGCGGTCGCCGCCTTGATCGCCTCCAGCTCGCTCATCAACGCGTCGTCGATGTGCAGCCGGCCCGCGGTGTCGACGATGACGACGTCGAAACCGAGGTTCTTCGCTTCGGCCAGCGCGCCTCGGGCGCGAACGACCGGGTCGAGCTCGCCGGCCGGGTCGTGCACGCGCAGACCGGCCTGTTTACCCAGCAGGTTCAACTGCTGGATCGCCGCCGGACGCCTGACGTCTGTCGAGACCAGCAAGGCGTGGCGCCCCTGTTTGGTGAGCCACTGCCCGAGCTTGCCACTGGTGGTCGTCTTGCCCGAGCCCTGCAGCCCGAGCATCATAATCACGCGCGGCCGCTGATCCGTCTGCTGCAGGCCGCCGGTGGCATCGCCAAAAAGCGCCAGCATCTCGTCCCGGACGATGCGGACGATCTGCTGACCGGGGGTGAGACTGCGCAGGACCTCCTGGTCGAGCGCCCGATCCCGCACCCGGTCCACGAACGCCTTGACGACCTTGAAGTTGACGTCTGCTTCAAGCAACGCCAGACGAATCTCGCGCAGGGCCGCCTCGACCGTCGCCTCGGTGAGCCGTCCTTCTCCACGAATGGAGCGGAAGACATCCTGCAGGCGGCCACTGAGCGCGTCCAACATCACGGTGTCACGGCACGGGCCAGCACGGCGTCGGGTGGCACCAGGCACACGCCTCCCGTCGGCCGCGCAAACCCTTATCTTAGCATAGGTTCCCGGGTTCTAGACCGACGACAGCGTGTGTCCGAGCTTGTCCTTCTTGGTCTTCAGATACTTTCGCGTGAACTCGGTGGCCGGCACGATTTCAAGCGGCACCGACTCGGACACCGACAGGCCGTAGCCTTGTAAACCAACGAATTTGCGAGGGTTATTGGTCAACAACCGCATCGTGCTCACGCCAAGTTCGCCCAGGATCTGGGCGCCGATTCCATAGTCGCGTTGGTCTGGCTTGAAGCCCAGCCGCTCGTTGGCCTCGACGGTGTCAAGGCCCTGGTCCTGCAGTTCGTAGGCGCGGATCTTGTTGGCCAGCCCGATGCCCCGCCCCTCCTGGTTCAGGTACAGCAGGACACCCCGGTCCTCGGCAGCGATGCGCTGCATTGCCTTCTGCAGCTGCTGGCCGCAGTCACAGCGCGCCGAGTGGAACACATCGCCGGTCAGGCACTTCGAGTGGACCCGGACCATCACGTCGAGGCCATCGCCAAGCTCGCCGCGCACCA
>JAENWD010000425.1 GCA_016650245.1 Vicinamibacteria bacterium
CCGTTGGCGTCCTTGGCGTAGAAGGCGCCGCCGGAGTCGCCACCCTGCTGGACAACGCCACCGGTGTAGGCGATGACCGGGAACTTGCATCCCGTCGCGGTGCAGACCATGGCGGTAGTGCTGTTCGCCGTGTGTCCGCACTGCTCACCAGTCGTACGACCGCTGTGGCAGTAGTTGTTGAAGCCCACGAACGCCTGGCCGGCGGCCACGATCGGTCGGCTGGTGCTGCTGGTCACGCCGCCGGTGTAGACGCGGCCGGCGTAGGACCGGCCGGCGAGGAACTCGACGTCGATGGGCCCTCCGCCCAGCGAGGCCAACGTCCGGCCGGTGACGACGCCGACGTTGTGCAGGTTGGACTCGGTGTTGACGCTGGTTCCGTTGGCGTAGCAGTGACCAGCGGTCACCATCCACCTGTTGCCGGCGGCGTCCTGAACGGGATATCCGGTCGAGCAGATGGCACCGGAAGCCAGAAGGCCTGCGCCTCCCCAGAACGGCGAGATGTCGTCGCGGCGCTGGAAGACGTCTTTGGTCACCTCACCGCGCACCTCGACCTTGACGCTCGCGAGGTTCTTGTCGCCCCCTGCGTTGATCAGCGGGTCGACGATGTCGGCGGGCGCGTCCGTGTCGAGGACAACGTGGCCGTCCCTGGGGTCGGAGTAGATGCCGAAGCTGAACTTGGTGCCGTTCTTCTCCACGAACGCGGAGACTCGGGACTGGACGGTCGCCAGGGCTGCTCGCGTGATGTCCGTGGAGACGACGCCCTTGCTGGCGGCGCGCTCCGTGGCCGCGAAGGTCGTGTCGGCGACGGCCTTGACGACCTTCGGCTTGATGATCGGCTCCGCCGCTGAAGCTTGCCCGCTGCCGGCGCCAAGGGCTGTCAGGGCGGCAGCTGTGGCGATGAAGGCGACGAACGACCTCTTCTTCGAGATACGCATGCCATTCCTCTCGTCAGGGAACCACGACCGACTGCCGCGTTCCGTCAAGGGGGAATGAGAGGAACGGACGGCGGAAAATACGGTGACGAACGGGGCAACTCCCGCCTGGCACGAACGGGCAGGCGGGTTAAACACAGCCGAAGGGCCCTTGACAACCTTGACGCAGACCCCTGCCTGGACGTAGTGTCAAGTCTGACAAGGGAGTGGATGAATGGCTGACAGCGCGAGCGTGGTGCTCGAGGCAGTCGCGCGCCGGCTGGAAAAGGACCCGCAACACGTGATGCCGACGTTGCGACTACTCGCCGACCGAAACGCATTGCCGGACGCCGCCGACGAAGAAACCGTTGATCTGGCTCGCAAAGTCAACGCCGAGCGCCTCGCCGCGCGCCGCGCGTACTTCAAAGCCCACGCACACCCGACGTCGGAGGTGCGCGTGCTGCTCGGCGGAGTCACCCGGCAGGCGGTCTCGTTGCGCGTGGCGAACAAAGGGCTGCTGTCGTTGGAGCTCGCGGGCACGTCCTACTTCCCGGACTGGCAGTTCGGTCTCGACGGCCGCGTGCCGGGCCTGAGCCGCGTGCTGGCAGCGCTGACGTCCACCTGCCGAGGGGTTCTCGCCGCAGACGCCGTGATGCGCGGCCCGCTTGCGGAGGAGGGCGGTCGCACCCCCGCGCAACTGCTTGCTGCCGGCGACATCGACGCCGCCGTGCACTATGTGACGGTCGCCGGGGCCGGCTCCTGAAGCTGGACTGGCCCGACGTGCGACCGCCGGGGCTGCGGCTCACCGTGCGACGGCATGCTTGGTACCGACTCGACAGCGAGCCGCCGAGTCGCTGGCGATGGTCTGCTTATCCGTTCCTGCGCAACAGGTTCGACCCAGCATCGGGGGCGTTCCGCGTCCGCTATGGCGGCGACGCGCAGCGGGTAGCGATGCGCGAGCGGTTCGACGACGAGGGCCGCATCGTTTCGACCGAACATCTGCGCCTGCACCTCGTGCAGCTGACTGGCGACGTACGCGTGCTGGATCTTCGGCACGACCGCAACCTGGACGCTCTCGGTCTCGACGACCAGATCAACACGAGTCGCGCCCCCGCCGTCTGGGACGCGTGCCAGCGTCTCGTCGACCACGTTCATGACTGGTACGGCGACAGGTGTGACGGCATCGTGTATCGATCCCGCACCACGCCGGAGCGATCGGCCAACCTCGCGTTCTTCTCCCATGCTCCGCTGACCGCGCGAAGGCTCGGGAGCCTCGGCGACCAGACCGGGCTGTTGGCCGCATGCGTGCTCTCGGATGGGTTTGCCGTCGAGGGTTGGTGAGCGATTGGCTCGTCCACAGGCGACCGATCGCGCGGGCCCGCGCGGGAACCTGTGGACGGCCCCCGCGCGTTGATGGCCGCTCCGGACATCCTCGGATGCATGGCCATTTGTCAGCTCTGCGAACGCGAGATGCTCACTGCCACGTCGTGCACGGTGTCGGCGCTGCACATCGCAGGCAAGCCGTTTCCGCTAGTGCCGTACGGCGGCGAGACGCGGTACGGCCGCATCGTGAGCACGCTGCGACGGTGTCATGACTGTGGCGTCGAGCCGCGCGGTTTCCA
>JAENWD010000426.1 GCA_016650245.1 Vicinamibacteria bacterium
CAGCGTCGCGCTGCCCGCCGGCTTCCACGTCGCCGACGATCGGCCCGCCCTGGCGTTTGCGCCGGACTCCTCGGCCATCGCCTTTGTCGCCTCGCGCGCTGGGGAGCCTCCGGCGCTGTTCCTCCGCAGCCTGGCCAGCGCCGACTCGCGACCGCTTGCCGGCACGGAAGGAGCCGAGGCGCCGTTTTTCTCTCCAGACGGGCGCTCAATCGGCTACTTCGCCCACGGTCAGCTGTGGCGTCTCGATATCGACGGCGGAGAGCCGCGCGCGATCGCCGCCGCGGCGTCGCCGGCCGGGGCCGCCTGAACCCGCGACGACGTCATCGTGTACGGCGCGCGCTGGGGCGAAGGCCTGCTGCGCGTCGAGGCGACCGGCGGCGCGCCTCGCGTGGTCACGCGCATCGACAGGGCCGCCGGCGAGGGACGTCACGCCTGGCCCAACGTCGATGTCAGCACTGGACTGCTCACGTTTTCGAGTGTGCGACTGATCGACCAGCACGAGAGAAGCGACGTGCGAGGGTGGTCGCCGGCGACCCAGCGTACCTCGACGCTGCTGGAGCACGCGTGGTTTCCGCACCTGTTGCCGTCGGGATACTTGCTCGCGTGGCGGCAGTCGCGTCCTGTGGTGGTGAGGGTCGACGCGCAGACGTTGCTGGTCGAAGACAACCTCGTCGCGCTTCCCTTCGCGGCTCGGCGGACGCCAGACGGCGTTCCGCTGGTGGCCCTCTCTGATCGCCTCGCGCCAGTCTGGTTGGCTGCCGACGGCGTGACCCTTCTGGCGACCAGCACTCAGGGCGGGGAGTCCGATTTTCGCCTCGTCGATCTTTCGCGTGGCACCGAGCAGCGTCTGACGGCTCGCCCAACCCCGCCAGGGTCCCTCCGCGCGTGCACGCGCGTGGGCGAGCACAGTGGCCTGGACCTGGCGGTCGAACGAGCCTCCCAGGTCATCGCACGCGTCGAGACACCCGCCGACGAGACCGCACCAGCCCTGTCGCCTGACCAGACCTTCATGGCCTGGCAGTCAGACGCGTCGGGGCAGTGGCAGATCGTGCTCGCACGTGTGGCCGACCCACGCGCTGCTCAGATGGTCGCCACCGGGACATCGCCGGCGTGGTCTCGAGACGGCCGCACGTTGTGGTTCCTCAACGGCGACGCGCTCATGGCGAGCGTCATCGACGCGGCCACAGCGCAGAGCCAGCCCGCCCGGATGGTGACTGAAGGCGTCGCGCGCATTCTCGGCACCGCGCCCGACGGCCGGGTGCTGGTCGTCACGCGGTCCGCGCCGTCAACGGCTCTGGACGTCGTGCTGGGTTGGGCCGAGGAGGTCCGCGCGCGCACTGACCGCGAACCCAGACTCCCCCGCTCCTTCCGCTGAGACGACCGCCGCCATCGCCTGTGCTACACTCCGGCTCATGACCTTCCGAGCGCGCAGCACCATGCCCGCTCCACGCCCGGTCTCGGGACGGCGCCTGCCGTCTTGTACGTGTTGTCCCTGCACCTGTAGCTAGTCTCCCGCGCCGGCCTCGCGCCGCGCTGCCGGAGGCGTACTCCCCATCAGTTTGGTTACGGCAGGTGCGTTCCGGCCTGCCCGTATCGCACAGGCCGTGAGGCCTGCTGGCTCGACCAACGCGCATCAGACCCGAAGGAGAGATACGTCATGAGTCAAGTTCTCAAGGAAGTCCTCGGCGCCAACCAGCGCTACTCGTCGTCGTTCACCAAGGGCGACCTCACGATGCCGCCGGCCCGCCGTTTCGCGATCCTCACGTGCATGGACGCCCGGCTCGACCCGGCCAAGTTCGCGGGTCTGTCGGAAGGCGACGCCCATGTGATCCGCAATGCCGGCGGCCGCGCCAGCGACGACGCGATCAGGTCGCTGGTGATCTCGTACAAGTTGCTCGGCACGCGCGAGTGGTTCGTCATCCACCACACCGACTGCGGCATGGAGTTTTTCACCAACGAGGTGATGCGGAGCCTGCTGCGCAACAGCCTCGAGACCGCGGAGCTGACGCCACAAGGATTCAAGGACGTCGGCACGGGTCCCGGCTCGGTCGTCGGCGACTACATCGAGTGGCACACCATCGCCGATCAGAAAGGCGCGATCGTCGACGATGTCACGCGCATCCGCCACCATCCGCTGGTGCCTAAGACCATCCCGGTGTACGGCTACTTGTACGACGTGCGTTCCGGCCAGCTGATCGAAGTGGAAGCCGCCACGCGTGTAGGAGCGGTCCAGACGGTCGGAGTGTAAAACCTGCACGGGCAACCATCGACGGTCTCCCTTCGTCACAACTTGCGAAGCGAGCCAGCGCCTCCTGTCTCCCCGGGAGACCGTCGATGTCCATTCGTGGTCTGTTGACGGCGAGCGCCCTCGGCCTCGCTACGTTCGTTTCCGCCGTTCCGGCCCGCGCCGACGTGATGTTTACGCCATTTGTAGGCGCCAACGTCGGCGGGTCCGCCGCATCCCCACTTGCCGATTTTGTTGGCAGTTCCTCGCGGACGACCTTTGGCGGCAGCATCGCGCTGATGTCCGGGGGTGTCTTCGGCATCGAGGCCGACGTGGGCTACACGCCGCGGTTTTTCGGCACCGACCTCGAACTGGCCGGCATCCCAATCAGCCTGGCGCGTAACAACGTGTTGACCGCGATGGTCAACGTCACGGCGGGTGTGCCATTTCAGGGGAGGAGTGGCCTCGGGATTCGCCCGTACGCCGTGGGTGGCGTCGGCCTGATCCGCCAGCAGCTGAGCGCTGCGGCGGGGCTGGTGACCTACGACGCCAACGACCTCGGCTATGACTTCGGCGGCGGGGTCGTGTTGTTTGTGAGTCGCAACGTCGGGATCCGCGGCGACGTGCGGCACTTCCGATCGATTGGCGCCAATCCGGTGATCGACCTGATCGATCTGCAGCCGGGCGCGTTCAACTACACGCGGGCGACGGTGGGGGTGACCTTCAGATATTGACGAGCCACGAACGACGAGTTACGAGCCCAAGGCCCGTCATTCCGTGGCCTGGCCGTAGAAGCCGGCGCGGGTGCGGACCCGGAGGCCCTTGGGCTTGACCTTGATCTTCAGCTTGCGGAACTGCCGGTCGCTCTTGAACGTGAGCGTGCCGGCCTCGGGCTGATAGCCAATCAGGTAATAACCCCGCTGGTCGGCCATGATGCGCCCGAAGCCCAGCCCGAGGTCGTTGCTGTTCACGACGGCAAAGCCGCCGGTCTCGCCGGTCACGAACCTCAGGCCGTCCTGCGACTCGCGCAGAGCGGCCGACCGCATGGCGGCCACGCCTGCGCCTCCGCCGCGGACGTTGTCGGCCGCCGTGATGCCGGTCACGACCAGGCCCCGTGGATCGACCGCATAGATCACCACGCCCGCCCGATTCGACCGATCCACCAGACGCTGCAGCATCTCGCGGATGTAGGAGTTGTCCCAGCCGAACCCGTACACCGAGAACCCTTCGGAGACAAGCACCACCGACTTGCGCCCGGGCAGCTTCTTGACGGCGCTGATGGCGTCAGCGATCCGGAGGATCGCGCTTTCGGCAAACGTGCGTTCGAGGAAGTTGCCCTCGACGCCAAAGAAACTCACGCCGTCGACAGGCGCCAGGGCGCTGGCAGCTTGCACGTTCCACAACGAGTAGCGCAGCCGGCTGCTGGCGGCTTTCAAGACCTTGGGGCTGTACGTGAGTTGGCTGACTCCCGTGCCGCTGGTCGTGACCAACATGCCAAGGTCGCCGGGCTGAAACTGGCGGTCGAAGAACTGGCCGATGCCGCGCCGCGCGTAGTAGATGCTTTCGAAGGACATCCGCTGATCGTCGACGACGACGGCAATCACGCGGCGCGCGTCTTCGGGCTTGAGCGCCTCCACTGGCAGCGGCGGCAGGCCCGACGTGTCGACCCAGCCATCGTCGCTGTCGACGTACGAGACCGCCACGATCGGCTGTGGCCGTCCGTCCTGGTAGACCTCGAAGTCGTCGCGACCGAGGGTGGTGACGTGGCGGCCCTGCTTGTCCGTGACGACGGCGTCGAGCTGGACCAGCGAGACGCTGAGGCGGAAGACGGGCTGGTCGGCGGGCCGGAGGGGCGCCGGCTGCTGCGCTTCGGGCACGGTGCCCAGCAGCACGGCAAAGCCACACGCGAGCAAACACAGGCGTCGCACCCGACGTACCTCCAGCAGGGAGAAGAGGCCCATAGTATACGTGAGCCTCCGAGGTGCTTCGCGGGTGATTCGGGGTGCTCTCAGGTGCTCTCAGGTGCCCCATAGGTGCTGCAAGGTGCTCACTGGTGCTCAGTCGGCATGCACGCGGTTGCCCACGGTGTAATGTTCCGGCGCGCAGTGACCGATAGGACCCCCTAGCGAGGAGTGTCTGAAGGCTATGACCATTGCAGAGCTGCGTCGCATTCGGATGGCTAAGGGGCTGAGCCTCACCGAGATCAGCCGTCGAACCAGGATCGGAGTCGGCTTCCTGCGCAACATCGAGGAAGGCAACCTCCGGCGCCTGCCACCGGGCTTTTATGCCCGCGCCTTCGTGCGCGCCTACGCCGAGGCCATCGGCATCGACGCCGATGTCGTGCTGGGCACGCTGGCCGATGAGCTGCCGGCGGCCCAGGCCGCGCTGGCGCCTCACCCGGGCGGGCCTCAAACCGGGACCCCTTCGCCGCAAACCGATTCGGCCGCGCTGATTCCCGATGCCCGGATGCACTTGCTCAAGCAGATCCTCGACCGCCACAACACGCTGGTGAACAAGACCATCGGGCGCTCGTCCCTTGTGGCCCTGGGCGCGTCCGTCAAGCCGACGCGGCGTGTCCTGTCTGCGGCGATCGACGGTCTGCTGCTGGCCTCGCTCTACCTCGCCTTCCTTGCGATCACGGCGTTCTCCTGCGGGGTGACCGTCCCGCAGCTCATTTCAGTCTCGGCTTTCGCGGTGTTCACGGTGCTGGCCCTGATCACGCTGCTCTATGTCTTCATGATGGGGGGCATCGCGGGCCGCACCATTGGATCGATGTTTCTCGACGTGCCGTTGGTCGAGCAGCCGGCTGCGCCGCTCAACCTTCACGCGATCATGCGCCGCAGCCTGCGCTTCGTACGTGCGGATGCCGCCGCCGCCGCCGAAGTGGTGTCGCTGGTGGCGCCGCTGTTCAACCGCGCGCGGCGGGCGGCGTAAGCCGAAAGCCTCCGGCGTTCTTCAGGGCCTCGGCGCGACGCCCGCCTCCGCGAGCCATCTGGTCATGGTCTCCGCGTAGTGCGGGAACGCAATCTCGGGCTCGGCGATGTCCGGGTGCCACTGCTTTTCCCACTCGAAGCCGTAGTACCCCTTGTACCCGCCGGCCGCCAGCGCCATCACCACGTCGCGCACGCCGATCGTGCCCTCGCCGGTCAGCACGTAGGTCACTTCCTTCTCGCCTGGCGTCGAGTCCTTGATGTGGGTGTGATGCACCCACCGGCCTAACCGCGCCCACGTGTCGGTCGGCCGCTCCTTCCCGACTGACACCGTGTGATGCGTGTCCCAGACCAGGCCCACGCCGGGCACTTGTCCCGCTGCCTTCATCATGGCCTCGAGGCTTGCCGAGTCGGTGAACTCGCCGTGCGACTCCACCAGGACGCCGACGCCGCTGCCCCTGGCGAACCACCCCAGCTCGGCCAGGTTGCCGCCGATGCGCGCGATCGTCACCTCGCGCGACTCGTTGGGCACGAACCGATCGGGAAACACCCGCACCCACGGGGCGCCAAGACGATGGGCGAGGTCGATGAAGCGTCGCGCTTCATCCATCTGCGTGGCAAGCGCGCGCGGATCGGGCTCGTGCAGCCGCGTCGATGCGCCCAGGTCAGTGACGACCAGGTCGAGCGCGCGCAGGTCCTTGACCGACGCGGCAATGGCCGTTGCGCCGAACTCGGCGCGTTTGGTCAGATCAATCTCGCCTTCGAGCCCACGCAGCTCGATGCCGGCGTAACCCAGACGCGCGGCCTCGTCGAGCACCTTGCGCCACGGCCACTTCGGACAGCCGAGCGTCGAGAACGAAATCGGATAGCGAGGCATGAACGGACTATAAGACAAGTCAGGCCTTTGGAGCTTCGCAGCGAGCCTCGAGCGGACGGGGACCGAGCCGCGGGAGCTTCGGAGATGGCCTCGTGTCGCGGTCGCGAAGCGACTCTCCCTTCGCGGTGTCTAATTGGCGCATCAGGAGGTCTGTGATGCTCGAGCTGCGTGAGTTGACGCGTTTCTATGGCGTGCTGCCGGCCATCCGGGACGTGAACGCATCGCTTCGGGCGGGCGACGTCCTCGGTCTTCTTGGCCCGAATGGTTCCGGCAAGTCGACCACGGTCAAGATGCTCGTCGGGCTGCTGCAGCCAACCTCGGGCGAGATCCTGTGCGACGGCGTCAACGTCGAGGGGGATATCACCGCCTTCAAGACGCGCATCGGCTACGTGCCAGAAGAGGCGCACCTCTACTCGTTTTTCACTCCGCCGGAGTACCTCGAGTTTGTCGGGAGGCTGCGCGGGCTCGACGAGACGACGTTGGCGCGCCGCATCGACGAGTTCCTGCGGCTGTTCAACCTCGACTCGGCACGCTACCAGCCGATCACCGCCTGCTCGAAAGGCATGCGGCAGAAAGTGCTGATCTCCGCCGCGCTCCTGCACGATCCCGACATCCTCGTCCTGGACGAGCCCTGCTCGGGCCTGGATGTGCCGTCGACGCTGGCGCTGCGCGAGCTGATTCATCGCCTGAGCGCGCTGGGGAAGATCGTCGTCTACAGCTCGCACGTCATGGACATGGTGGAGAAAGTCTCGACTCGCGTCCTGATCGTCCATCGCGGACGCGTGGTCGCCGACAACTCCGTCAGCGCGCTCCGCGACATGCTGAGCCTGCCATCGCTCGAGGCCGTGTTTGCCGAGCTCACCGTGGAAGAAGACGTCGCGGCCACGGCCGACCAGCTTGTCGCGGCGATGCGGGCTTGAACGATGGACCGCGGAAGATTTCGTCTGCTCGTTCGGCTGTTCTCGCGCCGCTTCTTCGAGAACGACCTGCTCGCACCAGACATCGACCTGCGCCCCGCGGCCATCTGGCTCTGCGCGGCGCTGATGGCGCCGTCGTTTCTCTGGACGGCCAGGCAGATCTTCCGCTTCACGATCACCATCAAACTGATGGGCTACGACGGGCTGGAGATGGCGTCCTGG
>JAENWD010000427.1 GCA_016650245.1 Vicinamibacteria bacterium
CCGCGCGAGCGACGCAAGCCGCCCCTGCCGCCCGGAGCGCGGGGCCCCCCCGCCGAGCGCGAAGCGCGAGGCCCCCCCGCGCCGAAGGCGCGCCCCAAGCAGCCATGCTAGAATTTCAGGCTGCCCTTATGAAGACTACCGAACGTCACGGTCTGAAACACAACGAGGTCGCCGATACGCTGCAGGGGGCTTACCTGCAACTCGAGCGGAATCGGAAGGCCATCCTCATTATTGCCGGCGTCGTCGCGGCCGTGGCCTGCGTCTGGGGCGGCTACTCGTACTTCGCGGCACAG
Source organism: Vicinamibacteria bacterium (assembly GCA_016650245.1). Lineage (GTDB taxonomy): Bacteria > Acidobacteriota > Vicinamibacteria > Vicinamibacterales > JAENWD01 > JAENWD01. The sequence goes on from JAENWD010000427.1 coordinate 294, forward strand.
AAAGAGGCCAGGGCGGGAGCGCTCCTCGCGCAGGCCCTGGTCGTCGCCGAGGCGCAGGTGGTGCCGCCCATCGCGCCGGCCCCCGGCCAGACGGCACCGCCGGCCGCGCCGGGTACCTACCCGTCAGATACCGCGAGGCTCGAAGCGACGATGCCGAAGTATCTGGCGGCGGCCGACGCCTATCCGGGCACACAGGCGGGCATCTCGGCTCGTTACCAGGCTGCCGCGGCGCTGATGGCGCTGGGTAAGGCGGCTGACGCGCGCAAGCAGTACGAGGGCGTCATCGCAGCCGACGGGCGCGGCCTCTACGGCCGGATGGCGCGGCTTGGCGTCGCCGAGATCGATGTCAAGGCCGGCCAGTTCGACCCCGCGATCGCCACCTTGCGTGAGCTCTCGCTCGACGCGCGGGGCGACCTGCCGGTGGACGCGATCCTGGTCCAACTGGCACAGGCCTACGTCGCCGCGGGCAAGAAGACGGAAGCACAGCAGGCCCTGCAGCGCGTCACGACAGAGTTTGCGACGTCACCCTACGCCGCCGACGCCAAGAAGCTGCTCGAGACGATCAAGCCCGGCGCGTGATCACGTACGCCAACCACAGAGACACAGAGAACACAGAGGCCACACAGAGATCTTTATTTTGGGTTCCCCAAGAAGAAACTCTGTGCGTCCTCCGTGACCTCCGTGTCTCAGTGGTTGGCGTACGTGATCAGAACGATCGCCCGACCCTGAAGTAGATCTCCCGTGCGTCGGGGACTGTGCCGGCGCCGTCACGACCCCAGCCGATTCCTGCCGTGCATGTCAGCGGCAAGCCAAAACCTGCCACGACGTCGGCTGACAGTTCCACCCCATACCCGATCTTGCGATCGGCCCACCGGGCCGTGCCTGTCCATGTGTGGCCGATGTCGGTGAATGCGGCCGCGTGGACGGTGCGCAGGAACAGCGGCCAGGTCCCCCAGCCGCGCTGTACCGACAGCAGCGGCACGCGCGCTTCCAGGTTCATCAGCGCCACCCGGTCGCCCACGAACACATCGTCCTGAAACCCTCGTAACAAGCTGACGGCGTCGCTGCCGAAGGCCCCGGCCACCGGGTTGCCGTCCGATCCCCCGAGACGGAACCGCCGCTGCACGTCGTCTGCTCCCGTGGACCCGGCCACCGCCGCGCGTGCCGCCAGCACCGCGTGAGGGATGCCGAGCGGCAGGTACGCGCGCACGTCGGCGGTCAGCGCATCTGACCGTCCGTCGGCGCCAAGGCCTGGCCGGAGGAACTCGCCGGTGACGGCCATCGACACGCCGTCTTCCTGGCTGATTGAGTACCCGTAGCGCCGAGCGGAAGTGAACGTCCACGCGGTGCGAACGCCCGCACGCGCGCGCGCATCGCTGGCGGCGGGCGTGTCGGTGGTGACCCGCTCGACGTGATAGGCAGCCAGCGCGGTCTGCATCCATCGCACGCGCCGAAACGGCCGCCACACGCCGACGTCCACGGTCTGCTCGCGCTGCGCAACGGGCACGCGAGTGCCGGTCGCGGTGACTGCATCAAACAGCGACGTCTGGTCCTGCGCCGCGATATAGAACGCCGGCTGCCAGCGCTGATAGCTGTAGGCGGCGTCCCAGTCGGGACGCGCCGTCGGCGCGAGATCGGCGGCGGTGGCGCCGGTCGTCACGGCCCATGTCGCGCTGGCCGATGCGACGTGGCGCGCCAGCACGTCCACGCCGACCACTGCGCCGCCGACGCGCCATCGGTCGTCGCGGTTCTCGACGACAGGAAGCCAGCTGCGGGGAACGAAGGTGGGGAAGGGACGATAAGGAGTCGGTTGGACAGGTTGGGCGGGTTGAGCAGGTTGGGCGGGTTGGAGAGGTTGGTCGGGTTGGAGCGCATCGCCAGCAGTCTGGTCCACGGCGACGCGGTCAACTTCGAACAGGTCGTCGCCCGCTCCCGTGTAGCCGACAAAGACCATCCGTCCGTCGCGGAGGGGCAATGGAGCGCGCGCGCCGCCGGCTGCATCGACAATCAGCCGCGGCTGGGTGTGACGGCCGCCCGGCCCAAGATCCACGGCGTTCAGTTGGAACGGCCTGTCGCCCTCGCTCGCGGCGAAGAACAGCGTCGTGCCGTCGGGGCTGAACGCCGGGTGGACGACCCGGCCACCGACTGGGGCGTTGATGGAAGCGATCTCTCGCAGCGTCACGCCGTCTACGAGCACGATCGTGGACGCGCCACCGCGCAGACGTCGCTCAACAGCAATCGTGCGGCCGTCGGGCGACCAGCGTGGGGTGGCGTCGACGATGTCCGCTCGCGGGTCGCGCGCGATCACCGGGAGAGCCTGAGGGCCCACCGCTCGAGACGCCCCTAACAGGGCCGTCGCGTCGAGAACGACGATCTGGCGTGCGCCCGCTGTCACCTGCACCGCCACGATGCGCGCGCCGTCTGAAGAACGATCGGCCTCGGCCAGGCGCCCTTCGCGGGTGAGACGCCGCGTGCGCCCGCTGGCGAAGTCGTGCAGATACAGGTCGCTGACAAGCGCGGCGCCCCGCACGATCTCGAGCTGATCGAACAAGACGTCGCGCGCGGTCACCGAGACGTGCTCTCCGCCGTAGCGCGACACTACGCGCTCGGGGACGACCGCGCCATGTGTCAACCGGTAGATGCCAGGGAAGCGGTGCGCGTCGGTGGCCGTGAAATAGATCGCGCCATCCGGCGCCTCGCGCGGGCCGTCAACCAGAAACCCGAGCCGCGTCATCGGTGTGGCCGTCGAACCGCCAGGTGCCGCCTCCGCCGTGGCTGCGGCTTGAAAGTCCTGCCACAACCGGCCCAGCGACTTGCCGTAGACGCGTCGAAAGGCCCCGGCCGTAAGAAAGGGGAGCCGACCTGCTGTCCGATCGGATAGCTCGCGCAGCCTGTCGGGTCCGTACGTGCGCACGAGGTATTGATGAAACCGAGCGCCGTAGGCGTACCACCCCTGGCCCGAGGGCCAGTCGACCAGACCGCCGTTGACGCGGTCGAGCGGCTCGAGCCGGCCTGCGCGCGCGGACGAGTCCACGAGCTCGCGGAAGTCTCCGGCGTGGAGCCGGCCGGCGCCGTCGTCACTTTCGATCAGCGTGGCCAGACCCTCGATCTGCCACAAGGGCAGTGTCAGGTTCGGAAACGCGATCGCGCTGCGGCCGAGCAGCCCGCGCGCCAGTCGCGCCCAGCCACGCGACCGATCCAGGTGCAGGATGTGCGCGTACTCGTGGGTGAAGACGTACTCGATCCAGTCATCGGTGTTGCCGATGGTTGCCGCGCCGCCCGGCGGTGCCGGGTAGATGACGATGGCGTTCCACGGCACGACGGTGGCCGAGCCGTTGGACAGATCCGCCTGGTCCACCAGCACCACGTGCGTCATTCGCTTCGCCGGTAACGCCCACGCCGACGAGAGCCGCACGTGCGTGACCTCGGCAATGGACGCCAGGCGTGCCGCCAGCGCCTCTTCGCCCTGGTGGTAGTGGATCTGGAAATGCGGTGTGCGATGGGTGAGAAAGCGCAGGGCCGGGTCGTATGGCCCGGCCAGCACGTGGCCACTCAGCACCAGAACGGCGACGAGCGTCCAGCCCGCCGTCCTCATGGCGCGGTGGGCTGCTGCGGGACGCGCGTCACGCCCCGCAGGAACAGGAAGTCGGCAGACGGCGACAGGCGCAGACCCGTCAGGTCGCGGCGCGCCACCGCGACGTTGGTCTTGTACCAGAGGCTGATGTACGGCACCTCACGGCTGATCAGCCGTTGCGCGTCGGCAAACAGCGCCCGCCGTCGCGTGTCGTCGTTGGACACGGTGGCTTCGTCGATCAACGCGTCCACCGCCGGGTTGCTGAAGAACCCCCGGTTGAAGCCGCTTGGCGGCATCTGCCTGGTGTGGAAGACGCGACGCAGCATGTCGGGATCCGACACGCCGACCCACTGCAGGGTGAAGAGCTGGAAGTTGCCCTTGAGGACGTCCGCGTAGAGCGTCGCGAACTCGTACGTGCGGACGTCGAGCGCCACGCCGACGCGTGCGAAGTCCTGCTGCAGCACCGACGACTGCAGGCGGTTGAACTCGGTGCTCGACACCTTGAGCGTGAGATGCAGCCGCGGCGCCGGACCCGGCCCATCCGGATCGCGATAGCCCGCCTCGTCGAGCAGCGCGCCCGCTCTTGCCGGGTCGAACCGATAGTCAGCCACGTCGGGGGTGAACGCCCACGACATCGGCGGCAGGATGCCGACGGCCGGCCGCGCCAGTCCCCGGCGCAGGTGTGTGACGATGGCGTCGCGGTCCACGGCGTAGGCCAGCGCCTGGCGCACGCGCACGTCTTTCAGCACGGGGTCGCGCAGGTTCAGGCCGACATACGCGTAGTCGGTGCCCGGCGCCTCGACGACCTGCAGCATCGGGTCGGTGCGCAGTTGGTGGACGATGTCGGGCGCCAGGTCGTTGACCACGAGATCCACGCCGCCCTTGCGCAGTTCGAGCCCGCGCATCGTGTCGTCCGGGACCACTTTGATCACAACGCCGCCGTTGCGCGGAGCGCCGTCCATGTAGCCCTCGAAGGGCGCCAGCACCACGCGGTCGTCAACGGCGAAGGACACGAAACGGTACGGTCCGGTTCCGATCGGCGCGTTGCGCAGGCCAGCGCCGGCGCCCTTGGGCACGATGGGAATCACGAGATTGATCGGAAACGAGCCAAACGGTTCCTTGAGCGTGAACTCCACCGTGTAGCGGTCCACGGCACGCACGCGATCGAGCATGCGGTACGCGCCTTTGCGGGGCGAGATGAAGTTCGGGTCGAGCAGGCTCGTGAAAGTGTAGACGACGTCATCTGACGTCAGCTCGTGCCCATCGTGAAACCGCACGCCCTTGCGCAGCGAGACGACGTACGTCGTCGGCGCAGGTGACTCCCAGCGCTCGGCCAGGAGCCCGACGACCTCGAGGCGCTGGTTGAGCGCGAAGAGCGTGCTGTAGACCAGTTGCTGGATCTTCTGCGACACCTCGTCGGTGCCGACGCGCGGATCGAGGTTGTTGGGCGAACTGGGAACGGCCAGCGTGATGACGTCGAGCGGGGTATCGCGGCCTCCGCCACACGCTGCGGCCAGCGCCACCACCAGCAACCCGGCGGCCATGACGCGCATCGGCATCAGCTCTCGGCGTCGCGTTTGAGATCGGCCAGCAGGGTCAGCGCATCCAGGGGCGTCAGGCGGTTCACGTCCACCTCGCGCAGGCGCGCGGTGATGCGGTCCTCGACCGCCGAGGTCGGCGCGAACAATCCCAGTTGCTGCACAGGCTCGCGCTGGGCGCCGGTCACGGTGGGACGGCCGCCGCGAGCCAGTTCGTCCTGCTCGAGGCCGTCGAGAATCTCTCGCGCGCGCGCGACCACAGCGGCCGGCAGTCCCGCCAGGCGGGCCACC
>JAENWD010000428.1 GCA_016650245.1 Vicinamibacteria bacterium
AGGGCTTCAGCGGCCGACAGGTGGACGATGTAGATCGGCACGTCGGCCATCTCGGCCAGCGCAATGGCGCGATGCGTCGCCTCGGCCTCCGCACGCGCGGGCCTGGTCAGGGCGTGGTACTTCGGCGCCGTTTTGCCCTCGGCCAGCGCCTTCTTCACGAGGACGTCGATGACGCCGCCGTTTTCGGCGTGCATGCAGATGGTGCCGCCGTTTTTCCCCGTTCTCAGCAGCGCCTTGAAGATGCTGGCGTCGTCGAGCATGAACACGCCGGGATAGGCCATGAACAGCTTGAAGGAGGTGACGCCCTGGCCGACCAGCGCGTCCATCTCGAGTTCCACCTGATCGGTGAGCTCGGTGATGATCATGTGGAAGCCGTAGTCGATGGCGGCCTTGCCCTCGGCCTTGCGCATCCACGTCTCCCACGCGTGGTGCAGCGTCTGGCCCTTGTACTGGATCGCGAAATCGACGATGGACGTCGTCCCGCCGTAGGCGGAGGCGATGGTGCCCGACTCGAAGTCGTCGGCCGACGTCGTGCCGCCAAACGGCATGTCGAGGTGCGTGTGGACGTCGATGCCCCCCGGCAGCACGAGCTTGCCGGTGGCGTCGATGACCCGGTCGGCCGGCATCGTCAGGGACGAGCCGATCGTCGCGATCCGTTCGCCCTCGACCAGCACGTCGCCGACGTACTGATCGGTGGCCGTGACGACGGTGCCGTTCTTGATCAGCAGGCTCACGGCAGCAGCTCCGCCAAAGGCGTGTAGGTTTCGGGCCGGCGGTCGCGATAGAACTGCCACACGCGCCGCACCTCCTCGATCACGTCGAGGTCCAGATCGGCGGTGACCAGTTCGTCGCGGTCCTCCGACGCGGTGGCCAGGAAGTTGCCGCGGGGATCGACGAAGTACGACGAGCCGTAGAAGCGCCCGATGTTCCACGGCGCCTCGGTGCCGACGCGATTGCTGCAGGCCATGAAGTACCCGTTGGCGACGGCATGCGCCGGCTGTTCCAGCTTCCAGAGGTACTGCGACAGGCCGGCGACGGTGGCCGACGGGTTGAAGACGATCTCGGCGCCGTTGAGGCCGAGCAGGCGCGCGCCCTCGGGGAAGTGCCGGTCGTAGCAGATGTAGACGCCGATGGTCGCGTAGCGCGTCGTGAACACTGGGTAGCCGAGGTTGCCCGGCTTGAAGAAGTACTTCTCCCAGAACCCGCTGGTGTGCGGGATGTGGTTCTTGCGGTACTTGCCCAGGTACGTGCCGTCGGCGTCGATGACCGCGGCGGTGTTGTAGTAGACGCCGGCCTGCTCACGCTCGTAGACGGGCACGACCATCGCCATCTGGTACTGCCGCGCGTAGACGGCCATCGCCTCGGTGGTGGGGCCGGGTACCGGCTCGGCCAGATCGTACCAATGCGCGTCCTGCGACGGGCAGAAGTAGGGCCCGTTGAACACTTCCTGCAGCCCGAGAATCTGCACCCCGCCTCGGCCGGCTTGCTCGATGAACGGGATGTGCGCCGCAATGGAGGCCTCGCGCACTTCGGCGATCGGCACACCGGGGTCGGTAATCGGCGAGGCCGCCTGAATCAAGCCGCAGCGGACGTTTCTTGGCATCGTTGCACTTTCGGCCTTCAGCCTTCTGCCTTCAGCCTTCTGCTTTCAGCCAATCAGCGAAATCCCTGAAGGCCGAAGGCTGAGGGCTAGTACCATCGTGAGATCGTCACCTTCTTGTCCGTGTAGAACTCGAAGGCGTCCCTGCCATGCACCTTGAGGTCGCCGAAGAAGCTGTCGCGCGCGCCGCCAAACGGAAAGTAGGCCATCGGCGCCGCGACGCCGATGTTGACGCCGACCATCGACGCAGTCGCCCGATGGCTGAACTCGCGCGCCGCCTTGCCGCTGCTGGTGAAGATCGACGTCGCGTTGGCGTTGGGATGCGCGTCCATCAGGCGGAACGCGGCGTCGAGATCCTTGACGGGACAAATCGAGGCTACCGGACCAAAGATCTCCTCGCGGCCGATCGCCATCGCGGGGTTCACTTCGTCGAACACCGAGGGACCGATGAAGAAGCCGTCGGGCCGATCGGGCACGCGGGTGTCTCGGCCGTCGAGCGCGAGGCGCGCGCCCTCGCTGACGCCACGCTCGACGTAGGTCAGCACGCGCTGGCGATGCGGCTGGCTGATCACGGGTCCCATGCCCACGCCAGGTTCGAGCCCGTCACCAACCTTCAGCGCCGCCGCGGCCTCGATCAGCCGGTCGCGCGCCGGCTGGTGAGCCTCGCCCACCGGCACCAGCACGCTGCCGGCCAGGCACCGCTCTCCGGCGCAGCCGTAGAACGACTCGGCGATAGTCGGGATGCTGCGATCCAGATCGGCGTCCGGCATCACGATCACGAAGTTCTTCGCGCCGCCCAGCGCCTGCACACGCTTGCCTGCGTGCGTGGCGCGCTGATAGACGAGCCGTGCCACCGGCGTCGAGCCGACAAACGAGACCGCCCTGATACCCGGGTGGTCGCAGATGGCCTCGACCACTTCCCGCCCGCCGTGTACGAGGTTGACGACGCCCGGCGGCAGGTCGCACTGCTGGAGCAGCTCGAACATGCGCGCCTGCGACAGCGGCACCTGCTCGGACGGCTTGAGCACGAACGTGTTGCCACACGCCACCGCGAAGGGCAGGAACCACAGCGGCACCATCGCGGGAAAGTTGAACGGCGCGATGGCCGCGCACACGCCAATGGGCTGGCGCATGACCGTGCAGTCGATGCCGGGCGCGACGTTCTCGAGGCCGTAGCCCATCAGCAGCGATGGCCCACCGCAGGCCACTTCCACGCTCTCGATGCCGCGCCGCACGCTGCCGCGCGACTCGTCCAGCGTCTTGCCATGCTCGGTGGTGACCAGCCGGGCCAGTTCCTCGAAGTGCTCGTCGAGCAGCGCCCTGAAGCGGAACATCGTCCTGGCGCGCGCCGCGGGCGGCGTCTCGCTCCAGCCGGCAAAGGCGTTGGTGGCGGAGGCCACCGCCAAGTCCACGTCGCGTGACGTGGACAACGGCGCGCGCGCGATCACGGTGCCACGCGCGGGATTGTGCACGTCGACAAAGACGGTGGCCGTGGCCGGTATCCACCGCCCGCCGACGAAATTCGAAAGGGTCTCGACTGCCTCCGCCATCGGACATGCTCCTCGCTCACGGCCTCAGGCCTCAGGCCTCGGGCCTCGGCACTTCGCACTTCGCACTACGAGGAGCCATTATGCTACCGTCTGCCCCAAGGAGCCATCCATGGCCGCGAACCTCTCGGTGACCTTCACCGGCCTGCACTTCGACAACCCGTTCCTGCTGTCGTCGGCGCCGCCGACAGAATCGGACAGCAACATCATGCGCGCCTTCGACGCTGGCTGGGGTGGCGTCGTCACCAAGACAATCGGCCTCCATCCCGTGGTCAACGTCCGCGGACCGAAGACCAAGTTCCTGCGCGCGACACCCGACTCGCCGCACCTGTCGATGCAGAAGCGTCCCGGCACGGCGCTGCACTCGTCGTGGAACTGGGAGCTCATCTCGGACAAGCCTCTCGACTGGTGGGTGCCGCGCATCGCGCGAATCAAGCAGGCGCATCCGAGCCGCGTGCTGGTGGCCTCGATCATGGCCGGCTCGGGGAGCGACCGCGAGCTCCAGCACTGGCAGACGCTGGCCACGGCCTGCCAGAACGAAGGCGCCGATGCGCTGGAACTGAACCTGTCGTGCCCGCACATGGACCGCAAGGACATGGGCAGCAACATCGGCAAGGACCAGCAACTCATCTCGATCGTCACCGAAGCGGTGAAGGAGGTCGCACGCGTCCCGGTGTGGGCCAAACTCACGCCGTCGACGACCGATATCGTCGAGGAAGCCAGCGGCGCGTTTGCCGGCGGCGCCGATGCCATCTCGTCGTCGAACACGTTTCCGTCGCTGCCGCTCATCGACCCCGAGACGCTGGAGTTCGAGATGCACGTGGACGGCTACGTCTCGAGCGGGGGGCTGGGCGGCCCGGCCATCCTGCCCCTCTCCATGGCCAAGATGGCGCAGCTCACGCAGGCGTTTCCCGACAAGGCGTTTTCAGGCATCGGCGGCGTCGCCGAGTTCGCGCACGCGTTGAACTACTTCCTGCTGGGCTGCGGCACCGTGCAGGTGTGCACGGCGGCGATGCTCGATCACGCGATTGGGCCCAACATCATCGCCGGCCTCACGCGCGGTCTCACCGAGTTCCTGGACCGCCACGCCGATCGCGGCTGGTCGTCGGTCGAGGACATCCGCGGCCTGCGGCGCGATCGGGTGGTGACGCACTCGCAGATCGGCCGGCCCGACTCGAAGGAGTACTTCGGCGGGCACGACGCCGAAGGTTACGCCGAGCACGTCTCCGCCGGCCGCGACTGATGGCCGGTCCCGACGATCTGTCGGCGAGCCCGCTCTGGAATCCCGACCTCGCGCCCACGCGGCCCGAGCAGCGCACCTGGTCCACCTACAACATCGCCGCGCTCTGGATTGGCATGAGCGTGGTGATCACGACCTACACGCTGGCCTCGGGGCTGATGCAGCAGGGCATGACGTGGTGGCAGGCGCTGGGCACCATCCAGCTCGGCAACCTCGTCGTGCTGCTGCCGATGATCCTCAACGCGCATGCCGGCACGAAGTACGGCGTGTCATTCCCCGTCCTCTGCCGTGCGAGCTTCGGCGTCAAGGGCGCCAACGTCCCCGCGCTGCTGCGCGCCATCGTCGCCTGCGGCTGGTTCGGCATCCAGACGTGGATTGGCGGGCTCGCGCTCGACATGTTGCTACGGGCGGCCTGGCCCGGATGGGCGGAGCTGGGCGGCGGCGTGTGGATCGCCTTTGCCGCGTTCTGGGCGATCCAGGCCGGCATCATCCTGCGGGGCCTTGAAGGGATTCGACTGCTGCAAAGCTGGTCGGCGCCGCTGCTGCTGGGCGGCGGGCTGGCCCTGCTGCTGTGGGCCGTCGACGCCGGCGGCGGCCTGAGCCGAATCCTGGGCGAGTCCTCACGGCTGCAGCAGAGGCACTCGCCGTTCTGGACACTGTTTCCCGCGGCGCTCACGGCGAATGTCGGCTACTGGGCGACGCTGAGCCTGAACATCCCCGACTTCACACGGTACGCACGCAGCCAGCGCTCGCAGGCGCTGGGCCAGCTGCTCGGCCTGCCGACGACGATGACGGCGTTTGCGTTCATCGGGGTGGCGGTGACCAGCGCGACGATCGTGATCTTCGGCGAGGCCATCTGGGACCCGGTGGTCCTCATCGCGCGCATCGGCAGCGCACCGGTCATCATCGCCGGCGCCCTTGTGGTGCTGGCCGCGCAGCTCACGACGAACATGGCCGCCAACGTCGTCTCGCCGGCCAACGATTTTTCAAGCCTGGCGCCGCGTCGCGTCAGCTACGTGATGGGCGGTCTCATCACGGCGGTCCTCGGCATCGCGATGATGCCGTGGAAGCTCTATGCCGATGCCGCCGCGTACATCTTCACGTGGCTCATCGGCTATTCGAGCCTGATGGGCGCCATCGGCGGGATCCTCATCGCCGACTATTGGGTGCTTCGCAAGCGCGAGCTATCAGTGCAGGATCTGTTCGCGGTCAACGGGCGGTACGCGTATCACGGCGGTGTAAACTGGCGCGCGATCGCGGCGCTGGTACTTGCCGTGCTGCCGGTGCTGCCCGGGTTCGTGCGCGCGGCAACCACGCCGGGCGGCCAGGTGGCCGACCCGACCTTCCTCGACGCGCTCTACACCTACGCGTGGTTCGTGACCTTCGGTCTGAGCGCGGTCATCTACCTGGCGCTGATGCGGGGGATGAAGAGCTTAGGGCGTGGGGGCGTGGGTTAGGTGGTCGACGCGACGGCTGGAGCGGGTCGCATCCGCTCCAGTAGCCCGACCAGGAAATACGCGCCAAACGCCGCGGCGACCGAGGCCAGGTAGTCGTACGGCAACGCGTACACGAAGTGCGCCGCCACCCAGACGGCCACGCCGCTCAGGAGTGCGGCCAGCGCCGCCGACGCGCCGCCGAAGGGGCTCCACAACGCGAACAGCATCAGCACGAGAATGCCGGCGCTGCCAAAGCCGCTGGCTTCCTCCACCAGCCCCAGGACCGAATTCGACGACAGCGCGAGATACCAGGCCGCCAGCCCCGAGCCCATGACACCAAGGCGTGCGGCCAGGAGCTTGCCGCGCTCGGTGATCCCGGGCAGGCGCGGCACGACCAGGTTGTGGGAGATCATCGATCCGGCCACCAGCAGGCAACTGTTGACCGTGGACAAGATGGCCGAAACCAGCGCGCCGACGAACAACACGTAGCCGAAGGTCGGCAGGTGCGTCGCCGCCAGCTCGGGCAGCACGTGCTCGGCGTCGACGACGTTGAGATTCACCTGCGTCGCCATCAACCCCAGCGCGACCGGCAGGACTCCGATCGACAGGTACGCCACCGACGCCATCCATGCCGCCCGCTGCGCCACCTGCGGCGAGCGGCACGCGACGATGCGCGAGATCAACTCCTGCGCGGTGATGGAGCCGAGGATCGGAATCGCCCACCGGTTCGCCACCTCGATGGCCGTCTCTCCGGGCGCGCGCCACTCCCAGTGCGAGGCTTCGATCTGGGAGAACGCGGGGCCAACCCCGCCAAGCCCGTTGACCACCAGCACGGTGACGACGGCCAGACCGACGGCGAGCACGATGCCCTGGAGCAGATCCGTCCAGGCATCGGCCAGCAGTCCGCCGAAGATCGTATAGACAAGCACCGTCACGGTCGCCACGGCGATCCCCACACTGGCCGACATGCCGTCGGACGCCGACGCCAACACCTGGCCGAACGCACGGATTTGTGCGCCGGCCCACAGGATGGATGTCGGAATCATCAGCACCACCGCCACCTGCTCCACGCGAGGAGAGTACCGGCGGCGGAACAAGTCCCCAAGCGTGGTGATCTGCGCGCGCCACAGGGGCGCGGCAAACACCGCCGCGAGGATGACGATGACCAGGGCGTAGCCGAACGGGTCCGCGCGGGTGGCCGACAGGCCCGTCGCGTACACCGCGCCGGCCGAGCCGACACACGTCTCGGCGCCGAACCAGGTGGCAAAGATGGAGAACGTGGCCAGGGCCGGCCCTAGCTGCCGCCCCGCCAGCAGGTAGTCGGTCTCGGTGCGGATGCCGCGCGACACCAGGACGCCGACCAGCATCTGCACGGCGACGTAGACGAAAATGGCGGCGACTAAGGCGTTCACATTGCGAATGCAGACTGAGGATTGACGATTAAGCGAAATCAAGCGGATCAGACGCGCGGCGGCAAGTATTTCAGCGCCGCGCCGTAATCGTCAATCTGCAATCGTCAATGCGCGTCAGTTCCCGGCCGCCTTCGCGATCGCGGTCGCCTCGTCTTTCGACCAGCCGGTGAGGTTGATGACGACGATGCTGTCGTGGCGGTAGATCAGGACGGTCGACAAGGTGCCAGCCGCCGGGAAATACGAGGCATGCCGCGCGATGCCAGGCAACACAATCGCCGGGCGGCCGGCGTTGTTCGCGTTGCTCGTCTTGAGCGCGTCGTAGTAGGTCGCCAGCGTCCTGGTCTGCGTGCGCTTCAGCGCTTCTTGCGTGTATGTGGTCACCGATAGCGTCTGCCGGCCGTTGGCGGTGGCCCACATGCACGTGCTCACGCCGAGCGTGGTCGGTGTGCCTGGCGGCACCGGCCGTGACTGAACCTTCTTCTTCAGGGCCTCTTCGAGCTCCACCTTGGTGGCCAGACCGCACGCGTCGAGCGCCCGCGGGCCCGACTTGCCCTGCCCGGTGGCCACTGCTGGCGACAAGGCGAGCAGCACCAAGAACGCCGATTTCCATCCGGCCATCAATCAGCTCCTGGACAGAGTGTAGCGCGGGCCCTCGTCGCGGGGCTGAAGCCCCGCCGCCACAACTGGCGCCTACGGTACCAGGGCGAACGGCACGAGTCGGGTAATCTTGCCGCCAGGGAGCGTGACGGTGAAGCGCAGCACATAGTCGGCGAAGGCAAGGCTGCCGAGCGGCAGTTCCACCTGCACCTCGGCAGGCGCCGGCGCCGCGACAGCCACCATGGTCTTCAGCGGCACGCCCTGCCGATTGAGCAGTTGCACGTCCACGGCCGCCTTCTCATGTGCTCCCATGGCCAGCCGCACGACGGCGCGATCGGATCGCCGGAGACGCCGCATCGCCGACGGCGGCATGTCGGTGCCAGCCATCAACGCACGGTACTGAAGGACGCTGGTGGGCCGGTAGACCACCGGCGTTCCCACCGGGCTGCCATCTGCCGCGGCCGGCACGGTGGTGTCACGTGACCAGCTGTCGATCTCCTCACCGGCGGTGTTCTTCACGGTCGCTCGGGTGCGGAGCTTGCCAGGCATCGCCACGAACCGTACGGCCCACACGCCGGCCGGCTCCTCGAGGGGTGTGTGGTGCGACTTGGCGCCGTCGGAGCCCGTGACCTCGAGTTCGATCGCACCGACACGCGGTGGCGGCGGCGCGCGCCGGGCCAGGGCCTCGAAGACCACCGTGACCTGGCTCTGTCCGGAGTCCAGCGACCGAAGGCCAATCCAGTCGGTGACGGCGATCCGTCGCGACTGGTCCTTGAGCGAGTCGAGCGCCTGGGTGACGTCGGGCGGGATCGTCGGCCCGCTCGACGCGCTGGCCGACGAGCGCAGGTCTTCGGGTCGCGGCGCCCAGTAGCCGTTGCGCGCGATGACGCGCACGCCGCTTCTGCGCACATCGACGTCGATCTTGCGAAACTTGCCGTCGGCGGCTGTCGCCGGCGACTCGTACCCGAGCAGGTAGTAGTCGCTGGCGTCGGCCATCACGCCTTGCAGCGGGCGCGAGAAGTCGTTGGTCAGCCCGATGCGCCGGCCGCCGGTGTCGTTGGACAGCGCGTTGTTGGCGTCGCTCACCAGGCGCGCCTCGCCAAGCTGACGCGGGTCCAGCGTGTGAATGGTGACGTTGTTGCGATTGGCGGCGACGATCACCTCACGCAGGCTGCCGAACAGCTCGAGGCCACCGGCCCGCATCGGCGGGCCCTGGCTCACATAGAGGATCGACTTGCGCCCCTCGCGCAGTCCGCCCAGATGCACCGCCAGCGACTCGAGCGCCGAAAGGCTCACCTGCGCGCGAATGCGGGTGAGATCGCCGGCACCCAACCGCATGTGCGCTTCCTCGATCGGGCTTCGTGGCGGGACGAAGCCTCCGAGTCTGCCCTGGACCTGGTTCACGCGTTCGAGTAGGGCATTTCTGTCACGCGTCAGGCCGAGGTCGGAGATCGGCGTCAGCGGCCCCATCACAGCAAACAGGTCGAGCGGACGCATCTCGGTCTGGATGAAATGGACCAGGTCATGACGCAAGCGGGTGTCGGCGATCGCGCCGTATTTCAGATGGTAGTCGTCGAGAAAGATCACCAGCAGGCGCACGTCGTCGCGTGCCGCCTCCTGCCGCGCATGGTCGGGCGATCGGATGGCGAGCGACTCGTCGCTGCCGGCTGGCGCCTGGCCCGACAGGCTGACGTGCTGGAACAGCTGCGCGCGTTGAATGGCGCCGTCCTCTCGGACCTCGAAGTCCTCGCGCGTGAGATCGGTGACCGGCAGGCCGTTGCGCCCGATGACGGTGACGTCCACGCGGACGGCGCCCACGCCGACGCGAAACGTCGGTGGCTGCGGCGGCGTGGCAGCGGCCGGCGGCTGCTGGGCGGCCGAGCTGGCCGCAAGCAGCGCGACGGCGAGCAGGCTGGCGACAAGTCTGGTGCGCACGATCGAAGGTCCGCGCGGCGCTGGCACTCCTGATTCTAATCCGGCGCGCTCACTCACCGCTCGAACACGATCTCGTGCAACGACGTACCGTGCATGTAGAACCGCGCCACCTGACCTGCCAACTTGTCGGTTTCCTTGCGACCAGCGTCCAGGCCGATCACTTGCGGGTACCAGTCGCCGCCCTCGTGCAGCCGCACGGGCATTGACCACGACGCCGGGGTGGCCAGGTCCGTGGCGTAGCTGATGTAGACACCCTCCTGCGGCCATTCAGGTGAACAGCACGAGCGGTTCATGAGCATCACGTACCGCTGCAGGTATGTATTCCAGTGCACCGACGGGCCCCAGAACGCGTCGGTGTCGCGTGCGTGCCACGCGGTGCGCGCGGGGAAGATGGGCGTCACGCGGCCGCCGATGCCGGGTTCGGTCCACCCATCGTCGTGCCGCTTCCACACGTGGCCGGCCGGCGCGTGGCGATCGGCCCACGTCATCCGTGCCACGGCGACACCCTGTCCGGTGACCTCACCGGCGTAGTTGCCGAAGAACAGGTACAGCCACTGGCTGGCAGCGTCGAGCATCACCGAGAAATCGCCGTGCCCGCCGGCGAAGTAGCCGTTGAGCGCCTGGCAGTCCAGCGATGCGGCCGGCGCCGTGAGCACAAAGCCCAGGTCCTCCCATGTCGCGCCGTTGTCGCGCGACCTGACCGCGCCGATGCGCGGTGCCGTGAGCCCGTACCTCGTCCGCGTCTCACTGCCCGGACACAGGCCCTTGGGCTCGTTGTGGTACCAGCCATACAGCGTCCCGTCGGCGTCGGGCCACGTCGCTTCGATCCAGCGGTTGCCGACCGCATGATTGGGGGGCTCGAAACGGATCGATTGCGGCGCGCCCAGCGAGAACTGGTCGCGCCCCTCGCTTCGCGACGGGTGGTTCCAGGAGTTGAAGACGTAGAGCGTGTCGCCGGACCAGTGCGCGGGACTGTTGGAGTCGGCCGTCGCCGGCATCTTCGTCCCTGGCGCCGGGCGCAATATGGCGCGGGGCTGATCAGCACCGGGGCGTGCCTCGAGCAACAAGGCTGCGACCACCGCGCCGGCGGCCAGACTCGCACGCAGGCGGCGCGCGCCCGTACTCGTCACTCGTACCTCGTCACTCGTCACTGGCAACTCGGGATATCATCGGAGATTGGAGAGAGGTTCGCCATGAGACGCTCAGCGGCAATGGTAATCGCACTGGTGGTGGCGTCGGCATCCACGGCGTCGGCCGAGATCAAGACGAAGGTCGTCGACTACACGTCCGGCGGAGCGGCCCTCCAGGGCTTCATCGCCTGGGACGACGCGTCAGCCGCCAAGCGGCCTGGCATCGTCGTCGTGCACGAGTGGTGGGGGCACAACGATCACGCGCGCAACTCGGCGCGCCGCCTGGCCGAGGCGGGCTATGTCGGCTTCGCGCTCGACATGTACGGCAAGGGCAAGCTGGCGGCGCACCCTGACGACGCGATGAAGTTCATGACCGAAGCGACGAAGGACCCCGCCGCGCTGGCGGCGCGGTTCAACGCGGCGCTCGCGGAGCTCAAGAGGGACCCGCACGTCGATCCGACGCGCGTTGGCGCCATCGGCTACTGCTTCGGCGGCACGGTCGTCATCAGTCAGGCGCGCCTGGGCGCCGACCTCGACGTCGTCGCCAGCTTCCACGGCGGCCTTGGCGGCCTGCCCCCGGTGAAGCCCGGCGCGGTCAAGGCACGCGTGCTGGTCTACACGGGCGCGGCCGATCCGATGATCCCATCCGATCAGGTGGAGGCGTTCCGGAAGGACATGGCGGCGGCCGGCGCCACGGTGGATATCGTCACCTATCCCAATGCGAAGCACGGCTTCACGAATCCGGCGGCCGGCTCGTTCGGCATGGACGCGCTGGCGTATGATGCCGCGGCCGACAAGGACTCGTGGGCGGCGATGGTGAAGGGGTTCAAGGAAGTGTTCTGAGGGAACGTGGGAACGTGGGGAACGTAGGAGCACACCTGACGAATCGATGCCCGCGAGGTTTCACCCGACGTGAGTTCGGACAATTGGCGCTGGCCGGCATCCCGCTGGCTCTGACGGCTCGGCTCGACGCCGCCGGTGGCGTGCGGATTGGCGTGCAGTCCTACAGCTTCCGTCAGCTGTCGCTCGCGGAGGCTATCGCGGCGATGAAGCAGATCGGGCTGAACGAGTGCGAGCTGTTTGCCGGCCATATCGAACCGCGGCCGCCGCGCCCGCCCGACGCGATGCCGCCGCCACCGCCTGCGGCACCGCCGGCCTCTGGCCAGGCAGGCGCCGCACCACAGGGGCCACCTCCCGGCATGCGTTCCCGGTGGCAACCCAGCCTTCCGTGAAGAGGTCCGCAAATGGCGCCTCTCGACGCCGCTGAGCCATTTCACCGGCGTGAAGCAGCAGTTCGCTGATGCCGGGATCAGGATTCAGGCCTACAACCTGAGCTTCAACGAGAGCTTCACTGACGACGAGATCGACCGCGGCTTCGAGATGGCCAAGGCACTGGGCGCGGAGTTCATCACCGCGTCGGCGACGCTGAAGTCGGCACAGCGCGTGGCGCCGTTTGCCGACACGCACAAGTACCGCGTCGCGATGCACAACCACGCGAACGTGAAGGACCCCAACGAGTTTGCGACGCCGGAAAGCTTCGCCGCCGCGCTGGCGATGTCGAAGTACTTCGTCATCAACCTCGACATCGGGCACTTCACCGCGGCCAACTACGACGCGGTCGCCTATCTCCAACAGCACCACGACACGATCGTCAGCCTGCACCTGAAGGATCGCAAGAGAGACCAGGGCGCCAACCTGCCCTGGGGCGAGGGCGACACGCCGATCAAGCCGGTGCTGCAGTTGCTGAAGACGAAGCAGTACGACATCCCCGCCAACATCGAGTACGAGTACAAGGGCGAGGACACCGTGGCTGAAGTGAAGCGGTGCTTCGAGTACGCCAAGGCGGCGTCGGCGTAACGGAAGGGCCGGCTCTATTCGCTTCTGAGCGAGACCGTCGGGTCAATTCGTGCGGCCCGGCGCGCCGGCACGTAACAGGCCATCAAGGCGACCAGCGCCAGCGCCAGGGGAATCGCCGTGAACGTCAGCGGATCGGTCGCGCCGACGCCGAACAGCAGGCTCTCCATGAACCGGCCGAGCGCGAACGCGGCGCCAAGGCCGATGACCAGTCCTGCAGCGGCGACCAGGGCGCCCTGACCGACGACGAGCAGCAGAATGGCTCGCGGAGAGGCGCCCAGGGCCATGCGGATGCCAAGCTCGCGCGTGCCCTGCGTGACGAAGTACGCCATCACGCCGTAGACGCCGATGGTCGCCAGTCCCAGGGCGAGTGTCGCAAACAGCGCCAGCAACAGCATGGAGAACCGCCGTGTGGCCAGCGACCCGTCCAGCCGGTCGGCCATGCTCGTGACGCGGTACATCGGCAGCTCGGGATCGAGCGCGCGGATCTGCTGGCGCACGCTTTCGGTGAGCGCCTCCGGCGAGGACGGGCCACGAATCACCACGCTAAGCGCACGCGTCGGAAACTGCAGGTGCGGCAGGTACATCGCCGCGCGCGAGTCCGCGTCGAGCGCGTCCTGTTTGACGCCTCCCACCACGCCGACCACCGTCATCCACGGCACGGTGGCACTGGCGTCGAAGCCGCCACGGCGCACGCGCCGGCCGATGGCGTCCTGGTTGGGCCACAACTCTGCGGCCATGCGCTCGTCGATCACGATCACGCGCGGCGCGCTGCCGATGTCCTGCTCGCCAAACAGGCGCCCGCGCCGCAGCGGGATCTGCATCGCGCGGAAGTAGTCGAGGCTGGCGATGCGTTGGTCGACGTTGATGAAGGCCTCGCCCGGGTGCGGTGTCCGGCCTTCGACCGTGATCGGACCCCACGCCATCATCTGGCTCAGGGGCAGCGACGACACGCCGCCAGCCGCGGTGACGCCGGGCAGGGCCGACAGCCGCGCCCAGATGTCGCGGTACGTGTCGAGCACGGCGGAGCCGTCGCCGTACTTCTGCCCGGTCATCGTCAACTCGAGCGTCAGGACGTTGGAGGGGTTGAACCCGGGCGGCACCTGCTGCAGGCGGATGAAGCTCCGCACGAGCAGGCTTGCGCCCACCACGAGCATCACCGAGAGCGCCAGCTCGCCCACGACCAGCGCGCGGCGCAGTCCCTGCCCGCGGCCCCATCCCGCTGATGCGCCGGAGCCGCGCGCGGCGTCCGAGGATGACGAGGCGGTCGGCGTTGGCGTAAGGCAGCGGCGTCAGCAGCAACGCGCGCGACGCTGAAGATGGCGCTGTTGGCCCCGATGCCCAGGGCGAGGGAGACGACAGCGACAAACGTGAACCCGGGCGCCCGGGCCAGGGTGCGAAGGGCGAAACGAAGGTCGGCAAGCATGCACAGCTTGCGAGGTACGAGGTACGAGGTACGAGCGGGGCGCACAGTCGCTGGTAACTCGTAACTCGTAGCTCGTAGCTCGTAGCTCTAAATGCCTCCCGCGACCGCCTTGATCTTCCCGAGCTGCTCCTTCAGGCTGGCGAGCTTGGCCGCGTCGAGCGTCACGGTGCCGCTGGCCGCGCCGGCAGCGTCGAGGAGCTTCTCGATGTCCTTGACGATGAACAGGGGATCGCCGGTGGCCTTCTCGAAGCCGTCGAGGTGCTTGCGCACGTCCTTCAGCTTGTCGACAACGGTCGGATCCCACACGCCAGGGGCATTCGGGTCGGGGGTCGCGGCGGGGGCGGCAGGCGCGGCTGCCGGGGCCGGCGCTGCAGCGGCATCCGCCAGCATCTTGTCGAGGGACGCCGACGCGGTCTGGTACTTCGCCTTCCAATCCTTGGGCAGCGTCGCAAACGCGTTGAACTCGCCAATGAAGCCAGACACCGCCGTGCGCACGTCGCCCTGCAGTGCCGCCGCGGCAGGCAGCTTGATCATCTCGGCCAACGATGCCTGGGCTGCCGAGAGGCTCTGTTTAATCGCTTCCTGATTGGCCTGCGCGCGCGCGATCGCGGGCGCCAGGGCTATGGTGGCCGCAACCAGGGCGACGGCCGTGCTGTGTGAGATCAACCCCATGACTGACATCCTCCCTCGATCAGGCGCGAACGCCCGACGTCACCTGGACGCGCGCCATCACGCGCCCGACATGTGCCCACCACCGCGCCGCGTCGCGTGGGTTGACACTACTACGGAGCAACTCCGGTACCAGCGTGGCGGACCCTGCGAATCCGCCGGAAGCCGAAATCCTACCGCTGGAGGTGAAGCTCGACAAGGCCCCTGATGCAATACTTTCACTGCCGGCCGGCCGGCGTCAGCTCCGCCGACGCCTGGTCGAGCAGGGCCGCAAGCCGCTCGACGGCCCTGGCCGCCCGAACCACCTCCGCTTCGACCGCCGGGAACTGCTTCTGCTCGATGGCCTCGCGCACCCCCGGCAGGGTCTTGACCCCGTACCCGGTGTATAGCCCCGGAGCGTACACTAGATGCCGGTACCAGGGCCGGCCGGCCAGGCCAGCCGGATCGGTCAGTTGCCGCTCGGCCTCGCGCAGCTTCGCGTTGACGCGTCGCAGGACATCAACGGAGGCGGCCGGGCCGGCCCGACCTGCGTTCTGGAATCGCGTCGCACTGGCCGCGAGCGTCGTGAGCGCATTCTCGAGCGGCGCGAAGTTCAGGGCCGGAGGAAGCGGCAGCCGCGGCGGCGCCAGAAGCGGCCGGCGCGGGTCGTCGACCGCCAGGTGTGCCCCCTCGTCGAGCTGCCGCGCCCGCTCGCGCGATTCCTCCTGCATCGTCTTCACCAGCTCCTGCAGCTCCTTCAAGTACGTGCTCAGGGTGTCGGCCAGGCTCGTGAAGTCAAACGGAAGGCGGTCCGCATCGGCAAGCCGGATCACGGCCGTGCCCACCGTTTGCGCCAGCGCCCGTCCGTACACGAAATCGCGGTCCTGGAACTGCGTGTAGTGATGGAAGCTGTCGTACACCGAGTGGTAGATGCCGGCCTGGTCTTCGCCGCCAAACCCGAGGTCCAGGCTGGCAATGCCGGCGTGCTGCAGAAACGGCGTGTAGTCCGAACCCGATCCCAGCGCGGAGATACGCAGGTTGGCGCGACTGCGCGCTTCCTGCCGCTCGATGGGCGTCCCGCGGACGATGCGGCGCGCCTGCGCGCGCTTCCAGACGCTGACGCCGCTCTCGGGGTCCGAGACGTCGCGGGCGACGTCGTTGATGAAGCCTTCGAGCGCGTGCGACCCGCTGATGCCTAGAAAGCCGCGGCTGTTGCTGTCGGTGTTGAGATAGACCACGGCGTGGCGCTGCAATTGCCCGGCCCGCGCCTCCACGTGCTCGGTCGAGCCCAGCAGCCCCTGCTCCTCGCCGTCCCAGGCAAGATAGACGATGGTGCGCTTTGGCGCCCAGCCGCGCCGGCGCAGCTCGCCCAGGGCGCGCGCTTCCTCGAGCTCGGCGGCCATGCCGCTCACCGGATCCTCGGCGCCGTTGACCCACGCGTCGTGGTGATTGCCGCGCAGGATCCACTCATCGGCAAACGTGGTCCCCGGCAGGCGCGCGATGACGTTGTACAGGGGCGTGACGGTCCAGTTGAAGGCGAGCGACAGATGGACCGTCGCCTCGCCCGGGCCGATGCGATACGGGATGGGCAGCGCGCCACGCCAGTCCTCGGGCGCGAGTCGTCCGGTGATGGCAGACAGGAGCGGCTGTGCGTCGGCGTAGGAGATCGGCAGCACGGGGATCTTCATGATCGTCGGCGCGTCCTTGACCGCCAGGCGTTGCACGTCGCGCGTGGCGCCGACACTCGGCGTCAGCGGGTCGCCGGGATGCACGGGCATGTCCATCACGCTGCCGCGCTGCACGCCGTCTTTGTTGCGCATCGGACCGGCCGGGTACACCTCGCCGTCGAAGTACCCGTCGTCTTTCGGATCGGAGTAGATCAGGCATCCGATGGCGCCGTGCTGGGCGGCGAGCTTGGGCTTGATGCCGCGCCACGACCCGCCGTAGCGCGCGATGACGATGGCGCCTTTCACCGAGACGCCGAGACGGTCGAGCACCTCGTAGTCCTGTTGGCGGCCGTAGTTGACGTACACCAGTCGCCCGGTGACATCGCCGTCGGCCGAGTAGGCGTTGTAGGACGGCAGTTGTTCGGCCTGCTGGCCAGAAGTCGGGTCGACGGCCACGGGCGGCTCGACCAGTGAGGCGACAAACCTGGTCGGGGCGGTCATCTCGAGCCGGCGCGATTTCGGCGTCGGCATCAGCACGTGGAACTGCTCGATCTCGACCTGCCAGCCCCACTGCGTCAGCAGGCCGGCGATCCACTCGGCGTTGTCTTTGTCGTAGGGCGAACCAAGGTGGTGCGGCCTCGCGGACAGGCGCCGCATGTACTCGCCGATCCTGGCCGCCTCCGGGAGCGCGCGGAACTGCGCGTCCCAGCTTTG
>JAENWD010000429.1 GCA_016650245.1 Vicinamibacteria bacterium
CAGTGCAACGAAGGCGCGCACAAGGCGTTCGCCGGGGACGCGGGAGCCCAACTCATTTGACACCTTGCCCCGTCGTCGCGAGCATCAAAATGAAGACAGGGAGATCCCAAATGACAGCAGCATGGATCGTCACCGACCCCGACATTCTCGGCGGAAAGCCCTGCGTCCGCGGCACACGGTTGAGCGTGGAGTTCCTGCTTGAACTTGCGGCGAGCGGCGCCAGCCAGGCCGACATCCTGTCCAGTTACCCGCAACTCACGGCCGAAGCTCTGGCGGCGGCATTTTCCTACGCGGCCGTACTCAAACACGACCGCACTATCGACCTGCCACAACCTGCATGACCATGACGAAACCTGTTGAAGTCAGGGCACTCGCCAACTACCGAATCTGGCTGCGGTACGACGACGGAACCCAAGGGGAAGTCGACCTCACCGACCTGGCTGGCCGCGGCGTCTTTAAGGCGTGGGACGACGCGACGTTCTTCAGCGCGGTTCGGGTGGCGTCGCACGGCGCTGTTGAGTGGGGATCAGACATCGACCTGTGTCCCGACTCCTTGTACATGCGGCTGACGGGACGGTCGCCGGAGGAACTTTTCCCGGCGCTCAACTCCGCCCACGCCGATGCCTGAGATCTGCCGCTTCTACGGCATCGTGATCAAGATGTATTTCGCGGATCACGCCCCGCCACATTTTCACGCTGAGTACGCCGAGTTCGAGGTCAGAGTCGCCATCAATAGCCTGGCCCAGGTGCTGTGGGAGCGCGCGAGCAAGTTGGAGGCGCTCAGCCGTTTGGATCCACTGCCGTAGTCTGGGATGGCTACAGTTCTGACGTGACGTTATTCGACAGCCGTTAACGCCGACTTGGGTTTCACCGCCTCCGGATCCTTCACGGCAAACGACTCCGGCTTCACCTTCACCCCATGCCGCGCCGCCCACACGCGCGTGAACTCGGCGCCGAACAGCAGGATCTGACACGAGTAATACACCCACAACAACAGGATCATCATCGACCCCGCCGCGCCGTAACTCGAGGCGATGCTGCTCTGGCCGAGATACAAGCCGATTACCTGCTGGCCAATCGTGAACAGCACCGCCGTCACCAACGCGCCCGTCGTCACGTCGCGCCACCGCAGCCGCACGTCGGG
Organism: Vicinamibacteria bacterium; assembly: GCA_016650245.1. Lineage (GTDB taxonomy): Bacteria > Acidobacteriota > Vicinamibacteria > Vicinamibacterales > JAENWD01 > JAENWD01. Next base: position 1,145 of record JAENWD010000429.1, read on the forward strand.
CAGGAAACGAAACAACAACGCGAACAGCCCCGTCGTCACCACGATCGAAACCAGCGTGTTGACGATGGTCCACAGGAGGGCGTCGGCGGGGGACAGGTTGAAGAGCCACTTGTTGAGCGCGGCGAGCGCCGCGGTCACCGCGAGCGAGACCATCAGCAGGAAACCGATCGCCACCACCAGGCCAAACGACTGGACCCGATCCATCACGAAGGCACGGAAGTGTGAGCCCGCATGCGGCTTCACGCGCCAGATGGTATTGAACGCGACCTGCAACTCAAGGAATGCGCCGGTGGATGCGATGAGCAACGTGATGACGCCGATCAGGGTGGCGACGATTCCGGCCCGGCGATGCGCGGCGCCTTCGAGGAGACTCTGCACGGCGAGCGCGCCTTCGCGTCCCATGAGGTTATCGAGCTGGCCGACGATCTCGCCGCGCACGGCCTCAGCCCCGAACACCAGGCCCGCGATTGCGGTGGCCACCAGCAGGATCGGCGCGATCGCGAACAGCGTGTAATAGGAGAGCGACGCGCCCATTCGCGCGCAGTCGTCGTCCCACCACGCGCGGCCCGCGCCTCGGACGGTTCGCAGAATCACCGGTTCACGCATCACTTCCAGTGTGCGGTCTACGTGCCGATTGAATGTGTTCAATAATGCACTCTGGCCGCCGCCCTCGCGTCCGACAATGGCCGCAGAAGGCACAGAAGGCGCAGACACATGGATGACACCTCGTCCTTGAAACCCTGGATCGCGTTCGCCGGCACCGTGCTGGTGATCGTCGTCCTGTATTGGGCGCAAGCGCTGTTCGTGCCGATCGCCCTCGCCATCCTGCTGTCGTTCGTCCTCGCGCCGCCGGTGACCTGGCTCGAACGATGGCTGGGCCGCGTTCCCGCCGTGCTGGTGGTCGTTACGCTGGTGTTCGTCGTGCTCGGCCTCGCCGGCTGGGGACTGGCGCGGCAGATGGAGAACCTCGCCACCGATCTGCCCGCGTATCGCGTCAACATCCTCGCGAAAATCGCCGACGTGCGCGGCGCCGGCAAGGGCGGCACGGTCGAGAAACTGCAAGAGACGATCGAAGAGATCAAGACCGAAGTCGCCAAGGCTGATGCGTCCGTGGGAAGCACGCCGCAACGCGTGCTCGTGGCCACCGCACCGGTGTCGGGCTACGGCGGGTTCGCCTGGCTCGGCCCGATCCTGGGACCGCTCGGCACCGCCGGCCTGGTCGTGGCGCTCGTGATCTTCATCCTGCTCGAACGGCGCGATCTGCGCGACCGGCTGATCGGTCTGATCGGACACGGCCGCCTGACCGTCACCACCAAGGCATTCGACGAAGCCGGCACGCGCGTCAGCAAACAACTGCTGATGCAGTCGCTCGTCAACGCCATCTACGGCGTGGTCGCCGGAACCGGCTTGTACTTTCTCGGCGTGCCGTACCCGCTGGTGTGGGGCACGCTCGGCGGCGCGCTTCGCTTCATCCCGTATCTCGGTCCCGTGCTCGGCGCCGGCGCGCCCATCCTCGTCAGCCTCGCCGCGCTCCCGGGCTGGGTCGGCCCGATATGGGTGCTCAGCATGTTCGCCGTGCTCGAGGTCTTCACCAACATGGTGCTCGAGACCGCCCTGTACGCAAGCAGCGCCGGCGTGTCGCAAGTGGCGCTGCTGATCTCGGTGGCGTTCTGGACCTGGCTATGGGGCCCGCTCGGCTTACTGATGGCGACGCCCCTCACCGTGTGCATGGTCGTGCTCGGCAAGCACGTGCCCGCACTAACGTTCCTCCAGACGTTGATGACCGACACGACGCCGCTCGCGTCCGACTACGGCTACTACCAGCGGCTGCTGGCGC
>JAENWD010000430.1 GCA_016650245.1 Vicinamibacteria bacterium
ATGACGGCGGCGGCCGCGTCGCTGGCCCTTGGCGCGTGGCTCACCGCCGTCAATCTGCTGTACCTGCTCCTGCAAGTGCTGGTCGTGGCCAACGACTGGCCCGTGCGTTCCGCGGCGCGGGCGTTGCCGGCCCTGCTCGTGCGCCAGCGGCGCCTCATCGGAGGAATCTTCGTGGTGGTGTTGGCGCTGGTGGGATTGGCGACTGTGGCCTCGGTGCTGGCCACTGCCGCGCTGGGCTTCATCGGCTTTGTCCCCATCGTGGGGCTCGCCGTGCTGCCGCTCCAGCTGTTGGCATGGCTGGCGCGCGGCCTGCTGTTCCAGTTCCTCGGGCTGTCCGCGCTGGGGGCGTATGCGGGAGTAGTACGGGGGCCAGGCCCCGTTAAGACCGCTTAACATTCTTAACGGGGCCTGGCCCCATCACCTATGACCTACCAACGGTTCTTCTCGCACGCGGCCGCGCAGATGCGCGAGTCGGCGATCCGCAAGATGGGCACGCTGGGCACGCGCATCCCGGACCTCATCTCGTTTGCGCCCGGCTACCCCGATCCGGCGACGTTTCCGCGGGACCGATTCCAGGAGATCGCTGCCTCGCTGCTCAGCGGCAGCGACGGCTCGACGCTGCAGTACGGACCCACGCGTGGATTTCGCCCGCTGGTTGAAGCGCTCGACTCCATCCTGCTGTCGCGCGCGATTGTCTCGCGGTTCGAACAGCGCCTGATCACCAGCGGGTCGCAGCAGGGGCTCGACCTGGTGGCCAAAGTCCTGATCGATCCGGGCGACGCGGTCCTGGTCGAACTGCCGACCTATGCAGGCGCGATCTCTGTGTTCAGCAACGCACTGGCTGACATGGTCGGCGTGCCGCAGGAAGACGACGGGATTGACCTCGCGGCGCTCGATCACACGGTGGCGCGGCTGCGCCGCGAGGGACGGCGGGTGCGCCTGCTGTACCTGGTGCCGAACTTCCAGAACCCGACCGGCCTGCTCATCGGCCTCGACAAGCGCCGCGCACTGCTCGACTGGGCCGAGCGCGCCGACGTTCTCATTGTCGAGGACGACCCGTACGGCGACCTGTACTTTCCGGACTCGGCGACGGCGGAGGAAACGCGACCAATCAAAGCCGATGATCACGGCGGTCGGGTCGTCTACCTGTCGAGTTTCTCCAAGACGCTGGCGCCCGGGTTCAGGACGGCCTGGGTTGTCGCGCCCGAGGCGCTGGCCGCCAAGCTGGAGATCGCCAAGCAGGCGACCGACCTGTGCACCGGCGCCCTCGATCAGCGCGTGGTGCATCAAGCCATCGTGCAGGGTGTGCTGGCAGGCTTGGCGCCGCACCTGCGCGCGCACTACCAGGCCAAGTGCGCCGTAATGCAGGAGGCGATCGAGCGCGACTTGGGCGGGCTCGTCACCTGCGCGCCCGCGCGCGGCGGGTTCTTTCTCTGGGCCACGCTGCCACCGCAGGTCGACGCCGACTCGTTGCTGCCACGAGCGCTGGCGGCGGCGGTCACCTACGTCGCCGGCGGCGCGTTTTTCGTGGACGACGGCGGCGCCAACACGCTGCGGCTGTCGTTCTCGCAGCCGACGCACGACCGCATTCGAGAAGGCATCACGCGTCTTGCCGGCGCCATCCGCGCCGAACTCGAGGCTCAGTCCACGCCCAGCCGCGACAACGGGATCTCGGTGCCCAGAGGATAGGCAAGCGGTGTGGCGGCCGGCTCGACGCGACGCGTCAGCAGCATGAAGACGCCGCCACGGGTCACCATGGCGATGGCGGTGAGCGCCGGTACTTCAGCCGGCACCAGCTGAGGGGCCGAGGCCAGGTCGGCGGGTGACTCGGACTTGCCGGCAGGCTCGCCCGTCTGCGCGCGATACGCGTGGATCTCGGCCGCCACGCCTGCGACCACGACGACCTCGCCAATCACCAGCGGGCCACCCGACGGTCGAACCGGCAGCGGCTGGTGCCACTTCAACCCGCCGTTGTTGCGGTCGAGCGCCCACAAGATGTTGTCCAGGGCGACATAGTAGACACGCTTGGCGTCAACGGCGGCCGCGCCAGAGGGCCGTCCGCCAATACGCCGCTTCCACCGGAGGCCGCCGTTGCTGGTCTTGAGCGAGTAGAAGTACTTGTCGTCGGCGCCCACGAACAGCCGGTCGTCGAGCACGAGCAGGTCGGCCGGTTTGCCGCCAAGCCGGCGCTCCCAGCGCGGCGTGCCCGTCCTCAGATCCAGCGCGACGACGCGGCCGTCGTCGAGCGACACGTAGACGCCGGTGGCGGTGATCACGGGACGCACGCGGACGGGCGATCCGAGACGGTGCGTCCACAGCACCTGGCCGTCTGTCGCGCGAATCGCGATGACGTCGCCGCCGGCTGGCGCTCCGATGACCCATCCGCCGTCGGCGGTCGCTGGCGCCGAGAAGCCGCCGGTCATTGGCAGCCGCCACTTGGGGCGGCCCGTTTCGGTGTCAAGTGCGGTGAGCCACTCATCGCCGGCCACGACCACCAGGCCCACATCGACGCTGGGCGCCCACGTCGTGACCAACTCGCTGGTCCATCGCACCTTGCCGGAGAGCAGATCGACGGCGACCAGGCGTCCGCCTTTGAGGGGCAGGTACGCCGAGGTCGCGTCAAAGGCTGTCGGGGCGGCCGGCTGCGCGCCCAGAGCCACTTCGAGCGTGGACTGCAGGCTCGCCTCGGCAGGCGCGACTGCACGGCGTGCGGCGGGTTGGGACGGACGCGGACGGAGGGGCGGTTGCGCGCCAGCGGCGGTCGGGAACGCGATCAGCAGGCCGCAGGCCAGCAGGGCAAGGCAGATTCGCACCGTCGCAGGACTCTCACCTCCACATGGCGCGCGGACCGAGCGTAGCCACATGGGGTTAGCACCGCTATAATACTGTCATTCGCGTCCTTCGTCAGCTCGCGTGCCCCCAACGGATCGATACCTTGCCCCATCAGACCATTCTGATTCTCGATTTCGGCTCGCAGTTCACTCAGTTGATCGCACGCCGGCTGAGGGAACTCTCCGTCTATTGCGAGATCCTCCCTTTCCACACACCGGTCGCCACGATCGCCGCCCGCACACCGGTTGGCATCATCCTGTCGGGTGGGCCCAAGAGCGTGTCCGAGGACGGCGCGCCCAAGTGCGACCCGTCCCTGTTTGCCGTGGGCGCTCCCGTGCTGGGCATCTGCTACGGGATGCAGTTGATGACCGATTCGCTCGGCGGCCGCGTCGCGCCTGCCGCGCATCGCGAGTTCGGCCATGCGATGGTCCACGTGACCTCGTCGGAGGCGACGCTGTTCGCCTCGCTGCCCGATGAACTGCGCGTGTGGGCCAGTCACGGCGACTACGTCGAGGCCGCGCCGGATGGATTTGCCGTCGTCGCCACCAGCGCCAACGCGCCGGTGGCCGCCATTCAGGACCCATCGCGTCAGCTCTATGGCCTGCTGTTTCATCCCGAAGTCGCGCACACCGATCGCGGGCTCGAAATCCTGCGCAACTTCGCGTTTGGAGTCTGTGGCTGCACCGGCGATTGGACGATAGCCTCGTTCATCGACGAGGCGACGGCGCGGATCCGCGCGCAGGTGGGGGAGGGACGCGTCATCTGCGCGCTCAGCGGCGGCGTGGACTCCACAGTCGCGGCGGTGATCATCCATCGTGCGATCGGCGATCGCCTCACGTGCATGTTCGTCGATAACGGCGTGCTGCGCCTCAACGAGGCGACGCAGATTCGGCACAGGTTCGCCGACAAGTTGAAGCTGCCCCTGGAATTCGTGGACGCCGCCGATCTGTTCATCGACAAGCTCGCGGGTGTCACCGACCCCGAGCGCAAGCGCAAGATCATCGGGCAGACGTTCATCGAGGTCTTCGAGGAGAAGGCAAAGAGCCTTGGGACGTTCGACTTTCTCGCGCAA
>JAENWD010000431.1 GCA_016650245.1 Vicinamibacteria bacterium
ATCACGCCGCCGTACGTCCGCATACCCTCTCCATTTCCGACCAGAGCGCTCGCGGCGACGCGGAGTCCCATGCCGGTGACGATCAGTGAGCGCGTGATCGCGCGGCCAACCAGACCATGATACTTGGCCATGTAGCGTTCGAGGTTCTGATAGTACAGCCGCTTCATCCGCGGCACGCCGAGCGTGGCTACCGACGCGCCACCCAGGTGACGGAAGTTGGCGCTGGGCACAAAGAAGATCGTCCAGCCGGCTCCGAGGATCCGGCGGCACAAGTCGACGTCCTCGAACCAGGCGGGGAAGAAGCGTTCGTCCATGCCGCCGACCTCGTCAAACGTGCGGCGCCGCAGCATGAGGCACGCGGCGGCCGGCTGCTCCACGGCCTGCGACGACGTATCGGTGAGGTCGGCAGCCTCGGCCCGCCTGGTCAGCGGATTGGACGGCCACACGTACTTGAACAGCAGCAGATCGGCCGCGATGGTGCCGTAGGTCGGCAGCCGCCGCACGTTGAAGCCGCGCTGCCAGTCTTCGGTCATCGAGAGCAGCCGGCCGGCGGTGGCGCCACACGTGATGTGCTCGTCGAGGAACTCCACCAGGCGCTCAACAGACTTCGGTGTGGCTTCGGCGTCCGGGTTGAGGAGCAGGAGATACGTGCCGGTGGCCTCGGCCGCCGCGCGGTTTACGGCCGCGCCGAATCCGATGTTGCGATCCAGGCGGGTCAGGCGGACGTGCGGGAACGTCTCGGCGACCATGTCCGCGCTGCCGTCGGTGGACGCGTTGTCCACGACGACGATCTCCGAGTCCTTCGGCAGCGATTCGAGGCAGCGGCCGAGAAAGTCCCGGTTGTTCCATGTGACGACGAGTGTCGAGACCGAGGACGGCACCGGTGGACGATGTTAGCACTAGCGCATGTGGCGGCCTGCACGCCGTCGCAATCTTGCACGGGCGCGATACGCGTGTCACAGTGGCGTCGATGACCAGACGCCTGGTGCTGGCCGCGAGCCTCGCCGTGAGCGCGGCCGCTCACGCGCAGCCTCCGCCCACGGTGCCGCATCCGGGCCTCGTGCGGGTGCAGACAGACACGCCAGAGTCACTCGCCCAGTGGGACCGCCGGCTCGCTCACCTGGTCAGGACCGGTGCGCTGAGGGTGCGCGAAGAGCGCGCGCGATCGACGCCTGCCGGGCGCGACCAGTGGTTGGATCAGTTGCACAAGGGCGTGCCCGTCGTCGGTACCGAGGTCTGGCGACGTCTCGAAGGCGGCGTGCTCACCGTCGCGGAGGGCACGATCTACGAGAAGATCGCGGTCAACCCCGTGCCGAAGCTGACGCGCGCCGAGGCGCGATTGGCGGTCATGGCGCTGGTGCCGGGCTCGCCGGGTCCCAGCCGTCCGCCGGAGCTCGTCGTGCTGCCCACCGCCGCCGGCGAGTACGTGTTGGCGTATCGGGCCAGGGTATTCACCGGCGCCGGGCTCGTCGCGCATTACCTGGACGCGTCGACCGGCGCGATCGTGCTCAGCGAGACGGCTGCGGGCGCGCCACCGCCAGTTGCACGCTGACCGCCTGAAGCCGGCCATCGGCCGAATGTGCCGATGTCACCTCGCCGCCGCTGCCGGTGATCACCGCCCGAGCCAACGGCAGCGAGAACCCCAGGCCACCCAGCCACTCGGCGTCAAACGTCGCGCCTCCGTCAAACGATCCGGCGCCGGGCCGGCGCGCGACCACCGTTGCGGCGTCGTTGGCGACGGTGGCCTCTACCGCGATCGTTTCCCCACCTTCGGCGGCTCGAACCACGGCCACCAGCAGCGCGGCCAGCGCGCCAGGTACGTGGGGCAGGGCTTGCACCATCACGTCTGGCGTGCCGCCGACGATGATGGTGACCTCGTCGGCGCGGATGGCCGACGCCGTACGCATTGCCTCGGTCAGCACGCCGGCGAGGGCGACGGGGCAAGCCGCAGGCGGCGACTCGGCCAGGCGCGTCCAGTCGCGCATTTCGGTTGCCAGCCGCTCGAGCCGCTCACACGACCTCACCGCGCGGGCGACCGCCGCCTGGTGGACGGGGTCGGCGAGCCCTGCCAACTGCCGCAGGCTGCCGATCGCCACTGTCAAGGGAGTGCGCAGCTCGTGCGCGGCCAGGTCGACCAGGGACACCGCGCGGGAAGCCATGGGGAATGGTAGCCCCACAGCCTCGTCCGCATCTAAACTACCAACAGAGCCGTTGAATACCCTTGAGGAGTCGCGATGCTGATTCGCCGGGTGCCCGATCCAGGCTGGAGTGACGTCACCCCAAACGCGCAGTACGTGCGCCGGCGCGAGTTCATCCGCGCGGCGGCTGTGCCGCTGGTAGCGGGAGTTGCCGGGTGCCTGGGGTTGGCCAGTGACGCCGAGGCGCAAGGCGGCCTGGCCAAGCTGGCGTTCAAGAGAAGCGCCCTCAGCGCCACGGACGAAAGTCTCACGCCGTACGGCGACGTCACGACCTACAACAACTTCTTCGAGTTCGGCACCGACAAGGATTCGCCGTCCAGGTTTGCCAGTAGCCTGCGCCCCCGTCCTTGGACTGTGACCATCGACGGCGCCGTGAAGAAGGGCGGCCAGTTCGCCATCGACGACCTCATCAAGCCGTATCAGCTCGAGGAGCGGGTGTACCGGCTGCGGTGCGTCGAGGGCTGGTCGATGGTGATTCCGTGGATTGGGATCCCGCTGGGCGACATCGTCCGCAAGGCCGAGCCGACCCCCCAGGCAAGGTTCGTCGAGTTCATCACGCTCAACGACCCCGAGCAGATGCCTGGCGTGCGCCGGCGGTCCCTGGACTGGCCGTACGTCGAAGGGCTGCGGCTCGACGAGGCACTGCACCCGTTGGCGATTCTGGCGGTGGGCCTCTACGGTGAAGTGCTGCCGAACCAGAACGGCGCGCCGCTGCGGCTGGTGGTGCCGTGGAAGTACGGCTTCAAGAGCATCAAGTCGATCGTCCGCATCCGTCTGGTCGAGAAGCAGCCGGTCGGCTCGTGGGAGCGTTCGCAGCCCAGCGAGTACGGGTTCTACTCGAACGTGAACCCGGAAGTCGATCATCCGCGGTGGACGCAGGCGCGCGAGCGCCGGATCGGCGAGTTCTTCAAGCGCAAGACGCTGATGTTCAACGGCTACGCCGACCAGGTCGGGTCTCTCTACACCGGACTGGACTTGAGGAAGAACTACTGAAGTGGGAAATGCGAAATGTAAAGTGCGAAGTACGGCTGACGCCCCACATTTCGCGTTTGGCACTGTCCACTCACTTGGCACTTTGCATTTCGCATTTCGCACTTCATGCGTCTCCTGAAGTCCCTGGCGTTCGCCGCCGCGCTGGCGCCGGCAGGCTACCTGGCCTACGGAGTCTTTGCCCACACCCTGGGCGCCAATCCCGTCGACGCCATCACGGACGGGACCGGCACCTGGACGTTGCGGTTTCTAGCGCTCACGCTGCTCATCACGCCGCTACGGAAGTGGACGGGGTGGAACGCGCTCATCCGCTACCGCCGCATGCTGGGCCTGTTCGCGTTCTTCTACGGCACGCTGCACTTCCTGACCTACCTCGTGCTGGACCAGTTCTTCTCCCTCGACGACATCGTGGCCGACATCGTCAAACGGCCGTTCATCACGGCGGGGTTCACGGCGTTCGTGCTGATGATCCCGCTGGCGATCACCTCAACCGCCGGCTGGATTCGCCGACTTGGCGGCAAACGCTGGAATCTGCTTCATAAGCTGGTCTATGTGTCGGCCGCGGCCGGCGTCGTGCACTACTGGTGGCTGGTGAAGAGTGACATCTCCCGTCCGGCGCGCTACGGCGCCATCGTTGCGATCCTGCTCGCCGCGCGGGTGTGGTTCGCCTACAATGCGCGCTATGGAGTTCCCTCGCGCGCTTCCGCTGCTGCTTCTCGCCGCGTTGCTGATGCCAGTGCCACCATCGACCGCCTCTGACGCGCTGTCTGACCGGCTGGCCGGCGCCGCGTCGGCCTTTCTTGTCACGCTGGCGCCCGGCGAGCGCGCGAAGGTGCAACTGGCCTTCGACAGCGACGAGCGGTTCAACTGGTTCTATATCCCCAAGGATCGCGAGGGCCTACCGCTGAAGCAGATGTCGGCTGTTCAGCAGAAGGCAGCCCTCCACCTGATTGAGACCGGACTGAGCCAGAAGGGCTACTCGAAGGCAGAGGCCATCCGAGCACTCGACCTCATCCTTGCCGAGATCGAGAAGAACCCCGTGCGCCGGGACCCCGAGAAGTATTACCTCACGCTGTTTGGCGACCCGTCACCCACCGGCACATGGGGCATGCGCTGGGAGGGGCATCACGTGTCGCTCCACTGGACGCTGGTAAACGGCGTGGCGATTGCTACCACGCCGCAGTTTTTCGGCAGCAATCCGGCCGAGGTGCGCGACGGGCCCAAGAGCGGCACGCGCGTCCTGCATGCCGAGGAGGATCTGGCGCGCGCGCTGGTGACCGCGCTATCGACCGAGCAGAAGGCGGTGGCCCTCCTCTCGCCGACCGCGCCGGACGATATCCTGACGACCAACACCCGCAAGGCGGCGATTCAGGAGAACACGGGGCTGGCCTACAAGGACATGACCCAGGCGCAGCGGGGGATGCTGCTGGCGCTGATCGAGGAGTACGCCAGCACGCAGCCGAAACCGCAGGCGGCCGAGCGCGTCGCCAAGCTCCGGACGGCGGGCCTCGACCTGGTGAAGTTCGCCTGGATGGGTGGCATGGAGAAAGGCGCGCTGCACTACTACCGCGTGCAGGGCCCGACGTTTCTCATCGAGTACGACTGCGTCCAGAACGGCGGCAACCACGTCCACGCGGTCTGGCGCGGCTTCGATGGCGACTTCGGCGTCGACCTGCTCGAACAGCACTACAAGAAGTCGGCGCACCACCACGGGCAGAAGTAGCGAAGGGCTCCGTAACAGATGTGGCGCAGGGCTGCCGTAACAGGTGTAGCGCGGACCTTCAGGTCCGCTACTGGCGCGACGCGCTGTCGATCGGCCCAGAGAACTGTTGCCTGACAACCGCGATGTCGCCCCGTTCGAAGGCGACGACGGTGGCACCGGAGCCGGTCACCACGATCGCGCCGAACCGGCCGGCGCGATCGACCAGCGTCGGCTTGCCATCGGGGACCTGCACCGTCAGGCCGTCGGCGCCGTTCCACAGGACGACCGGGCCGCCGCCGGACAACGCCAGCGCGGGATTGACACCGGTCGCCAGCGCAACCTCGGCAGTGCCAGGCGTCGCCAGGTATACCGTCTGCTCGCGGCGCCAAACGGTTTGCAACTCGCCCTTGTGACCGAGCAGGAGTCCGCCCCCGTCCATCGGGCACGCCCTCAACATCCACGTCCCGGTGCCCAGCTTTCGCGCAGCATCCCACGTCTTGCCGCCATCGGCCGACGAGACGAGGTGCATGTCGCGTGCGCCGTCGTGTTCGTTCCGGAACATCGCGGTGATGCGACCTGAGCGGTCGACCACGAGCGACGGATGGCAACACTGACAAATGGTGCCGGTCGGAGAGCGGTAGGCGATGACGTCTGGCTTCCAGGTGATCCCGCCATCTGCCGATACGGCGACCGCGAGTGTCGTTCCTTGACCGCGCAGATCGAGCCATGCAGCCGCGATGGTTGTGCCGTTGGCGGCCATCGCGTGCAGGCCCTCGCGCGCCGCGCCTGCCACGTCGCTGACCTTGACCGGCGACGACCATGTCGCGCCGCGATCGGTCGACCGCCACGCCAGCACGTCGCCGTCCTTGCCGCCGCCAGCCTCACCGACGATGGCGGTGAGGACCACCGTGTCGCCAAGCGCGACGACACGCGGGCCGCGATGGTTGCCCAGCGACAGATGGCCTGCGATCGGGATCGTGAGCGCCGGCAGGAAGAACTCGCCGTTGTTCTCCGAGCGCGCGACGATCAACGACGTCGGTGTGCCACATGCGACGTACACCGTGTGCCGTTCCACGGCCAGCTGCGGCTGACGGCACGGCCAGGTGATTTCGGCAGCGGCCGAGGAAGCCACCAGCAGCAGCGCGCCGGCAAGCGCTACAGATACTTTTTGAGCCACGCCTGCACCTCGTAATACCAGAACGCGCTGTTCTGCGGTTTCAGAATCCAATGCCCCTCGTCGGGAAAGACAACGAGGCGTGAGGGCACGCCCTGTCGCTGCAGGGCTGTGTAGAACTCGAGGCCCTGCGTGTAAGGCACGCGAAAGTCGAGCTCGCCGTGGATGACGAGTGTTGGCGTCTTGAACGTGCCGAAGTCGGCGGCCCTGGCGTGCGGGGACTGGCGCAGGAAGTTGTCCGGGTTCGCCCACGGCGTGCCGCGGAACGACCACTCCGGGAACCAGACCTCCTCGGTCGCGCCGTACATGCTGACCAGGTTATAGACGCCGGCGTGGCAGACCAGTGCCTTGAAGCGGCCCTTCGCCTGCGAGGCCATCCACCCAATCATGTAGCCGCCGTAGGACGCGCCGGCAGCCGCCACGCGGGTGCCGTCGAGGAACGAGTACTTCGCCAGCGCCACGTCCAGGCCCTTCATCAGGTCGTCGTACGCCTTGCCGCCCCAGTCGTTGTTGATGTCGTCGGTGAACTGCTGGCCAAAGCCCGTGGACCCGCGCCGGTTGATCATCAGCACGGCGTACCCCGGCGAGGCCAGCGTCTGGCCGTTCCAGCGAAAACTCCACGAGTCGCCGAACTGCGTCTCCGGTCCCCCGTGCAAGACTATCAGCAGCGGATACTTCTTCGACGGATCAAACGACGGCGGTCTCAACAGCATCGCGTGGACGCTGGTGCCGCCGGCGCTGGGGAAGGTGAAGTGCTCGGCCTTGGGCAGGTCGAGCTGCGAGAGCCGCTCGGCGTTGTGTGAGGTCAGGGCCCGGAGATCGCCGCCGGTGGAGGCCAGCGCCGCCAGTTCCGCGGGTGCCTGCTGGCTGTTGCGTGCGATAACCAGCGTCTTGCCGTCCGCGCTGAGCGCGTACTCGGCGGCATAGGTCGAGGGCGTCACGACGGTTGGCGTGCCGCCTGCGGCCGGCACACGGAAGACGGGCAGGTAGCCGGAGTCCTCGCCGTTGAAGTAGATCGTCTGGTTGTCAGGCGCCCAGGCGAGCTGATTCACGCTGCGGTCGTAGCCGGGCGCGACCTCGGCATGTGTCTTCGCCTGTCGGTCGTACTTCATCAGCCGCCACCTGTCGGCCTCGTTGCCAGGGCGGCTCTGCGCGCGATACGCGATCCACTTGCCGTCGGGTGAGTAGGCCGGCGCGCCGTCGAACGCGGGGTTGGTGGTCAGCCGCGCGGGCGCCGCGCTGCCGTCGGCGGCGACGAGGAAAATGTCGCCGTTGGTGCTGATGGCCTCCATCGCGTCGGTGACCGCGACAAACGCGACTTCACGGCTATCCGGCGAAAACGCAATCGGGTGCGGGCCCTCGCGTTGCACAGGCGGCACGTCGTAGGCGGCGCCCGGCGTGAGGTCCTTTGGCGTGCCGCCGCCGGCCGGCACCACGAACAGGTGCGAACGCTGACCGGTGCCCCAGGCGTTCCAGTGGCGATAGAGCAGCCCGTCGTACGTCCGCGCCTTCACCATGTCCCTCTCTTTGGCCTCGGTCTTGCGCTTGTTGCACGCATCGTCGGCGCAATCGGGCCAGGCCGACGAGGTGAACGCCAGGGTCTTGCCGTCGGGCGCCCACACGATCCGATCGGCGCCGCCGTCAAGGGTCGTCAGCTTTGTCGGCTCGCCGCCGGTGAGGTTGAGCAGGTAGATCTGCTGCGCGCCGTCCCGGCTCGACAGAAACGCCAGGCGGGAGCCGTCAGGGGACCAGCGCGCGCTGCCGTCTCGGCCGGCGAACGTCAGTTGCCGCGGCGCGCCGCCGCCTACCAGCACGACCCAGAGATTGCTCGCGAGTCCATTGGCTTGCCGGTCAGCCGTCGCAACGGTGTAGACGACACGCGTCCCGTCGGGAGAGATCTGCGGGTCGCTCACGCGGTGCAGCCCGAGCAGGTCGTCCACCGAGATCGCTCGGCGCACCTGGGCATCGGTCGCCGTGGGCAGCGCGAGGGCGGCGAGCAGGCAG
>JAENWD010000432.1 GCA_016650245.1 Vicinamibacteria bacterium
CCTTCCCGGACATATCGGTCGCGACGACGTCCGCGTTGAGGCCTTCGAGCACGGCCTGTGGCGGCACGACCGAGAAAATCTTGACGGGCACGGATTTGCCCTTCACAACGACGTCGCCGAGGGCGCGGATATCATAGCGCCCCTTCAGGGCGGCCCGTGTGGCGTCGCTGATGATCACGCGGGTGTGGTAGTCCTTGTTCAGCGACTCGAGCCGTGCGCCAAGGTTCACCTGGTCGCCGATGACGGTGTAGCTCATGATGTCTTCGGAGCCGAGGTTGCCGGCCACCATGTCGCCGGTGTTGATGCCGATGCCGATGTCCAGTGCGGGCCGGCCGGCCGCTGTCCACTCGCGGTTGAGCCGTGCCAGCCCGGCCGACATCGCCAGCGCCGTCTCTACCGCGTGGTCGGCGTGGTCCGGGTCGTCCAGCGGCGCGCCGAACAGCGCCATGATCATGTCGCCGACGAACTTGTCGATGGTGCCTTTGTGCGCGAAGACGATGGGCACCATCCGCGAGAAATACTCGTTGAGCTGCGCCACGATCGCTTCCGGCTCGCCCTTCTCTGACACGGTCGTGAACTCGCGGATGTCGGAGAACATCACGGTCATGCGTCGCCGCTGACCGCCGAGCCGTGCGCCGCTCGGATCCTTGATGAGCTGTTCGTAGACGTCTTTGGACACGTAGCGCGAGAAGAGTCGTTTGACGCGGCGCTTCTCGCGGCCCTCGACAAAGTACTCGTAGGCCACATCGCCGAAGGTCGCCAGCACAAGGGCCAGTAGCGGCACGACCAGCGGATACCAGTGGCCAGCGGCGAACTGCGAGGTCGCAAACGCCGTGATGGCGCCCCACAGCGCCAGCGCGACGATGGTCGTGATCCACGGCCCGACGAACGCGCCGATGACGCCAAGCGCCACGGCGGCGGTGAGGGTCAGCGCGATCGCACGGGACGCTGACGTCGGCGACAACGTACGTTGAGAGAGGATCCCGTCCACCACGGCGGCGTGCACTTCAAGACCCCCCACCTTCCCCGCCGCCACCGGCACGGTGAACACATCGTCGAGCGCCGAGGCGGTCGCGCCGACGACGACGATCTTGTCGCGCAGCGTCTCGGGACGCTCGAGAGGTGTCTGGCCGTCGAGAAGCTGCTGTTCGGCGTAGAACAGCTTGTAGAACGACACCCGGCGGTACGGCGACGAGCCATCCGCACGCCGGCTGCGATAGTCGATCAGCAGGCGTCCGGCCGTGCGCTGCAGATCGCCTGGAGCGCGGCCGAGCGCCACGGCCGCCGTGGCGACCGCGAGCGACGGGATCGTTTCTCCCTGATTACGCACGAACGACACGTACCGGCGCCACGGGCCGTCGGGGTCGAGCACCGCAAAGTTGTGCGCGACCACCCGGCTGGCGGCTGCAAGCGGCGCGATGGGCGGCACGAAGATGGGCCGCTCGTCGGCAGCGACCTCTGAAGTCACTGACGAGGCGACCCCTTCGAGCGCCTCGGGTACCGCGTCGCCTGGCAGCACAAGCGGCACGGCGCGCGCCGCGGTCGCCAGCGTCTGGTCCGACGCCGCGCCGCTCCACTCCTGGTCCTGGACGAAGAACTTCGTTCGATCGTGCTCGGTGAACAGCACATCGTAGAGCACGACGCGCGGCTGCGCTCGCGCCAGGTAGTTCAGGACCTCGGCGTGGACCAGGCGCGGCCACGGCCATCGACCCACCAGCGGCTCGAGGCCCCTGATGCTTTCCTCGTCAATGGTGACCAGGACGATGTCGTTGCGGGCCGGCACCGACCCGGCCGTCGCGCGCATGCGCCAGTCGTAGGTCTTGAGTTCAACGACCTCGACGAAGGGGAGACGACCCAGAAGCAGGGCGAACAGGGCGGCGACCAGGCCGATACCGGCCCCGATCAGGGCTTTGCGCACGAGCCCCGAGGGTAGCAGAAAAGCCTTCGAACCAGCCGAGCCGTTCGATCCGGCCACCTTCTTGCACAAGCCGTCGTCGTGGCCGGCCAGTCCTCTCCAGTCCCGCTGTCGGAAGCGGCCCAGCAAAACGTCCGCACGATCATCGAGCTCGAGCGCAGCGCTCACGCGCAGAAGAGCTGGTCCGAAGCGCTGAGCGACCGCATCTTGGCGTTTGCAGGCAGCCTCGCCTTCGTACTGGTTCAGCTCGCGGCCACTGTCGCCTGGACGCTCTGGAATGCCGTGGCGCCGGTCGAGGTGCAATTCGATCCGTACCCGTACGGCCTATTGACGATCGTCGTGTCACTGGAAGCGCTACTCATCGCCACGTTCGTGCTCATCGCACAGAACCGGATGAGCCAGCGCACTGAGCGCCGCGACCATCTCCATCTGCAGGTCGCGCTGCTGACGGAACAGGAGCTCACGCTCGTACTCCGGATGCTGCGGCAGGTCTCGGAGCACCTCCATATTCCACCCGAAACGGAAGACGCGGCCAAGGCCGACCGCATGACCGAAGAGACCAACGTGCCCGAATTGATGGAGACCCTGAAGCGCGAGCTGCCCTCAACCGATCAGAATCCGGCCGGACAGCGATGATTCACCACGTCATGGCGCTTGACCTTGAACGCCGCAACCCACTCGCGGACCGAGTCGCCCTCGGGCTGATCGGCGGCTCGCGCGCGCGCCGGCAGCCGCGCGACCCTGAAGAGATCGGTGAGCTGCTGGTCGGTGAGCTGCACCAGCAGATCGGCGAGAAAACTGCGGCCGGCTTCGCTGATGACGGGATTCCTCAGCGTGCCAGTCAGCGATCCCGCCAGGTTGGCCTCGCACGTCTCGGGCTTTCGCCAGACCCTTTCCTCCGACCACTTCTCGAAGTTGGCGCTGCCCTGGGCGTTGCGATTGAAGACGTTCGAATGGCCGAAGGTGAGTCCCAGGTCATTGATCATCATGAAGGGACGCGCGCAGGTCGTCGCCTTCTTCCGTGACGGCTCATCCAGACACACGAGGCGCTGCTGCTGCGACTTGGAGTCGGAGTGCTGCAGCAGCGCGGCCAGGAGTTTCAGCGCGTCGCGCTGCGCTCGCTGTGTCGGCGCCGCCGCCACGTCCACCAAGTCGAGCTCTGACCACGACCAGCCGACCGTGTCGTCCCACTCGAGCTCGGTGCCCTTCATCTTCCGCTCGATGGCCGCCGGATCGAACACCACCTGCCGGCCGGTGACCGTGGCATCCTTCCGTAAATCGCGAGGGCACCCTCGACAGATCACGCGGACCGGATACATGGAGTCTGCGCCGAATCCCAACGCCCACAACAGCCGGGTCGCCGCGACCTCGGCGTACACTTCGCCGTTGGTCCGGCCGTACTTCACCTTGACCTGGTCGTTCGGACGGACCGCGCAGGTGAATTTCGGCGAGCGCCCGCTCATCTCCTTGTCCACGTAGTCGCAGCGGACCGAGGCATGCGGCGCAAAGCTGCCGGTCACTCCAGGCCCCCGCTCGAGGTCGAGGCTCGCGACGTTGGTGGGCCGCCACACCTCAGCGCGACGGATCGCGTCGATACGCAGGCGCTTTTCAGCGTCGTTACCGCCCGGCAGCTCGACACGCAGGGGTCCCGCGCAGGCGATGGCGCCGCTCAGCAGGCCCAGCGCGACGACTGCTCTCGTGAGCGAAGCCAACGACTTGAAGCGTGCAGGGGTATCCATGCCGTCCACCAGCGCAGAATCCGTGCCAAACAGGAACGCACGCCGAATCCGGCGTTTCTTGGAAGGCTCAAGGAGGGGGCCGTGAAATTCGCGTCGCAGTGTAGTGCTGCTCGCCAGCTCTGCGAGTTGGGCGCATGGAGCGAGGGCGCGTGGCCGCTCGCCTTCCGGCCGAACGCGGGCCTGCCCGTCCGCGAAGGTGGGCGCCTCGTCTACAAAAAGGCGATCTCGGCACGCCGCACCCCGTGTCACGCGAGTAGAATCTGGTGCGTCCCGGCGCGAGCCGCGGCCACCCGTGAACTCGAAAAGGAGACAGGTACCGTCATGCTGATCCTCGTGATTATCGTCCTTGTGCTTCTCTTTGGCGGAGGCGGTGGGTACTACTACGGCCGCGGTGCCGGGTGGGGCACCCCACACTACGGCGGCGGACTTCTCGGTCTTGTGCTGATTGTCTTGTTGATCCTGTGGCTCACTGGCAGCATCCGCGGTGGCCCGATGATGCGTTGAACG
>JAENWD010000433.1 GCA_016650245.1 Vicinamibacteria bacterium
ACTTTGATCGCACTGGTATTGGCCTCGAGCTTGCAGCCTTCGCTCGGCGCGCTTGTGGAGATCAGGATCTCGTAGTACGTGGCGTCCTTCTCGCCGTTCTTGATCTGCCAGTATCCGTTCCTGTCCTGCCACTTCTTGCTGGTCGGCAACTGGAGTTCGATGGATCCTGGCCGGACGCGAATCGGCGGCTCTTCGCTGGAGAAGAGACCCAGGGCATACGCGGCTCCACCGACAATCGCGGCGCCTGCCAGGAAGGCAACAGCGAGCCGCACGTAGTACTGGGCTGGAGTCAGTTGAATCGTCGCTCTCTGGTTGACTGATACTGAGCCTGCCGCGCCGGGGACGGAAGCATGCTGGTCTTCGGTCATGGGAAAGCTCCCTTTCTGCGGTCGAGTCTAACTCAGCCGTGCTCGACGCATTAGATAAACGACGTCAGCTCGATTTCCGTACTCGCCGAAATCCGCTTTCCAGTCGGCCTTCACCCTGGACAGGGCCGAGGTCGCTATGTCAGTGAGCTCCCGACGCTTCAGTTCGTCGCCCGATTGGGCGGCTCCGGCGGCGCCAACGGCCGCGAGCCGCCAGCGAAGCTCGTCGAACGGAAGACGTCCCAACGCCGCCAATCCCCTGTTGACATGGTCCAGAGCGGCCCGTGCCTGGCCCCGTTCGAGTGCCGTGAGGGCCTGCCAGTAGGCGAGTTCGCGAGCCACGGCGGGCGCCAGGTTGCCAAAGCTGACGGCCCTGATGCCACGACTTCCAAGCCTCGTGGCGCACCATTCGTTCACGGCTGGACCGATCGTGTTGGCAACGTCACCGACTTCGAGGTGCCAGGTCATACCGCTCAGGACCCGTCGGGCTCGTTCGCACTGCAGTCCGAACGCGGCGCCCTGTGCCCGGAGGAAGGTAGCCCGTGACTCTCTTCCCCGGTACGCCTCAAGCCCTTTGGACGCGCCGGCGTCAAGTTCGGCAAGCGCAGTCTCCGCTTCGTCTGTCCGGCCGAGTCGGAACAGCAGGTCCGCGCGATTGGCCAGGTCGAAGGGCAACGACGCGTTGTCGTCCTGGCGCCGGTGGATGGCTTCCGCCTGCAGGCGAAGCTTTAGTGCCTCAGGATATTGCCCGAGGGCTGTCAACACGCTCGCGAGGTTGGTTGACGCCAATGCAATCGAGATCTCGTCCTTGACGGTCGTGGCGAGTCCCAACACCTCGGTTGCCTCTTGCTTCGCCGTCTCGAGCTGGTCGAGCGCCTGATGCGCACGCACGGCAATCTGCAGTCCGTCGAGCTCCAGCAGGCGGTAGCTGTTCCCGCGTGCGAACGGGAGCGCAGAACCGATGAGCGTGAGCGCCTCAGCCGGCTTGCCCTGGTCCTCCTGTAATGAAGCCAATTGCAGGCGCCCCCGAGCGGCAATACGCCTGGCGCCACGGTCGTCGGCGAGCTGAAGTGCGCGCCGCACGAGACTCTCCGCATCAGCGGCACGGTCGAGCTGCTGCAGCGTGAACGCAAGATCCACGAGCCCCTCAGCTGCTACCGTGTCGAGCCTGGCGTCGAGTGCCTCCTGCACGGCGGCCGACGCCCCTCGTTCCGCCTCGCCGAACTGCCCTTGAATCGCCGCGACACGGCTCATGGCCAGTCGCGCCCGAACTTGCTGGAACGTGGAGCGCGAGCCGTTGGCAAGCGTGATGGCGCGCTCGACGTCGGCGCGCGCAGCCTGGAGGTCACCAGCGTTCTCGAGCGCGACTTCCCGCCGCAGGAGCACTTCCGTTTCGCCCTCGACGTTGGAGGCCCCGCGGTACAGCCTCTCGGCTTCCGCAAGTGCAGCCAGCGCCTCCGGCATCCTCGCTTCGAGCGCCTCGGCTGATCCGAGCCGCATGTGCGCCGCGGCCGATTGGGGATCGAGCTCCGCCGCCTTCGCATACGAGTCGCGAGCGTCCTTCCGGAGCCCCGCACTCTCCTGGGCGCTGCCGAGGTCGAGCCAAGCGCCGGAGTTGGCTTCGCGGTGGACGAGCTGACGGTACAGTTCGACCGCCTGGTCCATTCGGCGCAGCACCGACGCCCGCAACGCCTGGACACGCAGCCGTTCGATCTCGGGCAGACGCGACTCGTCCGGCACCAGTTCCGATACGCGCAACAACTGCTCTTGCGCGCTGCGGTCGTCGTCGAGTTCCGCGTACGCCTCGGCCAGCCGTGTATAGGCCAGGACGTGCTGCGGGAACAGGCTGATGGCCTGTTCCAGCCTGCGCCGTCCAGTCTCATAGGTGCCGTCGCGCATCGCCTGCAGTCCTCGCTGATACCAGACGTCCGCCTCCGGCGGCACCGTCGGAAGCGCCGCGGGCCGTCGCCAGACTGTGAAACCTGCCACCGCGACGACGGCCAGGGCCGCCGCAGCGATCAGCGCACGACGTGACACGCGCAGCCCAGGCCCTGGGGATCTGTGCGATGTGTCGTCAGGCACGACGGTACGCGACGTATCCGGAAGCAGCAACCTGATCGCGCCGACGACTTCGTCCGCAGACTGAAACCGATCGCTTGCCTCCTTCGCCATCAGACGACGGCAGAGCTCGTCGTGGCGATCGGTGAGCTCCCGGCGAAGGCTCGACGGCGCCGGCGGATGTACGTGCAGGACGTTGGCGATCGTCTCGATCAGGCTCGGCCCGTCGAACGCGCGTCGGCCGGTGAGGCTTTCAAACAGCACCACTCCCAACGAGAACAGATCGCTGCGACCGTCGAGCGGGCGCTGCTGGATCTGCTCGGGCGACATGTAGGCCGGCGTGCCCACGATGGTGCCGACAGTGGTCATGTCCGCCGACGAGGTCGGCGCGTTCGAGGCGCCGGCTGGCAGCACGACCTGCTTGGCGATACCGAAGTCGAGCAGCTTTGGCCGCCCGGAAGGCGTGACCATCACGTTGGACGGCTTCAGATCCCGATGGACAATTCCGGCCCGGTGCGCGGTGCCGAGCGCTTCGGCGATGTGACCGGCGATGCTCAGGGCGTCCCGCACGGACATCGGGCCCGCCTGCAGCATCGTCGAGAGCGGCTGGCCCTCGACGTACTGCATGACGATGAAGGCCTGGCCCTCAGGCGTGCGACCGGTCTCGTAGACGGTGCAGATGCAGGGATGATCGAGCGCGGCGGCCGCGTGGGCCTCGTGCAGCAGTCGCCGTCCGGCCACCTCGTCGCCGACCTTGTCGGCAGCGACGAACTTGATGGCGACCTCGCGGTCGAGCGCCTGATCGTGGGCGAGATACACCTCGCCCATGCCGCCCCGCCCGAGCAGTCTGCCCAGCCGGTAACGGCCAAGATCCGACGCGCCCGCATCTGCGGCCATGAGGTGCTTTCGGGGAGTATACCCAACCACCCGCTCTGGCACCTGATTCGCACGACACTCGGCACTCCCCCACAATCCGCGCCTGTACGCAAGGTTTGAGACCAATTCTGGTGATTCGGCTCGCAGTTCTGTAAGAGCACGTTGCGCAATTGACAGCGGCCGACTGCAGCGCAGGCCTTCAGGCCTGAAAGCGAAGGTCCTTGGAGGGCACATGCGGCGCTTCGCACTCGTGGCGACGATACTGGCGGGGGTGGTGCTGGCGACCACGCCGTCGTCGACGCAACCTCGTGCTGACAACAGTCTCCGAGTCGAGCTCGTCGATGGCCGCGAGGCGGTGGCGGGCGAGGTCCTGGTGAAGCTGCGCGGGCCGTCCCCGGCGCGCGACCTCATCGACATCAACCGCCTCGCCGACGCCGAGTCGGTCAGATCGCTGGGCCGCACGGGCGTGCGACGCCTGCGGTCGCGATCGCGTGACGCGCGCGCGCTCGTCCGTCTTCTCGCCAACCATCCCGCCGTCGCCTACGCAGAGCCCAACTACATCGTCCGCACGTTTGCGGACCCGACCGATCCTCTGGCGCCGCAACTGTGGGGATTGCAGGGGGTCCACGCCACCGAGGCGTGGGACGTCTCGGTGGGATCCACCGCACACGTCGTCGCCGTCATCGACACAGGCATCGACTACACACACCCGGATCTGACAGGCAACGTCTGGTCGGCTCCGGCGCCGTTTGAGGTCACGATCGGCGGCGTCACGATCACGTGCCCGGCCGGGTCCCACGGGTTCAACGCCATCGCGCTCACCTGCGACCCAATGGACGACCACAACCACGGCACGCACGTCGCCGGCACGATCGGCGCGGCGGGTAACGGCGCCGGGGTGGTTGGCGTGAACTGGATCACTCAGTTGATGGGCGTGAAGTTCCTCAACGCCACCGGCAGCGGCACGATCGCCGATGCCATCAACGGGCTGGACTTCGTGATGCAGGCGCGGCAGACCTTCTCGGCCACCGGCGGCGCCGACGTGCGCGTGCTGTCAAACAGCTGGGGCGGGCGCAGCTTCTCGCAGGCGCTGCGCGACCAGATCGCCGCGACCGCCGATGCCGACATGCTGTTTGTGGCAGCCGCGGGCAACGACGGCTTCAGCAACGACATCCTGCCCACCTATCCGGCGAGCTATACCGTGAACAACATCGTCGCGGTGGCTGCCACGACCAACACAGACGGCCGTGCGTACTTCTCGAACTACGGCGCGGCGTCGGTGGACCTGGGCGCGCCAGGCGTGGACATCCTGTCGACCACCCTCGGCAACACGTACAGCGTCTCGAGCGGCACCTCGATGGCCACGCCGCACGTCTCCGGCGCCGCTGCGCTCGTGCTGTCGCGCTGCACGCTGGATACGCCGGCGCTGAGAAGCACGCTGCTCAGCACCGTCGAGCCCATCGCCGCGCTCGCCTCGCTCACCGCCACGGGCGGTCGCCTCGACGTCAACAGCGCCATTCGCTCGTGCATGGCGCCGCCGGGGGCGCCGACGGGCCTGACTGCACTGGGCAAAGACGCATCGGTGGCGTTGAGCTGGTCGGGCGTGGCAGGCGCGACCGGATTTGTCGTCAAGCGCTCCGAAACATCCAGCGGTCCCTACACGTCCGTCGTCACAGCCGTCACGGCCACGACGTTCATCGACACCACCGTGGTGAACGACCGCACGTACTACTACGTCGTCTCTGCCACCAACGGGCTTGGCGAGAGTGGCGACTCGAACGAGGCGTCGGCAAGGCCGAGGGCGCCTGCAGACCTGGTTGTATCCGCCCTCGCCGTTCCTGCCAACGCAGGCGCCTCGACGACCATCGCTGCGTCGGTGACGACGCGCAATCAGGGCACCGGCTCGTCAACACCTTCCACGACGAGGTTCTGGCTGTCGCGAAACACGCTTGTCGATGCCACTGACGTGCTGCTTGCCGGCGTGCAGGCGGTTGCCACACTGGCCCCGTCCGGCACCACTGCGTCCGTCGTGTCGCTCGACATTCCCGCCGAGACCGCCGTGGGCCTCTACTACGTGATCGCCAAGGCCGACGCCGACAACGTCGAGGCCGAGATCGTCGAGTCCAACAACACGCTCGCGCGCCTGGTGAGCATCGGGCCGGACCTGATCGCCAACTCGCTCACCGCGCCAAACACGGCCGGACCGGGTGGCGTAATCGCTGTTTCTGAAACGGTGAAGAATCAAGGCGGCGGCGCAGGCGCCGGATCGACGACGCGCTTCTACCTGTCGGCCAACGCCGTGCTCGATGCCGCCGATGTGGTGCTCGCTGGCGGTCGGTCCGTCCCCGGGCTCGCATCTGGCGCGACCAGCAGCGGCACCACGATGCTGACGATCCCGCCAGCCACGGGGACCGGCATCTACTACCTGTTTGCGAAAGCGGACGCCGACGCTGCAGTGCTCGAAACGCAGGAAAGCAACAACACGACGCTGCGGTCACTCCAGGTGGGCGGCGACCTGGCTGTGACGACGCTGACCGTGCCGCTGAAGGCCGGCGCGGGCACGTCCATCGGGGTGAGCGACACGACGACGAATCAGGGCGCGGGCCCGGTCGCTGCCTCGACCACGCGCTTCTACCTGTCCGCAAACCCGCAGCTCGACGCATCGGACCGGTTGCTGGCTGGCGCGCGATCCGTTCCGGCACTCAATGCCAGTTCCGCCAGCGCGGGCACGACGATGGTGGCGATTCCTGCGGAGGTGACAACGGGCGGCTACTTCCTGATCGCGAAGGCCGACGCCGACCTCGGCGTCGTCGAGACGCAGGAGGGCAACAACGTCACGGCGCGCAGCGTGGCCATCGGGCCCGACCTGTCGGTCTCCGCGATGACGGTGCCCTACTCCATCACCGCGGGCTCGACCGTGTCGGCGACCGAGACCGTGCTCAACCAGGGCGCGGGCGCCGCGGGGGCGTCGACGACCCGCTTCTACTTGTCGAGCAATGTCACGCTTGATGCGAGCGACGTCGTGCTCGACGCCAGCCGCAGCGTGCCCGCGCTTGCTGCTGGAGCGACGTCCGGGGGCGTAACGCAGGCCACCATCCCAGCCGGCACCACGCCGGGGACGTACTACCTCTTCGTGAAGGCCGATGGCGACGGCGCCGTCGCTGAAAGCCATGAGGGCAACAACGTCAGCTGGCGCGTGGTCCAGGTGATCGCCGGGCAATGACCGCAGATGTAGCGCAGGCCTTCAGGCCTGCCCCACAGCCTGCTTCACCGCGGCGATCGTCGTCGCGCACGCCGCGTCGTCGTCGAGCGCGTTGAGCGCGGCGTTGAACGGCTCGGCCCGCGCCGGGCCGTCGTACCCGATGTCGACGAGCGCGGCGACGAAGTCTTTGATCGGGATGACGCCGGTTGACCCTGGCAACTCGCGCTGGTTGTCCCGTTGGTCCTCCAACGCGACACCCGTCGGCGCATCGTTGAGATCGACAGCGACGACATCCTGGCTCTTCAGCGTGCGGATATCGGCCGCCGTGTCGCCCGAGGTCCACCAGTGCCAGCTGTCGAGGATGAAGCCGACGTTGCTGGCACCGACCTCGGCAAGCAGCTCTTTGGCTTCGGCCATCGTGTGGATGAACGGGTGGCGGCGGCCGCGACGCAACGACGGCGTCCCGATGTACTCGAGGCCGAATCGCACGCCGTGGTCCCCGAGGATGCGCCCGATCGTGCGGACCCGCTCGACGTGCCGCTTGAAGTTCTGGAGGTAGGTCAGGCTGTCGCTGGCCGGGCTGATCCATGTGCCCACCCGGGTGACGCCGGCCCGCTGCAGCCCAGCGGCAAACACTGGAAGGTCCTTGATTGCCTCGTCATGCTTCGCCGCGTCGGCCCGCGCGTCGTTCGGGAGAAAGCCGGCGCCCCAGATCAACCTGTCACGCTGCATCTGGTCGCGCAGCCGCGTCAGATCGTCGGCGCTCATCGTCGGAAAGTCCTGCCCCCTGGCCTCCACGGATTCGAAGCCGTGCCGAACCGCAAGCGCGTTGGCCTCGGCCTGCGACTTCACCGTCACGCCGATCATGAAGGTGACCAGGTTCATCGAGAAGCGCCGCGAGGGCGGCTGCGCAAGCGAGACGCCGCCAACGGCGACCGACGCGGCGGCCATCGCGCTGTGCTTGATGAAGGATCGACGACGCATGGGGGGACTATAACCCAGCCTTCCCTCGACCGTCCCCACTTGGGTAGGCTTCCGGCATGACCATCGTGCGGGTGCTGGCCGTCGTCATTTCGTTGCTCGCCGGCGTCGGGGGCGCCCATGCCCAGACGCCACTCACAATGGGCGATCTGTTCGCCGTGGACTCAAAGGTCATGGGGGAGCAGCGCCGCGTCATCGTGTGGACGCCTGCCGACTACGCGGTGGG
>JAENWD010000434.1 GCA_016650245.1 Vicinamibacteria bacterium
CGTCTAAACTAGGACTGTTCCAGTCGTATTTAGCGCTGACAGCCCTATGCTCAGGCTCTCCAAGAAGACGGATTACGCCCTGATTTCGCTGACGTACGTGGCCTCGCAGGGCGACAGGCCGGCCAGTGCGCGGGAGATTGCCGAGCGCCACGACATCCCGCTGGAGCTGCTGGCGAAGGTGCTGCAGCGGCTGGTGCAGCGGGGGGTGCTGAAGTCCCAGCAGGGCATTCACGGTGGCTACCTGCTGGCGCGGCCGGCTGACACCGTAACGGTGGCCGAGGTCGTCGAAGCCATCGACGGTCCCCTGCAACTCACGGTCTGCGGGACCAGCGACGAGCGATGCGAGCAGTTCTCGAAGTGCAACATCCGCGACCCCCTGCACCGCATCCGCGACCGGATCATCGGCGCGTTGGCGGCGTGCACGGTGTCCGAACTGGTGAACGACCGGCACGACGAGCCGGTCGCGATGCCGATTGCGATCGGGGGAATGGCGATCGCCGGCCGGAGAAGCCATGGTTCAGATCACTGAGAACGCGTCGAAACAGATTGTGAAGATGCTCGACAAAAACGGCATCGTCGGCGGGGGCCTGCGTGTGGGCCTGAAGGCCGGCGGCTGTTCGGGCTACGAGTACACGTTTGCCTGGGAACCCGCGCCGCGCAGTGACGACCAGGTGTTTGACGGCCCGGCCGGCGCGCGCGTCTTCATCGACCCGCGCAGCCTGCGCCTGATCGACGGCACGGTGCTCGACTACGACACCAACCTCGTGAGCAAGGGCTTCACCTTCAACAACCCCAACGCCAAGAGCACGTGTGGGTGCGGCGTGAGTTTCAGCGTATGACCACTTCAACAGAAACCATCGAACAGCTCGCCACCCGCGAGTACAAGTACGGCTTTGTCACCGACATCGAAGCCGACACATTCCCTCCAGGCCTTGACGAGGACGTCGTCCGGGCGCTGTCGGCCAAGAAGCAGGAGCCGGAGTGGATGCTCGAGTTCCGCCTGAAGGCGTACCGGGCGTGGCTGGGCATGACCGAGCCGAACTGGCACAACGTCCACTACCCCAGGATCGACTACCAGGCCATCAGCTACTACTCGGCGCCGAAGAAAAAGCCTGTGCTCAACAGCCTCGACGAGGTGGACCCCGAGCTGCGCAGGACGTTCGACAAGCTGGGCATTCCGCTCGACGAGCAGAAGATCCTGTCCGGCGTCGCCGTGGACGCCGTGTTCGACTCGGTGTCGGTCGGGACGACCTTCCGCGCCGCGCTCGCCGAGAAGGGCATCATCTTCTGCTCGTTCAGCGAGGCGGTGCACGACTATCCCGAGCTGGTGAAGAAATACCTCGGCTCGGTCGTGCCGTACACGGACAACTTCTTCGCCGCGCTCAACTCGGCCGTCTTCAGCGACGGCAGCTTCGCCTACATCCCCAAGGGCGTGCGCTGCCCGATGGAACTGAGCACGTACTTCCGCATCAACGCGTCCAACACCGGCCAGTTCGAGCGCACGCTGATCGTCGCCGACGATCAGGCCTTCGTGAGCTACCTGGAAGGCTGCACGGCGCCCAAGCGGGACGAGAACCAGTTGCACGCGGCGGTGGTCGAACTGGTGGCGCTCGAGGAATCGACCATCAAGTACTCGACCGTCCAGAACTGGTACCCTGGCGACAAGGACGGCAAAGGCGGCATCTACAACTTCGTCACCAAGCGCGGCGCGTGCCGCGGCAAGCGCTCGAAGATCACGTGGACGCAGGTCGAGACTGGCTCGGCCATCACGTGGAAGTACCCCAGCTGCCTGCTCATCGGCGAAGGCTCGATCGGCGAGTTCTACTCGGTGGCCACCACCAACAACCGGCAGCAGGCCGACACCGGCACCAAGATGATCCATCTGGGCAAGAACACCCGGAGCACGATCGTCAGCAAGGGCATCTCGGCCGGCTTCGGGCAGAACACGTATCGCGGCGCGGTGAAGATCGGCCCCAACGCGGATGGCGCGCGCAACTACTCGCAATGCGACTCGCTGCTGATCGGCGACCGCTGCGGCGCGCACACGTTCCCGTATCTCGAGATCAAGAACCCCACGGCGCAGGTGGAGCACGAGGCCTCGACCAGCAAGATCGGCGAGGACCAGATCTTCTACTGCCGCCAGCGCGGGATCTCGACCGAGGACGCGGTGAACATGATCGTCAGCGGCTTCTGCAAGGAAGTGTTCAGGGAGCTGCCGATGGAGTTCGCCGTCGAAGCGCAGAAGCTACTGAGCATCAGTCTTGAAGGAAGTGTTGGATAACGATTTATCGTCAACCACAGAGACACGGAGACACAAAGACACACAGAGCGATCAAGGGAAATCAAACAAGTACATTCCTTTGTGCGTCTCCGTGATTTTGTGTCTTTGTGATTGACGAGCATCTGAGGACTTGCGGAATCATGCTTGAGATCAAGGACTTGCGGGCGGGCGCCGAGGATCGCGACATCCTCAAGGGCATCTCGCTGAAGGTGAACAAGGGCGAAGTACACGCCATCATGGGCCCCAACGGTTCGGGGAAGAGCACGCTGGCGCGCGTGCTGGCCGGTCATCCGGCCTACGAGGTCACCGGTGGCGCCGTGACGTTCAACGGGAAGGACCTGCTCGACATGGATCCCGAGGAGCGCGCCTGCGAAGGCGTCTTCATGGCGTTCCAGTATCCGGTCGAGATTCCAGGCGTGAACAACTCCTACTTCCTGAAGGCTGCGCTCAACGCGCAGCGGAAGTACCGCGGCGAGCCCGAGCTGGACGCGATGGACTTCCTCGAACTGGTCAAAGACCGGCTCACCACGCTGCACATCGACAGCGAGCTGATGAAGCGGCCCGTGAACGAGGGCTTCTCGGGCGGCGAGAAGAAGCGCAACGAGATCTTCCAGATGCTCGTGCTGCAGCCCACACTCGCCGTGCTCGACGAGACCGACTCAGGTCTCGACATCGACGCGCTCAAGACCGTGGCCGAAGGCGTCAACGCCATGCGCGGCCCCGATCGCGCCATCATCGTCGTCACCCACTACCAGCGCCTGCTCAACTACATCGTCCCGGACTTCGTGCACGTGCTCAGCGACGGCCGGATCGTCAAGTCGGGCGGCAAGGAACTGGCGCTCGAACTCGAAGAGAAGGGCTACGGCTGGCTCGAGCAGGGGGCGGCGGTATGAGCCAGGTGGTCGAACAGGGCACGTCCAGCCCTCACGTCGAGCGGTACGTCGCCTCGTTCGAGGCCCTGAAGGACCGCCGTCCGGCCGGTCCCGCTGCGCTCGAGCAGGCGCGCCAGGTGGCGATCGCTCGATTTGCCGCGCTTGGCTTTCCGACCACGGCGGACGAGGACTTTCGCTTCACCAGCGTCGCACCTATCGCCACGACGCCGTTTGACCGCGCGCCAGAGCATACCTCCGTCGCCGGCGCCGACCTGACCGGGCATCTATATGGCTCGGCGACAGCCGCCGAACTGGTGTTCGTCAACGGTCGCTTCCAGCTGGCGCTGTCCTCGGTGGCCGCCGTGCCGGCCGGCGTGACCGTGTCCGGGCTGGCTGAGGCGCTGGACACGCCCGAGGTCCTGGCGTGGCTTACCAGGCTCGCCCCGAGCGAGTCGTCGGCCTTCACGGCGCTGAACACCGCGTTTTTCGAGGACGCCGCAGTCCTCCGCATCGCCAGGGGCGCCGTCATCGACGCGCCCATCAACATCGTGTTTGTCTCGACCGGCGGCAGCACGCCGACGGTGAGCTACCCGCGGATCCTGATCGTCGCCGGCGAGCAGAGCCAGAGCACGATCATCGAGTCGCACATCGGCGTCGGCGACGGCACGTACTTCTCGTGCGCCGTCACCGAGGCGGTCGTCGGCCCCAGCGCGTCCGTCGATCACTATCGCGTCCAGCTCGAACGCAGCCACGGCTATCACTACTGCCGGTTGCAGGTGCAGGCCGATCGCAAGGCGACTTTCCTGTCGCACGCCTTCTCGCTGGGCGGCGCCATCGTGCGCAACGACCTGGGCGCCGTGCTGGGCGGCGAAGGGGTCGACTGCACGCTCAACGGCCTCTATGTCGCCGACGGCGACACGCTTGTGGACAACCACACGATCATCGACCACGCGATGCCGCACTGCGGCAGCCACGAGGTCTACAAAGGCATCCTGGGCGGCAGGGCCAGGGGCGTCTTCAACGGCAAGATCATCGTGCGCGAGGACGCGCAGAAGACCGACGCCAAGCAGACCAACAAGGCGCTGTTGCTCTCGGGCGCCGCGCAGATCAACACCAAGCCGCAGCTCGAGATCTTCGCCGACGATGTGAAGTGCACGCATGGGGCGACCATCGGCCAGCTCGACGCCGACGCGATGTTCTACCTGCAGGCGCGGGGCATCACCCGCGCCGACGCGCGCTCGATGCTGATCCGCAGCTTCGCCGGCGACCTCGTCGCGAGAGTGAAATTCGAGCCGTTGCGCAAGCGCCTGGAGTGCTGGCTTCTGGCGGCAATCCCGGCCGACGCCGTGAAATGACCCTCGAGGACGTACGCCAACCACGGGGACACGGAGAACACAGAGAACGCACAGAGTCTTTCTTAAGGGACAAGCCCAAAAGGCGCTCCGTGTGGCCTCCGTGTCTCTGTGGTTGGCGTACGTGATTTGTGGTTGGCGTACGTGGACGAGCAATGACGAACCTCGCTGAATCGACGACCTTTGACGTGGCGAAGATCCGCGCGGACTTCCCCATCCTGAATGAGGTCGTGCACGGCAAGCCGCTGGTGTACCTCGACAACGCCAACACGACGCAGAAACCGCAGCAGGTCCTGGACGCTCTCGATCACTACTACCGCCACGACAACGCGAACATCCATCGCGCGACGCACCTGCTGAGCGAGCGCGCGACGCGCGCCTACGAGGGCACGCGCACGAAGGTGCAGCGCCTGATCAATGCGGCTCACAGCCGCGAGGTCGTCTTCACACGTGGTTGCACTGATTCGATCAACCTGGTCGCGCAAAGCTGGGCGCGCACGAACCTGAAGCCCGGCGACGAGATCCTCATCACCTGGATGGAGCACCACTCCAACATCGTGCCGTGGCAGCTGGTGTGCCAGCAGACCGGCGCGACGCTGAAGGTCGTGCCCATCACCGACGCCGGAGAGCTCGACCTGGACGCCTTCCGTGTGTTGCTCAGCGAGCGCACAAAGCTGCTGGCGATGATCCACGTCAGCAACTCGCTGGGCACGATCAATCCCGTGGCCGACATGATTGCTGCCTCGCAGGCCGTGGGCGCGGTGACGCTGGTGGATGGCGCGCAGGCCGTGCCGCACTTGCCCGTCGACGTGCAGGCCCTCGGGTGCGACTTCTACGCGTTTTCCGGTCACAAGATGTACGGGCCCACGGGCACCGGCGTCCTCTACGGCCGCCAGGCGCTGCTCGAGGCCATGCCGCCCTACCAGGGCGGCGGCGACATGATCGCGTCGGTGACCTTCGAGAAGACCGACTACAACGTCCTGCCGTACAAGTTCGAGGCCGGCACGCCCAACATCGCGGGCTTTGTGGGATTGGGCGCGGCGGTGGACTACCTCACCTCGCTCGACCGGGACGCGGCGCTCGAGCACGAAGATGCGCTGCTGGCGTATGCCACCGAGCGGGTCCGTACGATCCCGGGCGTGCGCATCATCGGCGAGGCCAGGCAGAAGACCAGCGTGTTGTCGTTCGTGCTCGACGGCGTGCATCCGCACGACATCGGCACCATCCTCGATGCCGAGGGCATCGCGGTGCGCACGGGGCAGCACTGCGCGCAGCCCGTGATGGACCGCTACGGCGTCCCGGCCACGGTGCGCGCGTCGGTGGCCATCTACAACACCCGCGCCGAGATCGACGCGCTCGTGGATGCGCTCGATGAAGCACGGATACTGTTCACATGAGCGCCGACCTCGAGGTTCTTTACGAGCAGACCGTGCTCGACCACGGGCGGCGGCCGCGCAATCGCCGCGCGATCCCAGGTGCGCAGACGGCCGAGCAGCA
>JAENWD010000435.1 GCA_016650245.1 Vicinamibacteria bacterium
ACGGCGCGTACCAACCTGGGCTGTCCAAGAGAACTGGATTCACCACTGCGGATTCGCTCGCAGAATTGCCGATGAGGCGGGTGGGAACGCTCGCTGACGAAAGCGACGCTCGACTACATTTTTGTCTGACTCGCCAGACTGCGCTACAGGACTGTAGGAACAGGTTCGGTCTGGCCGAACCTCAGCCTCTAAAACGTTCAGGGCTGATCCGGTACTTCCGCACCTTGTAGTTGAAGATCCGTTCGGTCGTCCCCAGCAGCTTGGAGGCGCGGGCGCGGTTGCCGCGCGTGGTCTTGAGGGCGTCGAGGATGAGGTCTTTCTCGAAGGCCTCCACCGATTCGGTCAGCGACACGCGCGGCACGGTGTCGGACGCCTCGGCGGTCTGCAGCGTGGGGGGCAGGTGGTGGGCGTGGACGACGCCGCCGTCGCAGACCAGCACGGCGCGCTCGATGGTGTTCTCCAGCTCGCGCACGTTGCCTGGCCAGTGGTAGCTGGTGAGCATGTCGATGGCCGGCGTCGAGATGCGCTTGATGGCCTTGCTGTGCTCGCTCGAGAACTTCTGCAGGAAGTGGTCGGCCAGCAGCATGATGTCGGGCTTGCGCTCGCGCAGCGGCGGCGCAAACACGGTGAAGACGTTGAGGCGGTAGAAGAGGTCCTCGCGGAACAGCCCGTCGGCGATGGCCTTTTCGAGCGGCCGGTGCGTGGCCGCCACCAGCCGCACGTTCACGCGCACGCTCTGGGTGCCGCCCAGCCGTTCGAACTCGCGCTCCTGCAGCACGCGCAGCAGCTTCACCTGGGTGGTCAGGCTGAGGTCGCCGATTTCGTCCAGCAAAATGGTGCCGCCGTCGGCCAGCTCGAAGCGCCCCTTCTTCAGGTTCTGCGCGCCGGTGAAGGCCCCGCGTTCGTAGCCGAACAGTTCGGATTCGATCAGCGACTCGGGCAGCGCGGCGCAGCTCACCTTGATGAACGGCTTTTTCGCCCGCGCCGAGTTGTAGTGGATGGCGTGGGCGATCATTTCCTTGCCGGTCCCGGACTCTCCCCGGATGAGCACCGTCGTGTTGGTGCGCGCCACCTGCGCCACCTGTTCGTACACCTGCCGGATCGGGCCGCTGGTGCCGACCAGGTGCTGGAACGCGTAGCGGTCGCGCAGCTCGTCGCGCAGGTGCGTGTTCTCGTCCACCAGGCGCTTGCGCTCGGCCTCGGCCATGCGGCTCACCTTCACCGCCTGCGCGATGATGGCGGCCACCAGCTTGTAGAACTTCAGGGACCGGTCGAAGTCGCGGTCTTTCTTGAACGGCAGATCCACGCCCAGGGCGCCCACGGGCCGGCGGTTGACCACGAGCGGCACGCAGATGAAGGTCAGCTCCTGCCGGTCGCGGCGCGCCGCGCGGTTCAGCAGCAGCGGCTCCTTGCTCACCTGCGGCACGACGACGGGCTTGCCGGTATCGACGACGCGGCCGGTGATGCCCTCGCCCAGGCGGTACCGGGCGCGCTGGCCGTCGGCCGTAAGGCCGGTCGAGGCCCGAATCACCAGCTCGCGCGTGTCCTCGTCGAGCAGCGTGACAGCGCTGCGGACCACCTGATGGTGCCGTTCGAGCACGTCAAGCGCCTGCGGCAGCGCCGAGGTCAGGTTCAGGGTCCCGGCCAACGCCTGGCTGATCTCGATGAGCGAGGAGAGCCGGCGGATCTCGCGGGTCGCGCCGCGGGGGCTTGCTACACTTTCGTCGTGGGCGACGGACATGGAGACGAAATTGTAGCCCATGATCTCCGGAGGAGGCCGGTCACACTCACGATGGCGCGAACGCACGAAGGCTAATGGCGAAAGTTTGCGCGTGCATCACGAAGAAAACCGTTTATCATCATTGCCCATGAGCACAACAGGCGGGCGCCTCAAGCACGTAGGCGCCGGTGAGGTCTGGAGCGTCTCGGACGCAAGCGAACTCTACGAGGTGCCCCGCTGGGGCAAGGGCTACTTCTCGATCAGCAGCGCCGGCAACGTCATGGTCCACCCGACCAAGGACCCCTCGGCCGCCATCGATTTGAAGCAGCTCGCCGACGACCTCCAGGCCCGTGGCATCAACCTGCCGCTGCTCATCCGCTTCAGCGACATCCTCCGGCACCGGCTCTCCGACATCCACGACGCGTTCAAGGCCGCCATC
>JAENWD010000436.1 GCA_016650245.1 Vicinamibacteria bacterium
GGCCTTGCCGATGGCCCGTGACGCCAGCATGGTTCGAGGAACCGTGGTCCGCGAGAAGCGCGCGACGTTTTCCCTGGCGCCGGGCCAACCGCCTCGCCCAGGCGCTGAAACGCCTGTGCGCGGGTTCTATCTCGCCGGCGACTGGACCGACACGAGTCTGCCGGCGACGATTGAAGGCGCCGTCGAAAGCGGCCACCGCGCGGCAGCACTCGTCAGCAAGTCCCGAGGCCTGAGGCCTGAGGCCTGAGGCCAGGTGTTGTCATGAAGTCGGTCATCGTCCACTACCAGGAACTGGCGCTCAAGGGCCGCAACCGTCCGTGGTTCGTGGACCGGTTGAAGCACAACCTGAAGGTCGCGACCGCGGGTCTGGACATCTCCCGCGTGCGCACGCTGATGGGGCGGCTGGAGATTGTGCTCGGCCCCGAGGCGCGATGGGAGGAGGTCGCCTCGAGACTCGAGACCGTGTGTGGCGTCGCCAACTTCTCACGAGCCGGCCGCACATCCTCCGATCTCGACGTGCTGGGCGCGGCCATCCTGGCCGACCTCGGCGACCGCACGCCGGCGTCCTTCAGGGTGGCGGCGCGACGGTCGGACAAGCGATACCCGATCCTGTCGCCGGAGATCGAAAGGATACTGGGCGCCCGCATCAAGGCCGCACGCGGCTGGGCGGTCAACCTGGGCGCGCCCGAGCTGACCGTGCACGTCGAGGTCTTGAACGAGCGCGCGTTCTACTCGTTCGGCAAGCGCCGTGGTGTCGGCGG
This sequence comes from Vicinamibacteria bacterium, assembly GCA_016650245.1. Classification (GTDB taxonomy): domain Bacteria; phylum Acidobacteriota; class Vicinamibacteria; order Vicinamibacterales; family JAENWD01; genus JAENWD01. Next base: position 762 of record JAENWD010000436.1, read on the forward strand.
CCTGCCAGTCGGCGTCAGCGGCCGCGTGGCCTGTCTGATGTCGGGCGGTATCGACTCCCCGGTCGCGGCGTGGCGCATGATGCGACGCGGGTGCCGTGCGCAGCTGATTCACTTTCACGGTTACCCGTTTCAGTCCACCGCCTCGCAGGACAAGGCCCGCGCCCTGGCTGCGATCCTGACGCGCTACCAACACCGCACCCGCTTATACCTGGTCGCGTTCGGGGAGGTGCAGCGCCACGTGGTGGTGTCAGTGCCGGCCCCGATTCGCGTGGTGATCTACCGTCGCCTGATGCTCCGAATAGCCGAGCGCCTGGCCTTGTGGGAGGGCGCGAAGGCCCTGGTCACGGGCGACTCGGTCGGCCAGGTGGCATCGCAGACCCTCGAGAACCTCATCGCGATTGGCTCGGCGTCGACCCTGCAGGTGTTTCGCCCGCTGGTGGGCATGGACAAGGAAGAGATCGTCGCCGACGCCCGCCGCATCGGAACCTACGCGACGTCCATCCTGCCCGACCAGGACTGCTGCCGGCTGTTCACGCCCAGTCACCCCCTGACCCGTGCCACCGCGGAACAGGTCGATGCGGCCGAGGCATCGTTGCCTCTTGCGGATCTCATCGAACTGGCGGTCTCCGAAGCCAGCGTCGAGGACTTCCGGTGGCCGATGGTAGAATCAACGGATCGACGGGGCGTCAGCCGTCCCACAATCACGAAGGTCACGACGATCGACGCGAAGGTCACGAAGGAAATCTTTCAAATGGCGTTCAGCTCACTCGAAGAACTTGTCTCCGCGGTTGCCTCGGTGGCCACCATCGATGGCGACGCGATCACGGTGAAGGGGCAGGCCGGCCCGGACCTGATCGACAGCCTCGCGTACTCGGCCGCCTTCGGCGCCACGCCTGAGGTCAAGGGCACGGCCCGGTGGGTGATTCGGGCCCTGGCCGCGACCAGGGGCGTCCGGCCGGCGTCGATCCACGATCTGTATCTGGCGATGGGGCGCGGAGAGGCCAGTGGGTTCACCGTCCCGGCGATGAACCTTCGCATGGCGACCTACTACACCGCGCGCGCGGTGTTCCGGGCCGCGAACAAGGCATCGGCCGGCGCCTTCATCTTCGAGATCGCGCGGTCCGAAATCGGCTACACCGAGCAGCGTCCGCACGAGTACGCGGCCGTCGTGCTTGCCGCCGCGCTGCGCGAGGGGCATGAAGGCCCCGTGTTCTTCCAGGGCGATCACGTCCAGGTGAACCTGAAGAAGTACAACTCGCCCGAGCGCGCCGGGGAGCTCGAAGCGCTGCGCACGCTGATCCGCGAGGAGATCGCCGCCGGCTTCTACAACATCGACATCGACTCGTCCACCCTGGTGGACCTCGACAAGACAACGCTCGACGAGCAGCAGGCGGTGAACTGTGACCTGTGTGCGGACTTCACGAAGTACATCCGCGAACACGAGCCCAAAGGCGTGACCGTCTCGGTGGGCGGGGAGATCGGCGAGGTCGGCGGGCACAACTCCAACGTGCACGAGCTGCACGCTTTCATGCGCGGGTACCTCAAGGCGCTGGCGGACAAGGGAGCACAGCTGGCCGGCATCAGCAAGATCAGCGTGCAGACGGGCACCGCACACGGTGGCTTCGTGGCGGCCGACGGCAAGGTCCGCACCGACGTGAAGCTCGATCTGGTCGCCCTCGACGAGCTGTCGCGTGTCGCGCGCACCGAGTACGGTCTGGGGGGAGCCGTCCAGCACGGCGCCTCGACGCTGCCACCGGACGCATTTGACGCCTTCCCGAAGGCCGGCGCCTGCGAGATCCACCTCGCCACCGACTTCCAGAACATGGTCTACGAGCACCCCGCCTTCCCCGTGGCGCTCAAAGACGAGATGTACGCCTGGACGGCCGAGCATGCGGCCGAAGAACGCAAGCCGACCGACACCGAACAGCAGTTCCTCTACAAGGGGCGGAAGAAGGCGATCGGGCCGTTCAAGAAGCAGCTCTGGGGCCTCGAGCCGTCGGTGCGCGATGCCATAGGCGCTTCGCTCGAACAGCGTTTCGCCTTCCTGATGGCCCAATTGAAGATCGGCGGCACCAAACCCTCCGTCGCCAAACACGTCCAGGTACCCAATGCCATCCTCGATCGGCAGAGCGAGATCCGCTGGGCGGCGGGCGTTGTGACGGCTGAGGAGCGGAAGGCTGAAGGGCTTTCGGACTAGGAGCAGCCTTCGGTCGTCAGCCTTCAGCCTTCAGGGGATACCGGCGGCCTGCGAGGTAATCGCGGATGCCTTCGTAGGTGCTCTTGAACGCCAAGTCTTCCCACGGCACGTCGCCGGCGGCAAACCATCGCGCCTCGAGGCTCTCCTCGTCGACCTGTAGTTCGCCGCCCACGCGCGTGGCGGCGTACACCACGATGATGGGGGTGCGGCTCGCGTAGGAGTAGATGTCCACCAGGCTGTGGAGCTCGACGTGGAGGCCGCTTTCTTCTCGCGCTTCGCGAATGGCGGCGGCCAGCACCGGCTCGCCGCGATCGACGTAGCCGCCCGGAAAAACCCACTTGCCATACCCCGGCTCGATGGCCCGCCGCACCAGCACGATCCGGCCCTCGCCGTCGTCGATGATCGTGCCGACGGCGACCTTGGGGTCCAGATAGAAGACAAATCCGCACCGCGTGCAGACCAGACGGTCGGGGTCTCCGGCCTTCAGGCTGCGCGAGTCCAGCGCGCCACCGCACGATGGGCAGAAGCGGAATGTCTCCATCCCAAACCAGCGCAGTATAATTCCTCCCACATGTCGATCCTGAAAGTTGCCCGGCTGGGGCATCCCATCCTGCGGGCCAAAGCCAGGCCCATCGACCCGAACGACATCACGTCGTCGCCCATTCAAAAGCTGATCGCCGACATGATCGAGACGATGGGCGAGTATCACGGCATCGGGCTGGCCGGCCCGCAGGTGCACGAGGGGCTGAGGGTGTTCATCGCCGGCCTCGAGAGCAAGGACCGCCGCACCGGCGAGGTCGAGATCGTGCCGACGGCGATCGTCAACCCCGAGATCACGCCCGTTGGCCGCGACCTCGTGGAGGACTGGGAGGGCTGTCTTAGCATCCCCGACATTCGTGGCAGGGTGCCGCGCAACCGGCGCGTGCGGGTGCGGGGCTTCCACCGCGACGGCACGCCGATTGACATGGAGATGGAGGACTTCCACGCGCGCGTCGTGCAACACGAGAACGATCACCTCAACGGCGTGCTGTTCTTCGAC
>JAENWD010000437.1 GCA_016650245.1 Vicinamibacteria bacterium
CACGTGCCTGGATCGGCCGTATGAAGCGCGCCATCCGCACGCTGGGGTGGCGCTTCTCGGCAGGCCGCATGGTCGCCGACTACGTGCGCGAGTCCTACATTCCGGCCGCCGGCGGCACCAGCTGCGACATGAAGCGGGGATAGTTGGCGGCGCGCCTCCTCAATGCCCTCGTCACACCCGCCCACAGTCGAGCCACTGCGCCTCGAGGCTGCCCCACGTCGAGCCGCTGATTCCGCCGGTCTCGATGTCGCCGATGCGGCGTATGCCGCCGTGTTTGCGGCGCTGGCCGTGTGGTCGTGGGTGGGGCTCGGGCTGGCCGAGGCCGGGCGGTTCCACAAGGCGTGGCTCGTCGTGCTGGCCGGTCCAGCGTCGGCGGCGGCGGCGGCCATCGCCTGGCGCTCGCTGCGCGCCGGCGCGCGAGGAACCACCTCGGCGCGCGCAGTCGCCTCGCTTGTCGCGGTGGCGGCGCTCGCCTCGTGGCTGGCCGCGCGTCCCGGCGAGTTCCTCGTCGATGGCGGCGACGGTTCGGTCTACCTGAACATCGGCCGCGGTCTTGCGCGACATCACGCCCTGGTCCATCCCGAGCCACTGCTCGACCTGATCCCTCCGGCAGACTGGGAGGCCGTATTCGAGCGCGAGCGGCATCCACCGCGCGTGTTCAACCTGTTTCCAGGCGGCATCCAGGTGTACCCGGGCGTCAACGCGGTTCGGCCCAATTTCTTCCACCTGTTTCCCGTGTGGGTGGCCATCGCGGACGCCCTCGGCGGGCCGCGTGCGTCGTACTTCGTGTCGCCGGTGTCCAGCGTCGTGGCGATTGTCGCGTTCTGGCTGCTGGTGCGCGCGCTGACCTCGACGCTGGTGGCCACTCTGGCCTCGCTGTTGCTATCGGTCAACTTCGCGCAGATCTGGTTCGCGCGTGCGCCGACGACCGAGATCATGGCGCAGGCGTTCACGCTCAGCGGCGTGTACTTCGCCGTCTGTTGTTATCGCCGGCCCGAGACGACGCTCGGCGTGCTCAGCGCCGCGGCGTTTGGCCTCGCCGCCTTCGTGCGCATCGACGTGCTGATGTTCGTGACACCGCTGGTGGTGGGATTTCTCGCCCTGGTGGCGCTCGAGCGCCGGTGGGCCCGGCCATGGACCTGGTGTGCGCTGGTCCTGGCCCTGTTGACTGCCCACGCCCTGGCGCACGCGCTGCTGGTGTCGACGCCCTACACCGAGCGAATTCTCAGCCATCTATACCGCGGCCGGGCGGTCACCATGGCCAGCCAGCTGCTGCCCCCGACGGTCCTGGCCGCCGCCGCGATCGCCCATCTGGTGTCGCGCCGCTTCAGGCGCTCGAGAGTTGCGGGCCATGTCACGACTGTCGTCTTCCTTGCGATTCTGGCCGGTGCAACGTATCGCATCTGGCCAGAGGTAACCGGTGGGTTCCTGCCGATGCTGGTGAGCCCTCTCGGCCTCGGCCTCGCGGCGGCAGGTGCAGGCCTGTGGCTCTCCGAGGATCGTTCGCCGCCCGCCCTGCTGGTGGTCGGTCTGCTGCTTGCCTCGGCGCTCGTCTACGGCGAGTCCGTGCGCGACCGCTCGGCGATGCCGATGCTGCTGCGGCGCTTCGTGCCGGTCATCCTGCCGTTCTCCGCGCTTGCTGTCGGCATGTTGATCGATCGCTGCTGGCGTCACGGCACGATCTGGCGCGTGGCCGCAACGGCCGGGTGGGCCGCGCTTGTCGCCGTCTGGGTGTCTCACGCCCGACCCCTCATCGCCGCGGCCCCGATGACGGGCGTGCACGACGAACTCGCACGACTGGCCGCCGCGTTGCCAGCCGAGGCCATCGTCGTCACCGATCAGACCACGCCCAGCCACTTCGGGCTCAGCCTGCGCGGGACGTTCCAGCGGGATGTGCTGTGGGTCCGCCCAACCGCCGGCACCGCGAGCGCGCTCGAGCGTCTGGCACGACGCACCGTGCGCCCGCTGGTGATCGCGCGAGGGCCGTCGGGAGGGACCGCGGGTGTGTTGTCCGGACGTGAACTGGCCGGCTTCAGCCTGTCGCCGGCACGCGTCGAGACGCTGCAGATGACGCAGATGGAGACCACCATCGACAGGCTGCCGTCGGCCATCGTCGCGCGCCCATCGACGATCGAGTTCTATCTCGCCATCCCGCGCGAGGCCGCCGCGATGCCCGTTACCATCGAGATCGGCGCAGCTGATCTGTCGGCCCGCCTCGACGGCTTCTACGACGTCGAGCAGATGGGCGAGGCAAGCGCGCGGTGGACACGCGCGCAGGCCAAGGTGCAGTTGCCGCAGATGCAGATGGCCGCGCACGCCGCGCTCGTGCTGCGCCTGGCCGCGCCACGCGCCGCGTCGATGCCTCTGCCGCTCGTGCGTGTGGCACTCGATGGCGTCGAGATTGGCACGACGCCAGGGATTGGGCCGGGCTTTCAGCTGGTCGAGATGCGGTTGCCCGACTGGAGCCTCACCCGGCTGGCCGCTGGACCCTCGGTCCTGACCGTGTCCGTGCCGACCTTTGTGCCCGCCGAGCACGGGATGGGTGGAGACGCGCGCCAGCTCGGCGCTGTCGTGGACTGGGTCCGCGTGGACGCTCGATGAACCAGCGACCCGGCCTCGCGTCGAGCGCGACCCGCCTGCTGACGGCTCGGCGCCCCGCGCGTGCGGTCGGGCTGTTTCGGATCGGCATCGGGCTGGCCGTGCTCCTGCGTGGCCTCGAGACGCTGCCTGAGATTGCCGCAGTGACCGCCGTGTGGATGCTTGCCGGCGCAGGCCTCACCCTCGGCGTTGGCGCGCGCCTGTGCGCGGGCGTGTTGTGTGCGCTGTCGATCGGCCTGCACGTGGTGGACCAGAACTTCTGGGCGCACCACGTGTACTTCATGACGCTGGTGCTGCTGCTGCTGACGATCATCGACAGCGACGCGAGCCTGTCGGTGCGATGGCTGCGAGACCGACGTCCAGAACGCGACGTGCTCTGGTGGCCGGTGTGGCTCGTGCAGGTGCAGTTGTCGCTCGCGTACTTCTTCACTGCGGTCGCCAAATTCAACCCGGCCTTTCTCGAGGGCGCCGTGCGTCGAGGCGCGATGGCGCTGCCACCCGAGTGGGCGTGGCTGGCTCCGTGGCTGGCCCTGCCGGTGCTGGCCGCCGAGTTCTTCATCGGCGTCGCGTTGTGGGTGCCGGCGCTGCGCCCCTGGGCGCTGCTGCTCGGTTTCGGACTGCACGGACTGGTCCCGGTGCTGATGGGACCCTACGCCGGGCTCCTGGTCTTCACTCTGCTGGTGTGGAGCGTCTACATCCTCTTTGTCGACGACCGTCCGCAGTCGCGGCTCGTCGTCTGGGATGACACCTGTGGGTTCTGCCGCGGCTGGGTGCAGTGGTTGCGGCGGCTCGATTGGCTGCGCGTCCATCGCTTCGAGGGATCGAGTCGCCCTGAAACGCTCGTCGAGGCTGGCGTGACGGCCGAGGAGGCCAACGAAGAGATCAAGGTGCGCGTTGGTGCGCACACCGTCGGCGGCTTTGCGGCCATCAGGGTAATCCTCGAGTCGCTGCCGATCGGCTTTCTCTGGGCGCGCGTGCTGGCGCTGCCGCCGATCAACTGGCTGGGAGCGGCGGCCTACCGACGAGCGGCGCAGCGGCGACACTGCCTGTTGCCGCCTCGCTGACATCGCATCGTGACACCCCGGGGGTGGTAGTCCACAATGACCCCATGCCGTCCTCACGGCGTCGCTTTCTCCAGTTCCTGGCAGCCAGCCCGCTGGCCCTGGCCCCAACCTGGCCGCGCGGCCTCCAGACGAACGTTGGGTCTGGGACCGTGGAACGTGTCCTCGACGTGTTCGACCTGGAGGCTGCCGCACGGGCGGCGCTGCCGCCCGCGCACATCGGCTACCTGGCCACCGGCACCGACGACGAGCTGACACTGCGCGCGAATCGGGAGGCGTTTGGCCGCTATCAACTCCGCGTCAGGCGACTCGTCGACG
>JAENWD010000438.1 GCA_016650245.1 Vicinamibacteria bacterium
ATAGCGCGCGACGCCAACGGCCGCGTCACCATGCGCGCGACGCGCATCGACGTGCCCCTTCGCATCGACGGGGTCCTCGACGATTCCCCGTACAGGTCGGTCGCTTCGATCAGCGACTTCATCCAGCAGGAGCCCGACGAGGGCCAGCCGGCCTCCGAGCGGACCGAGGTGTGGATCCTCGCCGACCGCGATCACCTCTACATCGGCGTGCGCTGCCACGACAGTCAGACCAGCCGCATCGTCGCCAACGACATGCGCCGCGACGGCCGCAACATCGGCCAGAACGACAACCTCAGCATCGTCATCGACTCGTTCTACGACCGGCGCAACGGCTACGAGTTCCTGGTCAACGCCGTCGGCGGCATGGCCGACGCCCAGATCACCGACGAGCGCGACGTCAACCGCGACTGGAACACGGTCTGGCAGTACCGCGCGAAGCGCGATGCGGGCGGCTGGACGGCGGAGATGGCGTTTCCGTTCCGGTCGCTGCGGTATCGGCCCGGCGCCACGCAGGTGTGGGGCCTGAACATCCGCCGCACGATCCGGTGGAAGAACGAGTTCGTGTATCTCAGCCCGGTGCCGCGCACGCAGGGCGTGCGCGGGATCCTGAAGCTGTCGTCGGCGGGCACGCTGGTGGGCCTGGAGGCGCCGTCGGGCGTCCTGAGCCTGGACATCAAGCCGTACGTGCTTGGCGCGGCCAGGGCCGATCGTGCCGTGGATCCGAGCTTCGAGACCGATCTGGACGGCGACGCCGGCGTGGACGTGAAGTACGGCATCACCCGCGGGCTCACCGCGGACTTCACGTATCGCACCGACTTCGCGCAGGTCGAAGACGACGACCAGCAGGTCAACCTCACGCGCTTCAGCCTGTTCTTCCCGGAGAAGCGCGAGTTCTTTCTTGAAGGCCAGGGCATCTTCGCGTTTGGCGGCGTGGAGACGGCGCCGCGCGCCGGCACGTCGCTGGGCCCGGTGAACACGCCGGTGCTCTTCTTCAGCCGACAGATCGGCCTGCTGGGCAGCACGCCCGTGCCCATTGACGTCGGCGGCCGGTTGACCGGCAAGGCCGGCCGCTACAGCGTGGGGCTGCTGAACATCCAGACGGGCGACGAGCCGGATATCGGCGCGGCATCCACCAACTTCGGCGTCGTCCGGCTCAAGCGCGACATCCTGCGGCGCAGCTACATCGGCGTGATCGGCACGAGGCGTTCGCCGGCGACTGACGTGGACGGCGCCAACTCGGTCTTCGGCATCGACACCGGCCTGTCGTTTTACGACAGCCTGAACATGGTGGGCTACTACGCGCAGACCGACACGCCGGGGCTGCACGGCAAGGACCACAGCTATCGCGCGCGGCTGGACTACCAGGCCGACCGCCTGGGCCTGGTCCTCGAACACCTGGGCGTCGGGCAGAACTTCAAGCCCGAGGTCGGCTTCCTGCGCCGGAGCGACTTCATCGAGTCGCTGGCGCAACTGCGCGTCAGCCGCCGGCCGCCGTCGCTGCAGTCGGTGCGCCGCATCAACCTCGAGTTCGGTTTCGACTACATCACCGACGGCGAGCGCAGGCTCGAGAACCGCCTGTTCCAGACGGCGCTGCGCACCGAGATGCAAAGCGGCGACTCGTGGAGCGTGCGCTACGAGCAGACGTACGAGTTCGTGCCGGCGCCCTTCACGCTGCCCGGCGGGATCCTGGTCCCCGTTGGCGCGTACATCAACCCGTTTGGCGTGGCAATCTACACGCTGGGCAGTCAGCGCAAGATCTCCGGCGAGATCAGCACCGGACACGGCGGCTTCTACGACGGCACGCGCACGGACCTGTCGTATCGCGGCCGCATCGAGCTGATGCCGCAGCTCTCGCTGGAACCGGGCATCGGGGTGAACTGGATCGACCTGCCGCAGGGAGAGACGACGGCGAAGCTGGCGAGCGTGCGGAGCACGTACAGCTTCTCGCCGTCGATGTGGGTGGCGGCTCTGGTCCAGTACAACTCGACGCAGACCGTGCTGAGCACCAACGTGCGCTTCAAGTGGGAGTACCATCCCGGCAGCGACCTGTTCGTCGTCTACAGCGACGGCCGCGACACGGTGGATCGGTTCAGGCCCGCGCTGCAGAATCGCAGCCTGGCTGTGAAAGTGACGAGGCTGCTCAGGGTTGGCTGACCATGGACAACGAATCCTTTCCACGCTTTCTGGCCCGCGTGACGTCGTGTCACGTGGTCACCTATTTTGTTGCGGGCATGCTCGCGTACACGCTCCTGGACTATGGAGCCCTGTTCCAATCAGCAGGGTTCTCCTGCCTGATGCGGCCAGTCAGCTCCAGGTGGGTCGCGGCGGGCCCGGCCTTGCAGGTGTTCCGCGGGCTCATCTTCGCTCTCGCGCTGTATCCCTTCCGGAGTGTGTTTCTGGCCGATCGACATGGCTGGCTGACACTGTGGGGCTTGCTGGTGGGTCTGGCGATCTTCTCCACCGCCGGCGCCGCGCCGGGATCGGTGGAAGGGATGATCTACACGACGATCCCCATCGCCTCGCACCTGCGAGGGCTTCCTGAGATCCTGCTTCAGACGCTGGTCTTTTCGTTGCTGCTCACCGCCTGGCATCGGCACCCGCACCGGGCGTGGGCGGTTGTCATGGGAACGCTGACCCTCCTTGGAATTCTGATGAGCGTTGCGGGAGTGTTTCTGCCGCGCCCGGCGGGTTTTGACTAGGCTTGTAAGTGTCTTTCATCCGGCTAAGATGGCTAGATGAAACGCGCCAGTATTACTGAAGCCAAGAATCAGCTCAGCGCTCTCATCGACGGGGCGCGCCTGGCGCGGCTAGTTCGTGCGGGCGTACTGCGGCCGCGCGGCGTGCAACCCGATCAACCTGATCCACCTGATCCACCCGATCCACCCGATCCACCCGTATAATCAGTCCGATCTCTTGCCACGCGCTTCGACGTTCCGCAGTCTTCCCTGGAAGAAGATCGCGATGGCCGCGCCGGCGGCGGTCTTCGTGTACCTCTCCTATCTCTACCTGTCGCTGCCCGACGTGCGCGTGCTGGCGAGGACCAATCCGCCGACCACCGCGTTCATCGAGCTGCGCGCGCGCGCGGCGCGGGCCGACGGCAAGGCGCCCCGGCGCGTGCAGCGGTGGGTGCGCTATGAGCGGATCTCCACCAACCTGCGCCGCGCGGTGCTGGTGGCTGAAGACTCGGCGTTCTGGGAACACGACGGCGTTGACGTGGAGCAGTTGAAAGAGTCCATCGAGCAGAGTCTCGAGAAAGGCAAGCAGCTCCGCGGCGGCAGCACCATCACGCAGCAACTGGCCAAGAACCTCTACCTGTCGCCGTCGCGCAACCCCATTCGCAAGCTGCGCGAGCTGCTGATCACCCGCAAGCTGGAAGCCTCGCTCACCAAGCGGCGCATCCTCGAGCTCTACCTCAACGTGATCGAGTGGGGCGACGGCATCTACGGCGCCGAGGCCGCGGCGCGCACGTACTTCGGCACCTCGGCGGCGGGACTGTCGGCCGAGCAGGCGGCGCTGCTGGCCGGCGCGATCATCAACCCCCGTGTGCACAACCCGGGGCACCCGACGCCGCGGCTGCGACGGCGCCAGCAGATCGTCCTGCGGCGCATGGGCGCCGTGACGCCACCGGCCGAGTCGCCATCCACACCTGACCTGCCCACGCCCGAGAGCGGACGTCCCACCCCGGAGAATCCGCCGCCGTCGCAACCAGCTCAACCGCAGGCAGACGGCGCGACGTTTGCTCGCGCGCAAAGTGGCGGCGCGCATGATGCGTTAGCCTGAAGGCGGAAGGCGGAAGGCCGTTCTTGACACCCGATATGACCGACGCTATAACGACGCTCGAGCGTGCGACCGATGGATCAGGAGCGCGGTGGCACTCGCCGGCGCATGGGATGATCAACTACACCGACCACATCGTGCGTCTGATGGCGGACGTGATCGCGCGCGTCCCCGATCTGACGTACATCGATCTGTCGCGTGTCCTGGTGTTTGCGCGCTTGGGCCGGTCCGACGCGGAAGGCGCCTACGCGACGTGCCACGCGCTGGGCCTGCCGTCGAGCGAGCCGAGCTACTACTTCTGGCGCGATCGCCGTACCGGGCAGATGACCCGCCGCTCGGAGTGGTTCGTCACCAAGTCGCCCATGGTCGAGGTGGGCTCTTCTCGCATCGACTACCTGATCTCGTTCTGCCTGCCGCGCTTCTGCGACCAGACGCTGGCCCGCGCGCAGAAGGAACACGTCTATTCAGGCGCCGCCCCCTGGGTGGCCAAGCTCGACACCATCGTCCACGAGCTCTACCACGTGGACCCGTCGATGCAGGGCATCCGCAAGCTACCGCTGGGCAGGGGCCGCGTCTCGACGCGGACGCACAGCCCGCAGTTTTTCCGCGACGTCGCGCGGCTGGTGAAGCAGTACCTGGCCTGCCGGCCCGACCCGGCGCTCACCCAGTTTCTGACGCACGACTTTGTCGAGCTCAACGCGCGCTTTGGCCGCGTCACCGGCGCCGCGTTCCGGCACTTCCCGTCGTTTCCGCAGCGCTATATCGAGGTGTTGTCGGACCACCCGGTGGATGTGGAGCCGGGCGTGCGGGTGGAACAGGTGAAGCCGCCGGGGGTGCCGACACGCTACACCGCCGCCGACCTGGCCGTGCGCGAGTTTTCGAAAAAGACCTCGCGGAGAGTCAAACAGGCAGCGTAGGGCCCGCAGGAGCGTCGCTGCTGGCCTCAGGAGCTTACGCACCGAGCCTCTGGAGCTGTCGCACCCAGCCTCGCGAGGGCAATAACATACTTGACGCACAGGCCCAAGCGTCATTTCATGAAGGGCCACAGCCCCTGAACCGTCTTATTGACGAGATCGAGGCTATTAAGCAAGACGCTCTGAACTGGCTGCATTCCCCAAGGCCCGGCTTCCTTGAACGATACAAACAGGGTGCCCTTGATGTTCACATGCACGCCAGGG
>JAENWD010000439.1 GCA_016650245.1 Vicinamibacteria bacterium
ACAAGCAACAACCCCGGGTCGCCCTGCGTCACCGGTGCCCGCGACTCCGGGTCCACGACGCGCACGACGACACCCGGCAGCGGGTGGCCCACCGAGCCGGCCTTGCTGCCTGTCTGCCGCGCGTATTCGACGTCGGGCACGTTAACCGACACCACCGGCGCCATCTCGGTGCAGCCGTAGCCTTCGAGCAGGTCGATGCCGAAGCGCTCGCGGAAGCCCCGCGCGATCGGCTCGCGCAGCTTCTCTGCGCCCACGATTCCATAGCGCAGCGCGCGGAACTGCCGCGGCTCGCACTTGCGGATGTAGGCCTGGTAGAACGTCGGCGTGCCGATGAGAATTGTCGCCTCGTGCTTGTCGGCGATCTCGCCGACGGCCTTGGCGTCCATCGGATTTGGCACAAAGAGCGTGCCGAACCCCGAGACCAGCGGGAACCACAGGGTGCCGGTGAAGCCAAACGAGTGGAAGAACGGCAACACGCCGATCATCCTGTCCTTCGGCGTCACCCAGAAGACCTGGCCCATGCCTTCGAGGTTCGCGATGACGTTGCGGTGCGACAACATCACGCCCTTGGGTTGGCCCGTGCTGCCGCTCGAGAAGATCACCGTGGCCATGTCGTCCGGGCCGTGCATCTCTGGCGCGTAACGCCGGATCAGCCACCGCGTCGGCAGCAGCCGCGCCGCAAGCAACGTGCGGACCTTGTCGGCCGCGGTGAACGTCGGCATGACATCTTCGAGCAGCACCGTGCCGCCTGGCGCGTCGAGCTTGGCCTTGACCAGGAACTGCTTCGACGAGATCACCGTCGAGATGTCGCACTGCGCGATGGCGGCCGCCATCGCCTCGCGCCCTGCCGTGAAGTTCAGGTTCACCGGCACCTTGCCGGCGATGAGCACGGCGAGATTGGCCAGCGCCGCCGGAATCGAGGCCGGCAGCAGCAGGCCCACCATCGACTGACCGGCGCAGCGATGCCGCACCCATCGCGATAGCAGCAACGCGGCCACCAGCATTCGACCGTACGACAGCTCCCGCCCCGAGGTGTCGGCCATCGCAAAGCGGCCCCAATGCCGCTTGGCCGTGCGCATGACACGCCGATGCAGGACGCTGCGTCGATCCAGTCGGCGCGTCATCGCGTCGCTGGACAGCTCGGCAATCGCCTGGCGCGCATCACCGGCTGACGTCGTGGCCGGCATCGGCGCGCCGAAGCTCACCGACACGGGATACGGCACTTGCTCGGGCCACTTCCAGAAGAAACGACCCTGCTTGAAGCTGAAGACGCTGCCCCACAGCCGATCCAGGCAGACGGGAATGATCGGGATGTCCAACCCATCGACGATGCGCTCGAAGCCCCGCTTGAACGGCAGCAGGTTGCCGGTGCGGCTGATGGCGCCCTCCGCAAAGATGCAGACGACGTGGCCGCGTTCCAGCTCGGCGCGCGCCTGCGCGATCGAGGCCAGGACCTCCTGCCGGTTGCCGCCCGCCACCGGGATTGCCCTCATCATCGTCAACAACTGATGCGCCACCGGCAGGTTGAAGTACGGCCGGTAGACCATGAACCGGATGAAGCGCTGCACGCACGCGCCGATCAGGAAGCCGTCCACGTGCGACAGGTGATTGCACACCAGCAGCGCCGGGCCGCGTGACGGCACATGCTCGACGCCCTGGACCTCGACACGATAGAGCGTGTGCGTCAGCAGCAGCAGCGAGAAGCGAAGGAAGAAGTCTGGCAGCAGCCACAGCACGTAGCCGCTGGCGACGAGCTGAAACGCGCCGAAGGCCAGGATGACGCGGTCGGGCGCCACGCCGGCGACGCGGTCCAGGTACCACATCGACCCGCTGGCCACCAGGATCGCGACCGTGCTCAGCAGGTTGCTGACGGCAAAGACCGATCCTCTCTCCCCCACCGCCGGCTTCTGCTGCAGCAGCGCGTGGAGCGGCACGGTGAACAGCCCCCCGGCAAACCCCAGGACAGCCAGCGCCGCGCACGCCAGCGGGTACGACGGCATCGCCCAGACAAGGGCCAGGGCGCCAACGCCCATGCCGAAGGACCCAAACGGGACCAGGCCAAGCTCCACCTTGTCGCCCGACCATCGTCCTGCCGCGAGACTCCCGCCTCCGACGCCAATGGCCAGCCAGGCGCTCATCGCGGCAATCGCGCCATCAGTTTGCCCCATGACCTGACGTCCCGCCGCAAGCACCGCCATTTGCAGCAGCGCGCCAAGGAACCAGAACCACGCCACGCCGAGCGCCGTCATCCACAGCGTGCGCTCACTCGTCAGCCGCTCGACGCCGGCCGACAGGCCCGACCATGGGTTCCACCGAAGCGGCACGGCGTGGCGCGCGGGCGACACGCGTGGGATGCCGATGCTGACCGCCGCGCCGACGACGGCCACCGCAGTCAACGCCAGGCCGATCGCCGGCAGGCGCTCATCCCAGAGCGCGTAGAGCGCGGTGCCCGCGGCCGAACCGAGGACGATCGCCGCAAACGTGCTCATCTCGAGCAATCCGTTGGCGCGCGACAGCGCACGCTCCGGCACGATCTCGGGGACGATGCCGTACTTGGCCGGGCTGAAGAATGCCGACTGCGTCGCGATCAGGAACAGCACAACCAGCATCCATTCGAGCCGGCCGTTCATGAACGCCACGATACCGACGGCCATCGCCGCGACTTCAAGCACGGTGGTGACGACAAGCACCGTGCGCTTGCTATGCGTGTCGGCCAGCTGCCCGGCGTAGCCGGAAAACAGCAGGAACGGCAGCGCGAAGACCGCCGTGACCCAGGGCAGATGGCCGCTGGCCGTGCCAGTGGCGCCGGCCGCGGCCATGGCCACCATCGAGATCACCAACCGGCACACGTTGTCGTTGAACGCGCCCAGGAACTGCGTCCACAGGAACGCGCGGAAACCGCGTTCGCCGAGCACTTGCGTGTAGGTGCCTGCCGCCATGGATGTGAGCCGCGCGAATCTTAGCATCCGCCTTCTCGCTTCGCGCTACGGCGAGACCGGAGTCCTTCAAGGATCCGCGGATTGGGGAATCTCTGAGACTATCAATCGCGATAAGCTGACACGTATGAAGCGACTCGGGTTTGTCACGGCCTCGGCGGTTCTCGTCACTCTCGCTCTGGTCACGGCAGAGGGGCAAGGGCCACCTCCGAAGGTCAACTCAGACCGCCGTGTCATCCTGATCAGCCTCGACGGATTTCCTGCCGTCGCGCTCGACAACCCGCGCACGCCGGTGCCGACCCTTCACCGGCTGGTGCGCGAGGGCGCGCGCGCCTCGGCGGTGATTCCAGTGAACCCGGTCGTGACGTGGCC
>JAENWD010000440.1 GCA_016650245.1 Vicinamibacteria bacterium
AAGCGTCCGCGAGGCGAGGTGCAGAACCGACATGACCCTGACAGACCGAATCGAGATCAACCCCCGCGTGATGCTGGGTAAGCCCGTTGTCCGTGGGACTCGCATCCCGGTCGAGCTACTCCTTCGCAAGCTGAGCGAGGGAGCGTCCGAGTCGGAGCTCGTCGATGCGTATCCCCGCCTCACCCGCGAGGACATTCAGGCCGCGATGCGCTACGCGGCCGATACCTTGGCGCACGAAGAGGTGATCTTCGTCCACGCGGCGCAAGACGATCCGCGGAGCTGAACCCGGTGCGGTTCGTTGCGGACGAGAGCTGCGATTTCGCGGTCGTCCGCGCCTTGAGGGCTGCCGGGCACGACGTCGTTACTGTGTCGGACCTGACACCAGGGGCCGAGGACCACATCGTCACGGCACTGGCTGATTCCGAGTCCCGCGTGCTGTTGACGGAAGACAAGGACTTCGGCCGGCTCGCCTACGCGACCGGCCATTCAACGTCTGGCGTCATGCTGATTCGGTACCCGGCGGGCGCGAGAAGCGCGCTCGGCGCCGCGATCGTGACCGTCGTCGCGGAGTTCGGCGACAGACTTTTCGGCTCGTTCGTCGTTGTCGAACCCGGGCGAGCACGGTTGGGGCGTCCGATCTGAGCCCGAGCTGCACCACTGGCCACGAATCGCGACGGTTTGTCCGTCATTGGGTCAGTCGAGCCTGCGCCACGGAGGCTTAGCAGCGCGATTGCAAGTCGACGTCGCGCCGGCCCTCCCCCAAGATGCGTCAGCCAAACGCGTACTCGATGTGTTCGTGTCTTGGCGGCGATGGCACGCCGCGGCCGCTGCCGGCGCCCGGTGAGGGTAATCGCGGTTAGCACATCGACCACGGCAAGTCCACCCTGGCCGACCGCTTCCTTTTCGCGCTCTGCGCACACCCGTGGGTGCGGCAAGCGCGAGTTGGTGCCTTGGGCCTCGAGACCAACGCTCGCGCCGACCGCTCGACGTTGGTCCCTCCGACGCAGCAGCCAGACGCGACAACGGTGTTCAAGCCAGGCAGCGGAGTCGAGTTGCCTCGAGTCAAAAAGGAGGTGCGGCCGAAGTACACGGCAGATGCGCGCGACCGCGGCATCGAAGGCACCGTGTGGATTGAGGTCGTCGTCTTGCCTAACGGCAAGGTCGGTGAGTAGAGGGTGACCAGGCCGCACGCTCGGCAAGCCGGTCCCAGTCCTCGTCACCATCGAGATGACGTTCACCTTGAAGTAGTCACCGACCTGACACGTGGCACCAACGCTTTGCCGGCGGAACAAAACCAGATGGACGGGGTCTAACGCGCTGACAACCAAGAGTCAGGCAGTGGATCATGGCCAAAGGACTGGTCGGCGGCCGACAGCGGCCGCCGCTGACGATCGGCTTGGACGTGCTGTCGATGATCGTCGTGGTGCTGGTGCTGGTCGTGGGCCTGATGTGGGCCTTCATAGCCCGCGTGTTTGGCTGAGGCCAACCTGACCCAACCGGGCCCAACCCGGCCCAACCCGGCCCAACCCGGCCCAACCCGATGTCCTCTGGCATAATGAAAGGCCGGCCCTTCCGCCGGGAGCCGAGCCAAGTCCTTGAACCAGCAGAACATCCGGAATTTCTCGATCATCGCGCACATCGACCACGGCAAGTCCACCCTGGCCGACCGCTTCCTGGAATACACTGGGGCGCTGCAGGCCCGCGAGATGGAGGCACAGGTCCTGGACTCCATGGACCTCGAGCGCGAGCGCGGCATCACGATCAAGGCTCACCCCGTCCGCCTGAACTACACGGCGGATGACGGGCAGCAATACGTCCTGAACCTGATCGACACGCCCGGCCACGTGGACTTCTCGTACGAGGTCACTCGGTCGCTTGCCGCGTGTGAAGGCGCGCTCCTGCTGGTGGATGCGAGCCAGGGCGTGGAAGCGCAGACGCTGGCGAACGCGTACCTCGCGGTCGACAGCAGCCTCGAGATCATCCCGGTCATCAACAAGATCGACCTGCCCAGCGCCCAGCCCGAGGAAGCCCGCCGCCAGATCGAAGACATCATCGGCCTGGACGGCACCGGCGCCATCCTCGCCAGCGCCAAGGAAGGCATCGGCACCCACGAGATCCTCGAAGCCATCGTCGCGCGCATGCCCGCGCCCAAGGGCGACCCCGCCGCGCCGCTCAAGGCCCTGATCTTCGACTCCTGGTACGACTCCTACCGCGGCGTCATCATCGTCGTGCGCGTGTTCGAGGGCACGCTGACGCTGGGTACCAAGCTGCGCTTCATGGCGACCAAAATGGACTACCCGATCGAGTCGATGGGCGTGTTCTCGCCCAAGCCGATCCCGGCTACCGAGCTGGGGCCGGGGGAGGTCGGCTTCATCACGGCCAACATCAAGAACGTGCGCGACGCGCAGATCGGCGACACGGTCACCGAAACCGCGCGGCAGGCGGCAGAAGCGTGGCCCGATTTCAAGGAACTCAAGCCGATGGTCTTTGCCGGGCTGTACCCGGTGGAAGGCCACGAGTACTCGCAACTGCGCGAGGCGCTGGAGAAGTTGCGCCTGAACGACAGCTCGCTGTTTTTCGAGCCGGAGACGTCCACCGCGCTGGGCTTCGGCTTCCGCTGCGGCTTCCTGGGCCTGCTGCACATGGAGATCGTGCAGGAGCGCCTGGAACGCGAGTTCGAGAACCTGGTGACCACCGCGCCCAGCGTGCTGTACCGTGTCACCACCACCGATGGGGTCGTGCAGGAGATCGACAGCCCGGCGAAACTGCCAGACGTCGGCCGCATCACCAAACTCGAAGAGCCGGTGATCACCGCGATGGTCCTGACGCCGTCCGAGTTCGTGGGCAACATCCTGCAGTTGTGCCAGGACAAGCGCGGCGTGCAGAAGGGGCTGGAATACCTGGCGTCGGACCGCGTGCTCATCACCTACGAGCTGCCGTTTGCCGAGGTGGTGCTGGACTTCTACGACAGGCTGAAGACGATGTCGCGGGGGTACGCGTCGCTGGACTACCACGTCACCGGCTTTGTGGAGTCGCCGCTGGTGAAGATGGACATCCTGGTCAACGCCGAGCCGGTAGACGCGCTGTCGCTGATTCTCCATCGCGATTCGGCCTACGAGCGCGGCAAGGCGCTGGTGTCCAAGATGCGGGAGCTGATTCCGCGGCAGATGTTCGACGTCGCGATCCAGGCGGCCATCGGCCAGCGCATCATCGCGCGCGAATCGGTGAAGGCGCTGCGCAAGAACGTGCTGGCCAAGTGCTACGGCGGCGACATCAGCCGCAAGCGCAAGCTGCTGGAGAAGCAGAAGGAAGGGAAGCGCCGCATGAAGCGCGTCGGACAGGTCGATATACCGCAGGAGGCGTTCCTGGCGGTGTTGAAGGTCGGCGAATGATCAGCCCCCGAATATTCCTTCGCGCCTTCGTGCCTTCGTGATTGTGAACGCCTATGACTGCTCATCGTAAGTCGACCGCGCGCGAATATTTCGAGTCGATCGCCATCGCGGTGATCCTGGCGCTGTTCATCCGCACGTTCGTCGTGCAGGCCTTCAAGATCCCCACCGGGTCGATGGAGAACAACCTGCTGGTGGGCGACCACCTGCTGGTGAACAAGTTCGTGCTGGGCCCGGCGCCCTCCGCGCTCGAGCGCGCGCTGCTGCCGGTGCGCGGCATCAGGCGCGGCGACATCGTGGTGTTCAAGTACCCGGAAGAGCCCGAGCGGGACTTCATCAAGCGGGTGATCGGCCTGCCGGGCGAGACCCTGGAGTTGAAACACAAGAAGGTCTACATCAACGGCACACCCATTGACGAGCCGTACGTGCACTTCCTGATCCCGCCCAGCGCCGCGGGACAGGAGGTGGCCGCCTACGACGTGCGCGAGAACTACGGCCCGGTCACCGTGCCCGCCAACCAGTACTTCATGATGGGCGACAACCGCGACAACTCGCAGGACAGCCGCTGGTGGGGCTTTCTGCCGCGAGAGAACGTGAAGGGCAGGGCGCTGATGGTGTACTGGTCGTTCGAGTCCGATCGCGACGCCTACCAGCGCGAAGGGTTGGGGGCCGCCGTCAGCGGGGTCGTCAACGTCGTCACACACTTTTTCACGCGGACCAGGTGGGAGAGGATCTTCCACCAGATCCGGTAAGCTGAAGGCTGAAGACTGAAGGCTGCTATGCGCATCATCATCAAGCTTGCCATTGCCGCGCTCGTCATCCACGCCGCCTACCAGGTGGGGTCGGCCTACTGGGACCACTACCAGTTCACCGACGCCGTGCAGCAGGTGGCGCAGTTTGGCGAAAGGGAGCCGATCCCGGAGATCAAGAAGCGGGTGATGGAGCTGGCGGCCGAGCGGCACCTGCCCATCGCCGAAGACGCGATCTCGGTGACGCGGCTCCAGCGCCGCATCGACGTGGACGGCGTCTACACGCGCGATATCCTGCTGGCGCCTGGGTACAAGCGGCCGTGGACGTTCACGGTGGACGTGGTGGTGTTGACGTTGAATTAGAGCGCGGCGCGGGCGTCGGCGGCCAGCAGCGGCGCGGCGGCTTCAAGGCGTTCCATTTCGCTCCGCACGCCGGCCACCCAGCCGGCGTCCTCGATGCTTCCCAGGTTCGCGCGGACGTTGAGCGCCGCGCCGCGCAGGCCGGCGCAAAGCAGCTCCAGGGCGACGCCGACGTCGCTGCCCGCAAATGGATTGCCGTGGCGCGCGACGTCGATCGCCGCGGTCAGGCCGGCCTGACACGCGCGCATCACGTCCAGCGGCACCTCGGCCGCGCCGCGCAACGCGCTCTGCACGGCCGCCTTCCTCACGG
>JAENWD010000441.1 GCA_016650245.1 Vicinamibacteria bacterium
GCCTCTGGATCGATCTCTCCGACCACGCCATCGGCATCAACATCCTGCGCGGCCGCTACGAGCTCAACGAACTGGACTTCATCCGCCGCACTGTCGAGCCCGGCCAGCACGTCGTGGACTGCGGCGCCCACATCGGCTATTTCGCGATGCACCTGGCCGACTCAGTCGGTCCCGGTGGGACCGTCACGGCCTTCGAGCCCTTCGAGCTCAACGCGGAGTGCCTTGAACGGTCGATCCGCGAGAACCACTTCGAGGGCCGAGTGCGACTGGAGCGCTCGGCCGTCGGAGCCGCCCCGGGCTCGCTGCCGCTGGTCTACGCTCCCAATACGATCAACAGCGGCGGCGCATTTCTTCAGGGACACGGCGATGTCCCCGGGGGACACGCCACCTGCACGGTCCCGGTCGTCGCGCTGGGCGGGCTGTCGCTGCCGCGCCCCATCAGCTTCATCAAGGCCGACATCGAGGGGGCCGAGCCGCTGGCGTTTCGCGGAGCTGATGCGCTGCTCAGGGCCGACCGCCCGGTGATCCTGTCCGAGCTGCACCCGCTGCAGCTCGACCGTGTCTCCGGCGTCAACCCTGCGCGGTTCATCGCCGAGATGCGAGCGCGCGGTTACCGGTGCCACCTTCTCGGCGCCGGCGTCGCGGGCCAGGAAATTGACGACGCTCCAAACAATGGCGTGACCTCCGTGGTGTTCATACCCCAGTAGTCCACGTACGCCAACCACAGAGACGCCAAGAGCACGGAGGCCACACGGAGATGTACTTGGGCGAATCAAATCCGAATAACAGAAAGACTCTGTGCGTCCTCTGTGTTTCCGTGTCTCTGTGGTTGGCGTACGTGAACGTAGACGCCCAGTCGGCGCAGCAATGGCCCCAGTGGCGCGGTCCCGCCCGCGACGGCGTGGCGGCGGCACAGGCGCCCTCGTCCTGGCCGGCGACGCTCACGCAGAAGTGGAAGGTCGCAGTCGGCAGCGGGTACGCGACGCCGGTCGTCGCCGACGGCCGCGTCTTCGTCCATGCCCGGACGGGAGACAACGAGACGATCACCGCCTACGACGCCGCCACCGGCAAGCCCCTTTGGAACGACGCCCATGCCGCGCCCTACAAGGTGAACCCCGCAGCTGCCTCGCACGGGCCGGGCCCCAAGTCCTCGCCCGTCCTGGCGAACGACTGGTGGGTCTGGCGCAACGCAACCGCGGCCAGTTCTTCGCCCTCGACGTGAAGACGGGCAAGACGCTGTGGACGACACGTGGGCGCGAAGCGGAGAACGCGGCCTTGATTCGTGTCCCTGGCTACACGCTGATCCAGACCACCGAAGGCGAACTCATCGTCGCGCGCGACAGCGCCACCGCCTTCGACGTCGTCACACGCTACGACATCGCCGACAGCAGCACCTGGGCGCATCCCGCGCTGGTGGGAAATCAGTTGTTCGTGCGTGACGCCAACAGCCTGACGCTCTGGACAATTAGCTGATCACGTACGCCAACCACGGAGACACAGAGTTCACAGAGCACGCACAGAGATCATTTTGGGGCCTGAAGACCCTAAGGAATTCTCTGTGTAGCCTCCGTGTTCTCCGTGTCTCTGCGGTTGGCGTACGTGGACCATCAGTCAGCTTTGAGCGACGCCAGCAACGGGCTCGCCGCCGCGGCGCGGGTGGCGACGAGCGACGAGATGAGTCCCGCGGCGAAGACGCCTGCGAGCACTACCACGGTCGATCCGATCGGCAGGCTCGTGGCGCGGGCCGCTAGCGCCGGAGCGACCGCAACCAGCGCGCTGAGCGTGCCCGTGGCGATGCCGGCTGCCATCAGCACGACGCTTTCGGCGACCACCATCAGACCCAGCGCGCGTCCCCCGTAGCCCACCGCCTGCAGGAGCGCCAGCTCGCGGCGACGCTCGAGCACATTGCGCAGCAGAATCGCCCCAAGGCCCAGAGTGCCCAGGAGCAGACCGAGCCCACCCAGTGCCTGGAACGTCGACAGGTAGGTGTTCTCGACCCGGTGGTAGGACGCCAGGCGCGCGGCGGTCGACTGCGCGTCGAACCCGTAGTCGGCCAGGCCATCCTCGAGTGCGGTGGCTAGCTCCGTACTACGTCCTTCAGCCCCGCGAATCGTGAAGAACCTGTAGCCTTCCAGCCGCGGAAACAGCCGCACGAACTGCGTCTCTGCGATGACGAGCTCCGACTGGAACAGGCTGTCGGAGAGCGCCGCGACCACGCGCAGGACGACCGGCTGGCCTCCTGGCCCTGGCAGCACGAAGTCCTCGCCGACGCCGACATGCAGGACGTACTGCAGCGAGTTGGCGTCGCCGATGACCGGTACAGCGCCGTCCCGAAACGTTCGGTCGAGCAGGCGCCACGGGTTCTGCCGCTCGGCGTCATTCGCCGCCATCGATGCCGCGAACCGGAAGCCGCCGGCGTCCACGAATGGACGCGCGGGCGCGACGATGCGCGGGCTGGTCGGCTTGTAGAGGTTCAGGCAGCTGCCATCTTCGCCGGGCCGCAGCCGGAAACGCATGATCGTGGCGTTGTCCAGCACGCGGGGCTGAAGCCCCGCCGCCACGCCCGACTCGAGACCGAGCTCCCGCCGGCCGGCTGGTGTCCCCGGATCGAACATCACGGGCACGACCGACTCGGCAAACAGCGTGTATCCGCCGGTTCCGCTCTGCGGGTCGCGGTCGTTCTCCGGCGCCCCTCGCTTGAAGGCGCCAACCGACACGATGACGAAGGTCGCAAAGGCGATGAGCGCGATGGACAACACGCTCCGACTGGGATGCGCCGTGGCCTGGCGGATGCCGAGTCGCGCGACCGCCATCGGCCCGTGGCCGCCGATGGTGCCGGCCGGCGCTCGTCGCAGCGACGCCGACAGCGTCAGGAGCAGGGCCACCAGCAGCACGCCGCCGGCCGCGAAGAACGCGGCCGTTTGTGGCACTGCGCCAGCCACCGAGGCCGCGACTAGCGACAGCGCGAGCATCAGGCCTGCCGCGAAGCGCAGCCATGGACGCGCGGTGCCGGATGCTTTCGGCGTCGGCGACGCCATCAATGCCAGGCCCGACAGCAGATCCTTCGGCGCCGACGTGCCCAGGCGCCGCAGCGTCAACGTCAGCGTGATGGCGGCTGCGACAAGTCCGCCCAGGGCGCCAAGCACGAGGGGGACAACCGAGATCGCCAATGTCAGCCGCGTCGTCCCCACGGCGTCCACCCACCACGTGCGAAGCCCATAGAGAATCGTCGCGCCGAAAAGAACCGCGCCGGCCATTCCGGCCACGGCGCCGATGCCGGCCAATACGAGCCCCTCAGCGCCGAGCAACCGGCGCACCCGTGCAGGCGTGAAACCGAGCGCGAAGAGCAACCCCACTTCGCGCACGCGTTGCTCGAGCCCGAGCTTGAAGAAGAGCCCGCTCAGCAGGAGCCCCGAGACGACGATGAAGAAGGAGAAGTAGGTGAAGTACTCGCCGAAGTCGGTCGAGCCGCGCGAAGCGGCCAGCGCTTGCGCGCGCACGGGTTGGACGACCAGGCCGGCGACCGCGGGCGTGTAGGCATTCCGCAGCGCCGTGGCAAACGCGTTCCTGGCG
This sequence comes from Vicinamibacteria bacterium, assembly GCA_016650245.1. Taxonomy (GTDB): domain Bacteria; phylum Acidobacteriota; class Vicinamibacteria; order Vicinamibacterales; family JAENWD01; genus JAENWD01. The sequence goes on from JAENWD010000441.1 coordinate 3,574, forward strand.
GCGTCGAGCGAGGTCGAGCGCGTCACGTAGATGCGCAACGATGTCGTCGTGCCGTACGGCGAGGGCCAGAGATCGGTCGCGGTGGTGATGAACGCTTTCGGCGCGGTTCGGTACTGCTCCCAGTACGCCTCATCGGCGGGCCTGATGCGCTTGAGGTCGACCGGGAACGGCGGATCCCAATCGCCGATACGCGGCGCGTCCGTGAGCCCGGGATATTCCGGCGTCAGGCTGCGGTCGCCGCCGGCGCCCTCCATTGGCACGCTGCCGACGTAGCTGAACGTCGCGCTCGACGTCTGAAGCCCGCTGTCGTCGGACCAGAGGTAGTACTCGAGCGTGACCTCATCGCCTGCCTTGGCCTGCAAGTCCGCAGCGGCCCACGCGTTGAGCCAGATCGGCGGGCGCGGAGTCTGGACTGGCGCAAGCGGAGAGCGTGTGTGCTGCGACGCCTGTTCGTAGAGGCGCGGATCGACCCCGGCCACGACGGAGTAGGGCACCTCGCGCCCGCCAATCCGAATCGTGTTTGCGAGGTAGGTCAGCACTCGTACGTCGGCGAACCCGAGCCGGCTGGCCAGACTCCGAGCGGTCGATACGAGAGAATCGCTGAGCAGACCGGTCTCGCTTTCAAGCACCCACGCGTGCTGGGCCTGGGCGGACACCAGCCGCAGGCCGAGGTCTTCGAACGTCGCGGCCGCGTTCAACAGCCGTTCGGCTGCCGCGGCCTCTGGCGCCGCGTCACCCTTGGCGGAGAGGAGCAGGAGGTTGGCTCGCCCCGCCAGGTCGAGGTCGCGCTGCAATCGCGCGATGGGCACGAAGACGGCGCGAACCGCCTCCTGCTGCGGCCGCAGCGTGAACTCGCCCATCCGATCGGCCGGCAGCGTCTCGCGTGTCGTCAGGCGCACGGCTCGCGAGGTGTCGCTGCGGCGTCCGGCAAGGGTGTCGGCAGGGATCGCCGACGGCTTCTGCACGCGCAGCAGGAGCCCATCATCGGCCGCAGCGCCGAGCTCGGCGGCCAGACCTGGGCTGAGCAGCGCCTGCCGGCCGGTGGGCGCCTCGACGCCATTCACGCCGTGGAGTCGAAAGAACGACGCGTCGATGCCGTACACCTGGACGCGCGACGCCTCGCGGCCGCTGGGCTCGTGGGTGATCGAGGCGTCGATGGCAATCAGCGTCGCGGCGTCGGCAAACCGCGTCGAAAAGCCGTCGGACTTCTTGAGTTCGTCGCCCAGGACCTGCCGGAAGAACCCCTGGCCCGTGACGGCCACGGACGTGCGCCCAAGGCGCTCGTCCACCAGCCCACGGAGGCTTGCGCGGACCGACTCGCCGACCAGCAGCGCGCCCGCTAGGACAGACACCGCGATGGCCACGCCGGCGATGACGGCCAAGTTCGTCCGCCAGTAGTAACGGAGCCCGCAAAGAATCAGCGCGCCGGATGACATGGCGCTACCGGCGGACGAGTGTCCGCTGCTGGAGGTGGAAGCGGACGGAGAACCGCGCGGCCAGGACGTCGCTATGAGTCACGACGACCAGCACCGTCTTCTGAGCCTCGTGCAGCTCGAAGAGCAGCGTCGCGACGGCATCGGCTGACCCAGCGTCCAGAGTGCCCGTCGGCTCGTCGCAAAGCAGCAACTGCGGCTGACGCACCAGCGCGCGCGCGATGGCGACGCGCTGCTTCTCGCCACCCGACAATTGCGCGGGCCGATGGCCGAGACGGCTGCCGAGCCCGACGCGGTCGAGCAGCGCCTGCGCGCGTGAGGGCGCGTCCGAGTCGGGCGCGCCCACCAGCGTCGGCACCAGCACGTTTTCGAGCACCGAACACTGGGGTAGCAGCGCGTGGTCCTGGAAGACAAAGCCGATCCGCCGATTGCGGAACGCCGCCAGCGCGTTGGCATCGAGCGTGAACGGGTCGTCGCCGCCCAGCGTCACGGTGCCGCTGGTGGGCCGGTCGAGCGCGCCGAGGATATAGAGCAGCGTGCTCTTTCCGCTGCCAGACGGCCCCATGATCGCGGCCGCGTCGCCAGGCGCCATCGAGAACGAGACGTTCTCGAGAATCCTCAACGGTCCGGTGGGTGTCGGGTAGTCCTTGGTGACGTTGGAAACGGTCAGCACGAAGTCAGCACCTCTTCGAATACCTCCAGCACCCGGTCGGCCTCACGCGCGACCGAGTAGTGAGCGGCGACGCCCTCGGCGCCTCGGCGGCCCAGCGTGCGGGCAAGCTCGGGCTGCCGTGCCAGCGTCAGCAGCCCTTCGGCCAGCCCGTCGGTGGTGGGCTCGACGAGTAGACCGCCACCCGTGCCCTCGATGATCTCCACGTACGCGCCCCGGCGCGGCTGCACGACGGGTGTGCCAGCGGCCATCGCCTCGATCAGATACGTGCCCTTGGGATCGGGATACGGTCCGGGCACCGACAACACGTCGAGGCTCCGCAGGAAGTCGATCTTCTGTGTGCGGTCGACCGCGCCGTGATACCGAAACTCGTCGCCCAGGCCCCATTCGCGCATCCGTCGCTCGATGCCGGCCAAATAGCTCTTGTGCTCGTCTCCCAGGTACCCGGCGGCCTCGAGCCGAGACGTCGCGAGTCCCTTCTCCTGGCGCAGCACCCGATACGCCTCGGCAAGCTCCTGCAGGCCCTTCTCGGGCGCGATTCGAGCGAAGTAGCCGACGCGGAAGATGCCGTGATTCTCCGGCCGCGGGCCTTCGAAGCCATCAGTGTTGATGCCCAATTGCACAACGGCGATCTTGTCCAGCGGGATGCCGAGGAACTGGTGCATCCGCTCGACGTAGAACTCGCTGACCGCGATGAACAAATCGACATCAGCCGTCTGGCGCCGAATCAAGTCGAGCGACTGCGTGCGATACGGCTCGAGAAGGCCATCGAGGAACAGATCCTCGCCCTGCATCGTGACGACGACGGGGCGTCCAAGTGTCCGTCGAATGGGACCGGCCATCGCGATCAACAGCGAGTTCGGGATGTTGACGACATCCGGCGGCGGCCCGTTCTTCAGCCACTCGACCAGCTTGTCGAACTCCTTCTTCTGATGCCCGTGCTCGCCCTTGAGCATCGAGACCGTCATCTCGCCCAGCATCCGCGGGTCGGTCTTCATCGACCGTCCGGCGAAGGCCTTGATGACCGGCGCTGCATCCCACAGCCGATCGAGCAGCCGCGGCGTGTGGCGGAACACCGGGACGTACTGTTCGAGATAGACGCTGATCCCGCCGAAGAGCACCGGGTTGCCGCTGCTGACGTTGGCCTCGTCGGTCACCGTCGGCGTGTAAACCGGCATCAGCGTGACGTCGTGCCCCCGGCGCAGGAGCTCCGCCGCCAGCGCGTTGTCGCGCAGGCACGAGCCGCAGTACATGTTCGCGGCCCCGGCGGTGATCGACAGAATCTTCATCGTTACGCCACGCGCTGGATCGCGCGGCGGCCGTACAGGTGATCGAACAGGTTCCCTTCGTGCGGCTGATCCCAGCCGATCTGGTTGGTCGGGATCGGTCCCAGGTTCAGGCGGTCGACGTGCGGCGAGCGTACGAACCGGTCCCGCAGATCGCCGTTGTCGCTGATGAGCGACACGACCAGGCTCGGTCCCATCAGTTCGGGCAGCGCGTCTTCGTCAACGGGCACCACACTGACGAAGGGGAACATGAACTCGCGGTTGGCCAGCGGGTGATCCGGGCTGTCGCAGAGGATCACGGTCGGCAGCAGGTAGGTCCCATCGGGCGTCGTCTTCACGCGCTCGGCGCCTCGATACTGCGCGGTCACGTCGGTCGCACCGGCGACCGCAAGGTCCGCATCGATCATCGCCGACACGCGTCCAGGCACGCCGGCATCCGCAAACGGCGCAAGCAGCGCCTGCTCGTCGTCGGCCGCACGGGGCACCACCTGGCTGAGGCGCTTGGCCAGGGCGTGCGCGATCGCCTCCGCGTGCCCGGTGACCCAGAGCCCGGACGCATTGACGCACGAGCGCCCGCCGTTGTCCGCGACTGAGGTCGCGATGACCTCGATGTAGTCCTGCCAGTGGTCGATGCGGTCGTTGCCGATGACCACTTTGCTGTAGCCCGGGCCGTGCACCTCGACACGCGAGTCGCCCTTGAAGCGACGCGCTGCCGACGCATCGCCGAAGAACATTCCGCGGCTCGAGCTGCGCAACACCTCGCCGCCTCCCGCGTGGTCGGCGGGATAGAGGCAGAACGCCGACTTGGGGACGCCTGCCTGCATCAGCGCGTAGGCGATGCGGTACGGCGTCCACGGCTCGGAGCTGCCGGGCTTGAGGACCAGCGGCGTCTTCATGCCGATGGCCGGCGCCCAGAGCGAGTGGACACCCGGGGAGTTGTTCGGCAACACGACGCCGAGCGAATGGCCGCGAGGGTAGAAGCTGAAGAGGTGGCCGTCGGACTCGCCGACGCCGGTGTCGAGCACCGAGATGTCGAGGCCGCGTGTGAGCCCGGCGATGACGTCGCCCATCTGCGACAACACGCCGTGGATCTTGCGCATGTTGCGGCGCACCAGAACGTGCGGCAGCCCGGTGGTCGACGACAGCTGCTCGACGTAATCCTGTGGCGACTGCGTGACCCCATCGACGGGATCCAGCGGTAGCGTCGCCGTCATGAACAGCTCGGCGGCGTGGGCCGCCATCGCGATCAGGTCGCGGGCCGGAATCGCGGCCAGTTCAGCACGCGCCTCGTCTTGTCGCAGCAAGTCGCGCCGGATCAATCCGGTGTTGGCCTGGCTGATCTGCACAAACGGCTGCCGCGTGCGGTGATGGACGACGGTGACCACATCGACGCTGCGATAGGCAACGCCGTGACGAAGAATCGGAAGATGGGTCATCAATAAACGCCCTCGACGACGTTGGTCGCGAACTTGGAGAACGGCCTGACGTTCCGCACGCCGTCCCACGGGTACTGGTCGCACGGCGCTTCGCGCTCCGCCTCGTCGCGCTCCAGGAAGCGCGGCATGAAGAACTCCTTGGTCAGCGTCGTCAAGCGCACGCGGCCCGTCTCGCCGTAACCGACCAGACGCGTCGGCTCGTCGGGGTCCACAACCTCGATCATCGCCCGCGGCGCCGGCGGGAAATAGATGATCGCCCAGTTGTCGTCCACCGTCGGCGGCTTGTGCGTCGCCAGCCCCATCAGCGTGTTGCCGTAGGTCGGCGCGAAGTAGATGCCGTCGAGCAGCTCCTCGACGGCGAAGCGATGGAACTGCGGCGTCATCTCGGTGCCCCCGCAGAAGACGCCGGTGATGCCCAACTTCTTGACGGACACGCGCTCGCACAGCGCTTCGAGCAGCTTCGGCGTCGTGAAGAGGCACTTGATGTTGTCGTGCGCCTTCATCAGCGTGAGCGCCTGATCGATGACGTGGCGCTTGTAGAGCTCCACCTCCTCGAAGGCGTTGCGCTTGAGGAGCTTGATCACCCAGCGGGGGTCCAGGTCCACGCCAAAGCAGATGCCGCCGCGGTGCTGGCACAGGTGCTCGACGGCCAGCCGCAGGCGGCGCGGCCCGCTGGGGCCGATCGAGATCCAGTCGGCGCCCATCGGGAACGCGTCGTCGGGCAATGTCTTGCTGAAGTTCTCGTAGTCGATCCGGAAGTCATCGATGTTGATGCGCGCCTTCGGAACGCCCGTGCTGCCGCCGGTCTCGAAAATGTACACAGGCTTGCCCGCGTAACCTTTCGGCACCCACTGGCGCACGGGTCCTCCGCGAAGCCACTCGTCCTGGAACCCGCCGAACTTGTCGAGGTCGGCGTAGGCGTGCACCTCTTTGCGTGGGTCCCAGCCGGCGTTGGCGGCCCAGTTGAGCCAGAACGGGCACCCGGTCGCCGGATCGAAATGCCACTCAATCACTTCGCGCACCCAGGCATCCAGCCTCTGGCGCGCGGCTTCCATCGCAGACGGCAACGTGGTCGTGGACATAGGGAATCCGTCAATCATACGCTTCGGCCATGCAGGAGCGCTTACCCGGGCTGGTGGGACTGGATGCAGGAAATCCCGGGCCACTCACCGGGGCTGGCAACCACACATGGCTGCTGACCGGGGACGTGCCCACGCTCATCGACGCGGGCGTGGGGGCGCCCGCTCACTTGGACGCGATCGCGGCGGCCCTCGATGCAGTGGGGCAGACGCTTCGGCAGGTCGTCCTGACGCACGCGCATTCGGACCATGCATCTGGTTCGGTGGCCCTTGCCGCGCGATGGCCCGACGCCGTCTTCTTGAAATGGCCGTGGCCCGACGCCGACAGGCGGTACCCCGTCGAGTGGACCCCGCTCGCCAACGGACAGGTGATGGCTGCCGGTGATGTCGAGCTCGAGGTGCTTCATACGCCGGGCCATGCGCCAGACCATATCTGCCTCTGGCACGCCGGGTCGAGCACGCTGTTTGGCGGAGACCTGCTGATCGAGGGCAGCACGGTCGTGGTGCCTGGCACCCGGGGTGGGGACCTCATCGCCTACCTCGAGTCGCTCGCTCGGGTGGCGGCGCGTGAACCCCGGCAGGTCCTGCCCGCGCATGGCCCGGTGATCGACGACCCGATCGGGCTGATAGAGCGATATAGTGCTCGCAGGGCCTCGCGCGAACGCGAGGTGCTGGCGGCCATTACGCGTGGCGCCGACAGTATCGATTCGATCGTGACGGCCGTGTATCCGACGATCACCGGTCCGTTGCGCATGGTGGCCGTCGAGACCGTGCACGCGCACGTGAACAAGCTGCGCACCGAACGATGCGTCGAGGACGACGACGGCCATTTGCGCGTAGTCACAACCGCATGACAGAGAACCTGAAGGGCTACCAACATCCCGAGCTGCTGGTGACGCCGCAGGCCTTGTCGGCCGCGCTCGCAGGTGGTGCCAACCCGCTCCTGCTGGACCTCCGGCCTGCCGAACAGTACGCCAGTGGCCATCTACCAGGCGCCGTGCACCTCGACATCTGGGGCATCAGCCTCATCGACACCGACCCGGCGCCGCTGAAGGCCTTTCTGTGGATCATCGAGCAC
>JAENWD010000442.1 GCA_016650245.1 Vicinamibacteria bacterium
CGGCGAGCCGCGGCCGCCGTGCAAGCAGGCCGTGCACGATGCGGTCGAGCCCGGCAAAGCGTCCGCTGCCCGTCGCGAAAATGACGGCGAGCGCGGCGATTTCCACTAGGTTCTTGTTCACGATCAGGTAGCTGCCCTCGGAGGGGACCGAATAGAAGTAGCCGACAAAGGGCGGGGTGGCCAGGTAGAACAGCAGGATGAAGCCGATGCCGGCCAGACTCGCCAGTCGCGTGAGCAGGCCCAGGATCAGGCAGGCGCCGACGATCGTCAGCCCCCACATCGTGATGAGGTCGGCATTGGCGAGCAGGTTCGGCTGGGCCGCCAGCGACCTGAACATCTCGGCAAACGGACCGCGCGCCTGCTTCAGGTAGCCCGCGGACGTCCACGAGGCCGCCGTCAGCTTGGTCAGGCCCTCGTAGAGGAAGTGCCACCCGACGAAGACCCGCAGCACCGTGATCGCGATCATCGGCCCGCGGGAGAGCTTCATGTCTTCCATGTCCCCTCTCCTCTAGATCTTGAAGTCCTCGGCCTTGAACGACAGCCGGAACCCCGCCTCGATCGCCTCGTTGACTTTGAGGACGGCCACCGCCGTCTCGTACGCGACTTCGGGTGGGCAATTGAGCTTCGCCTTGCCCCGCACGGTGTCGAAGAAGTTCTGCAGATGGGGCTGGTGGTAAGGGTCGCGCAGCGCGACGGGCACCGTGTGCCGGTCCGGCGCCACCGACTCGCGCACGTCCGCGATCGCGCCCGTGTCGCTCTTCTCCTTGACTTCCTGGAGCTGCGGCGCGCTCACGTACCCCTTCTGGATCCACTCGTCCCACGCCGGCGCGTTCGGGTCGCGATAGAGCGAGCCCGCGTTGTTCACCTCCGACTCGGAGATCAGCAGCGTCCCCTGATCGCCCATGAAGTTCTCGAAGTAGCCCTGGCTGCCGTTGGTGGTCTGCGTCTGGTAGTACGCCTTGGCCGGGCCAAGCGGGGTGTCGTAGTCGTAGACGACCATCACGGTGTCGTACCACTCGTGCGTCTTGGGGTCGTAATAGAGCTGCCCGCCACTGGCCATCACGTGCGAGGGGTTTGCGCCGAGGAACCAGCTGTAGATGTCGATCTGGTGCGAGCCCAGGTCCACGATCGGCCCGCCGCCCTTGCCCTTGTACCAGCGCCAGTTGCGGAACTGGTGCATGTCCTTGAAGCCGTACTGCGTCAGCCGCGTTTCGGGGATGACATAGCGATCCGGGGCGCCGAGGTCGGGCGTCACGCCGCGGTTCCATTGCCCGTAGACGGTCACGATGCGGCCGAGCAGCTTGGCTTCCGTCAGCAGCTTCTCGTAGCAGTGGATATAGCGCGGGTTCGAGCGGCGCTGGTGGCCGATCTGGAGGAGCTTGCCGGTGTCGCGGGCGGCCAGCACCATGCTGCGCGCGCCCTCGAGCGTGTTCGACATCTCCTTCTCGCAGTACACGTGCTTGCCCGCCTTGAGGCAGTCGATCGTGTGCTGCGCGTGCCAGAAGTCGGGAGTGGCGATCATGACCGCGTCGATCGCCTTCTCCTTGTCGAGCATCTCGCGGTAGTCCTCGTAGCCGTTCACCTCGTGCTTGAACCGCTTGAGGGTGTTGACGACCCGCTTCTGGTTGTATTCGGTCCAGATGTCGCACACCGCGCGGAAGCGCAGGCCCGGGATGCGGAGCATCGCTTCGGTCAGCACCTGGCCCTGCGCCCCGGCGCCGATCAGCGCGACGTTGATCTCCTGCAGGTCGGCCGGGGCCACCGGCGGCGCGGTGGCCGCCTCCGCCCTCGCCTGCTGGTACTGGCGCTGCTTGTTCCACGCGTAGCCGAAGAGCCCCAGCGCCGGGACCGTGGACAGCCCCATGAGCAGGTCGCGCCGATCGAGCTTCGGCGGCCCCCCGCCCGCGGCGCGCGCCTTCCCCTTGCCCTTCTCGTCCTCGCCAGCCATGGCTCGTCTCCTGCGGTCACGCGATCTACGCGACCGGCTGAAGTATATCCTCGCCCTCGGAAGAAGGCTGTTTGGCAGGCCTGAAGGCCTGCGCTACAAGCGCCCGCCGAAGTAGATCAGATCCGCCTCACCAGGCGGTCCTCCGACAGACTCGGGGAGGACCCACGCCTCCAACCCGGGACTGCGCTCGCACAGCGCCGCGATCTCCTCGATGCTCAACAGCATCATGGCGGTCGTCAGGGCGTCGGTCACGGCGGCCGCCGCCATCCTCGGACCCTCGGCAGATGCCTCGGCCCCGGCCCTGGCCGGCCGGGGCAGTGCGACCCAGGCCGCTTTGCGCCCGCGGGCGGGTTCGCCCGTGCGAGGGTCCACGATGTGGTCTCCTTTGCGTACGCCGGAGGCGCCCAGCGCCGTCTGGCACACCGAGAGTCGTGCGAGCACTCGTGAAGGCGCCCCGGGATCGCTCAGCGTCAGCGGCCAGCCGTCGCGGCCGGGGGGCGGCTCGAGTGCGAGGACAGAGCTGAAGCCCCCGTGGACGAGCGCGTGTTGAAGGCCCCACTCTTCGAGCAGTTCCGCCATCAGATCCACCGCGTAGCCCTTGCCGATGGCGCCAAGGTCGATCTGCACCCCGTCGATCGTCGCGCGCACCATGAAGTCGTCGGCGTCCAGCTCCAGCGACGCCAGCCCCGTGCCGATCGAAGGGTCAAAGGCGCCGCCCGTCAGGTCGAACAGATGGCGCGCGATCACGAGGCACTCCATGGTCGACGGGCCGACCCGTGCACCCTCCCCAGCCACCAGGTGGTTGACCCGCGTGATGTCGCTGTTGGGCACGAAGCGGCTCAACTCGCGCTCGAGGCGGTCCGTGAGCTCGAAGGCGGCCTGCGCCGCCTGCGCCGCGTACCGTTCATCGGGGTGCACGGCGTACACCTCGAAGGACGTGGCCATCGCCTCGTGCGAGAACCGCCGCACGTCGCCGAGCTCGCGCGGTCCCGCGATCCCGAGCCCGCCCTCGACGTCCGGCCCACCGTCACGCATGAGGAAGATACAGCCGGAGCGGGCGCTGGGTGCCAGCGCCCGCTCCGTTGGAAGGGAAGACTCCTGGCTTACAGCGACCAGCCCGGACGGTAGTTGTGCCGGACGTACTGCTCGGCGTCCGGCATGTTGGTGACCTTCATGGTCGGCGCGTCCCACAGGAGGCGGACGCCCGGGTAGCGCATGGCGACGTTGCCCAGCAGGACCGACTCGGTGAACGGGCCGGCGTAGTCGAAGTTCGACACCGCCTGGCCCTTCTGCCGGATCGCGTCCAGCCAGTTCTTCTCGTGCCCTGCCCGCCCTTCGGGGACGCGCGGCAGCGTCTTGGGCGGGCGCACGAAGGCCTGCATGGCCGTCTCCGGGATGAGGCGCGGGCTCTCCGAGTAAGTCTCGCACCACATCTTGCCTTTGTCGCCGACGAAGATCGTGCCCGACTCCGGCAGCTTCCGGCCGGCCTCGAGTTCATCGGGCAGCTCGGGCAGCAGGCCCCCGTCGTACCAGTGCAGCTTCACCGGCGGCATGCTGCCGCGCGCCGGGTAGCTCAGGTGAATGTTCGAGGACGGCGGATAGCTGTCGTTGTATTCGACGCGCTGGCCGAATCCGGGCTGTCCCGGCGCCGGGGGCAGGAAGTTGTAGCTCAACGACGCGATGACGCTGGTCGGCGCGCCCAGCTTCAGGATCGTGAACGCCGCGTCCATGACGTGACACGCCATATCGCCCATCGCGCCGGCGCCGAAGTCCTGCCACGCCCGCCAGCCGAACGGATGGTACGTCTTGTGGAAGGGACGCATCGGCGAGGGGCCGATCCACAGGTCCCAGTCCAGGCCGTCGGGCACCGCCTGCACGTCGGTCGGCCGGGGCATGCCCTGCGGCCAGATCGGGCGATTGGTCCAGCAGTGCACCTCGCGCACCTGGCCGATGGCGCCGGCGTCGAGCCACTCCTGCATCAACCGCAGGCCCTCTTCCGAGTGGCCCTGGTTGCCCATCTGCGTCACGACCCTGTACTTCCGCGCCGCTTCGGTCAGCGCCCTGGCCTCGGTGATCGTCCGGGTCAGCGGCTTCTGCACGTAGACGTGCTTGCCCAGCTGCATCGCGGCCATCGCAATCACGGCGTGGTTGTGGTCGGGCGTGGCCACCAGCACCGCGTCGATGTCCTTCTGCTTCTCCAACATGACGCGGAAGTCCTTGTATTGCACGGCCTTCGGATGGTTCTCCAGCGTCTTCCGCGTCGCCAGGGCGGCCTTGGCGGCCGCGCTTTCGTCGCAATCACACAGCGCGACGATGTTGTCGCTCTTCGCCATGTTGATCAGGTTCTGCGTGCCCATGCCGTGTATGTAGCCGACAACGCCGACATTCACGGTGTCGCTGGGCGCCTGGAACCCGGTCCCGCCGAGCACGTGCCGCGGCACGATCGTGATGCCGGCCGCGGTGGCCACGGTGCCCACGAACTGGCGTCGTGAAACCTGGGTGGATTTCTGCTTCTCGTCGTTGGTCATCGTCTGCTCTCCTGCGCCAAGCCACGTCGGTCGGGTGGACGGTGCGCGACCCGCTCACGCCAAATGTATCCGAGCTCGACCGCCGCGCGCGCGAAATCGTACCAGCGCAGCTTCGACCCGGGCCGGTCGTGCCACGCCGGCAGGACCAGCTCGTAGAGTCGATCCCGACGGGCGGGTTCGCCGGGCCCGACCGGCAGCTGCAAATACCGGCCGATCAGCTCGACGTCGAAGATCCACGCGCTGCGAAAGGGGGTGTCAAACAGCGTGGCGGTCGCCGGGTTCGCGCGCAGGATCTTCGCGCCGCACTGGGTGTCGTACACCGGCAGGTCGAGGGCGTGGGACACCGCGGTGGCGAACACCCGCCCGAAATAGTGACGCGTGGCCTTCCGCCTGATGTCGCGGCCCATCAGCTTCACGCGCGAGCCGAGGACGAACTCGACGGCCGGACGGTCGCGGAGCACGGCCAGGAAGTCGTCGACCACCCCGAGCGGCGTCGCCAGGTCGGCGTCGAAGAACCCGACCAGCGCGGCGCGCTGCGCCAGCCCCGCGAGGATGCCGGCACGCACCGCCTCGGCCTTGCCGCGGTTCGGCGAATGTCGCAGCGTGGTCACCGCCTCAGGCGCGGCCGCGCGGATGCGCTCGAGGATCTCCCAGGTGCCGTCAGAACTGCCGTCGTCGACCAGCACGAGCTGCACACCCTGGTGCGTCGCGACGAACAGCAGGAACGCCTCGGGGTCGAGGCGGGCCGCCTCGTTGTAGCACGGCACGACCAGGGCCAGTTCGGGAGGCGTCATCGCATGCTCGCCCGGGCCAGAAAACGCTCCCACAAGCCGCGCTCGATGTAGAGCGTCAGGAGCACCTCGGGCCTGAGGCCGAAGAACTCCGACACGTAGCGATCGCCAAGAGCCCCGTCGAGGGCGGCCGTGTGGTCCATCGAGGCGACCACGACCGGCGCTTGCAGAGCCAGCGCATCGCCCGGCGCGGTCCAGTAGCCGACGAGCGGCATCGCCCGGAGGTACCAGGGCAGCGGCCACTGCTCGTGCGGCGCCGCGATGACCGACACCTGCATGCGCGCCCCGTCGGGATGCACGGCGGCCAGCTCGCGGATGCGCGTGGCCATGCGGACGGCGTCCGGGACGGTCTGCGCGTAGACGTAGGGATTGCGCGGGTCCGACGCGTAGGTCACCGACGCGCGCCACGCCTGCCCTCCGAGCTGCCCGGACGCGATCACGAGCGCTACCGCCAGCGCGCCGCGCACCGCGCGCGACGAGGTCGCGTGAACGAGCGCAGAGAAACCGATCCCGGCGAGCACGATCGCCCCGACGTAGAACGGCAGCAGGTTCCAGGGGGTCTTGTACCGGATGGCCGAGAAGATCGCCGCGGAGATGGCGACGTTGCAGGTGAGATAGCGCGCCCAGAAGTCGCGTTTCCACGCCGTCACCGCGCCGACGGCGGCCAGCCCGAGCACCAGCCCCTCGCTCCATCTCAGGCCCCCCGACGACGAGTACGCGAGCAGGCCGAGGTAGTAGTGCCACGGGTGCACGTGGTCCGCCGGGTCGAGGCCGCGATCGAGATACGTGCCGGCCGCGCGGAACGGCTCGAGGACGCCGCCGGGGTTGGCGAGAAACGACGAGTAGAACAGCGCCGCGACCGCCGCTGCCACCGCCAGGCTCACAAGAGCCGCCCTTTGCCATCGCCCGTCGGCCAGGGGGGCCATGGGCTGTCCAGGCCCCAGGGACCACCACGAGATCGCGCAGGCCCCCATCGCGACGGGCAGCACGATGACCGACGTTTCCTTGGTCGCGACGGCCAGGCCTGCCGCGACGCCCGCCAGGGTCGCCCACGCCAGGCTGCCGCCCATCGCCACGCGTCCGAGGGCGATCACGAACGCCAGCGTGAAGCAGGCGAACAGCGACTCCTGGATGTACATCCTGGAGTAGAAGACCATCGCGGGAGACAGCGCCAGCAGCCACGCGCTGGTGGCCACGGCCGTCCGCCCAATCCCCGCGGACAGCAGCGGCAGCAGCAGGATCGTCGCCGTGCCGACCACCGCCGTCACGCCGCGGAGGGTGTGTTCGTCCAGGGATGCGAGCGTGGCCTGGCCGCGCAGCCACGCAGCTGGCAGCGACAGGTAATAGAGCGTCGGGCCGTGATGGTCGTAGGCGTCGTACCGGTACTCGCCGTGTTCCAGCAGCGTGCCGAACTTGATCGCCTGGTTCGCCTCGTCGTTGTGCATCGGACGCGTGTCGAGCCGGGCAACGCGGAGCGCCAGGCCGGCCGTCAGGGCGATCGCCACGAGGGCGCCGACGCCGGCACGCGTCATTTCGGCGAGCCGTAGACCTCCACTTCGACGTAGTGGGTCAGGTCGTTCGTCGTGTTCCCGTTGGAGTAGAGCCGGACGTACCTTCCCTTCGCGCCCTTCGCGTCGAACAGCTTGCCCTCGGCGACCTCGATGTACTCCTTGTCCTTCCCGAGCCCGAGCCTCGACGTGTTGTCGTGGTCGTTGTTGAAAACCGTCGTGACGCCCGTCTTGAATGCCGGGTCGTCGGAGACCAGGACGACGACGTCGCGGTAGACGCGCGCCTGGCTGTGGTAGTGCCACGCGAGGATGGCGTGGAGCGGGCGCGAGGCGCCGAGGTCGATCTGCACCCACTGCGGGGCCGGTCCGAGCTCCACGAAGTACCCGTCGCCACCCGCCTTCTCGCCGTCGGTGATCATGTCGAGCTCGCCGATAACCGGCTGCGAGTCACTCGACGTCACCGTCTTTTTCGCCGACAGCAGGACGGTGCCCTTGGGCACGTAGAACGGCGCGCGCGACTTGCCCGTGACCTTCTCGAGGTTCGGGCTGCGAAGGTTGGTGGGGGTGCCGATGAACATGGGCTTAGGGAGCTTCAGCTTCAGCTCCTCCGTGCCGGGAGCCGGCTGCGCCCCGAGCGGTGCCAGGGCCAAGGCCAACAGCAGGGAGCATGCGAGCGTGCGCGTGGTCATTGAGGTCCTTAGGAGATGACGCCGGTGTCTTCAGGTTGATACGTGTTGGTCGGCCGGAGGTAGTGCCCAGGGGCACCGGCGCCCGCCCGTGATTTTATCACTTGCGGCGGACGCGCCATCCCACCGCGCGTAGAGCTGCCCGACCGTGTTCACAAAGCCCGCTGGAAACTCCAGCCGGGCGGACCCCCGGAGCAGGTATCATCCGCTGGCCCTGTCGGCGACACATGCAACGGCCCATCCTCGCCCTCTTGTTCATTGCCGCGGCCATCGGGCGCCTCTCGGCACAGGGAGCGGACGTCATTGTCGTGGGCGCCGGGCCCGGAGGGCTGGCCACGGCGCTCGAGGCGGCAACCGGCGGCGCGCGCGTCACGGTGATCGACGTCGCGTCGGTGTTTGGCGGCCATGCCGTGGTCTCGGAAGGCGGGCTGAGCTTTGCCGGCACGCCCCTTCAGCGAGAGCCCGTTCCGCCCCGGTGACCACCGCATCGACCGCGTGGCGCAAATCGACAGCTGCACGCGCTGTCACCTGCCTGCGCGCCGGTGATTCTCCTGGCGGGCTACGCCCAGAACTCGTCCGCCATCTCACCGGCTTGCTGTGATCAGGTGATGAGCCTCCTGCGGCGCTGGAGCCAATCCAGCAAGATCAACTAGTACGATAGACTAGTTGACATGGACAGCGAAGACATCGGCGCCTTCGAGGCCAAGACCCGTCTGTCGGAGCTACTGGAGAAGGTGGCACGCGGCCACGTCTATCGGATCACGAAACGCGGGAAACCCGTCGCCGAACTGCGCCCGATCGCGACTGGGACTGGCCGCCCCACCTTCGGCGCCGATCGGGGTCGCATTACCTTGTCGGACGACTTCGACGCCCCCCTCGACGACCTGAAGCCGTACCGGTGAGGATCCTGCTCGACACGCACGCACTGCTCTGGTTTCAGGCGGGGGACCGCCGCCTGAGCAAGGTCGCGCGACAGGCCATCGAAGCCAGCGACACCGAACGGCTCATCAGCGCTGCCACGGTGTGGGAGATGGCGATCAAGGTGAGCCTGGGGCGGCTCGAGCTCGCTCAACCCGTGGACGCCTACATCACCGAGAAGATCGGTCAGGGTTACCGCACGCTCGCGATCGGATGGACGCACGCCGCCACAGTCGAGAAGCTGCCGTGGCACCATCGCGATCCGTTCGATCGGCTGCTGGCGGCACAGGCACTCGCCGAACGCTGCCCGCTCGTCACGAGGGATCGCGTGTTTCGCAGGTACGGCGTCGACGTCCTCTGGTAGGGAATGGTCTGCGCATCGGCGGGAAGGCGGAGATCGCGGTGCAGACCGCGACCCCCGCTGCAAGATGATCGCGCAGGGCGACTAGATCAGGACCGGGTCGCGCCTGTTACTTCGCATTCACCACGTCGACCACTTTGTAGACTTCCTGGTCGTAGACCGAGCGGGTCTTCGCGAGGCGCTCGAAGACCTCGGCGGACGTGATCTTCGGGTGGACTTTCGGCCAGAGATCGTTCAACGGCACGCCACGGACCAGCGAGTTCCAGTCCGGGAAGATGTCGACGCTCAGGCTGCTGTATGGCGCGCTGGTACCCGTGGGCCACCGCAGGCTGCTCACGCTCCAGGACCCTTTCCCGCCCGCCTTCAGCCAGGCCTC
>JAENWD010000443.1 GCA_016650245.1 Vicinamibacteria bacterium
CCGTACAGCAGGATCGCGCCGGTGCACATGTCGCAGGGCGACAGGGTGGTCGCCATCGTCGCCCGACGGTAGGCCGATGCTGGCAGTCGGCCGGCGTTCTCCAGCGCATCGGTCTCGCCATGGCGAATGGCGCTGCCCTGCTGGACTCGCCGGTTGTGCCCCGCCCCGGCAAGCTCGCCGTCCACGATGAGCGCCGCACCGATCGGCACGCCGCCCTCGTCGCGCCCCAGGCGTGCCTCCCGGATCGCAATGGCCAGCATCTCGTCGTCTGTCATGCGGCATCCTCGTCGAAGGCGGCGGCGCATTCCACCTCGACCAGCGCGCCCAGGGCCAGGCCGGAGGTGCCGAAGGCCGAGCGGGCGGGCAGACGATCGGGCTTGAAGTAGGTCAGGTAGACCCTGTTGAAATCCGCCCACATCGACATGTCGGCCAGCATCACCGTGCACTTGAACACGTGGTCGAACGTCAGGCCGCTTTCCGCGAGCACTGCTCCGATGTTGTCCATGGTCTGGCGCGCCTCCGCCTCGATGCCACCGGGCACGAGTTCCATGCTGCCGGGGACGTTGCCGAGCACGCCTGAGAGGTAGAGGACGTCGCCCACGCGGACGGCCTGGCTGAACGGCAGTCCGGCCGCCTTTGCCGCAGGTGAGTTGATGTATCGGGTCATAGCTTCCACCTCGTTCGGCGCCTCATCGTACGCCGGGCGCCCCTGCTAGGATCGGAGGACGGCTCCGTCGGCCGAAGCGACGCATGACAGCCCGGCAGGAAGACTTGGACGAAGGCGCGCTGCTCGAACCAAAGACGGTTGAACACAGCCTGGTGGCCGAGCCTCGCGCGCCGCTGTCATCGATCTTGCGCGTCGCGGTGCTGGCCGTGGTGGTCGCCGGCTTCGTGCCTGCGGTGGGCGGCATCCTGGGAATCCTCACCTACACGCCCTACGCCCTCGTCGCCGCGGTGCTCATCTTCCGCATGCCCCGTCAGCCCATTGGCTGGCTGCTCCTGGCCATCGGGTGGTCCTACGTACTGGGATCGCTGACCGTCCCCGCCACGACGCAGCAGATGGCGGACGACACGGCCCCCGTGTATGCCTGGGTCATCGCCTGGCTCGCCGGGGGCCTGGGCAATCTTCCCGTGTTCGAGCTGCTGTTCGTGCTGGCGGTCATCTTCCCGAGCGGGCGATTCCCCGCCGGAGCCTGGGGGCGGGCAAGCCGGGTGCTGGCGGTGGTGGGCCTGGGCGTCACGTTCCTGACGCTCACGGCGCCGACGCTGACGGTGAGCCTCACGAATGCGCCGGACGGAGCCGATGTCGCCAACCCGCTGGCGATCTTCCCGGACGCGGCGTTCTGGGGGATTGCCGCGCCCGCGGTGGGCATCCTGGTGGGCATGATCGCTGCGGGCGCGATCTCGCTCGTCGTCCGGCTTCGCCGCAGCAGCGGCATTGAACGGCAGCAGCTGCGCTGGCTGGTTGCCACGATTGCTTTCGTGGTGATCGGCGTCATCAGCGGCCTGATCGGGCTGTTGCTGGCGCCGGATCTGGGCTCCACTGGTCTGTTCTGGATCCCAGTGATCATCGGCCTGCCCCTGATCCCGATCTCGATCGGCATTGCGGTCCTGCGCTATCGCCTGTTCGAGATCGACGTCCTGGTCAACCGCACGGTGCTCTACGGACTCGCCACGCTGGTGGTCGCCGTGGCGTTCGGCGCGGCGAACGTCGTGCTGCAGCGGTTGATGGAGTCCGTGGCGGGCCAACGTTCCGACTTCGTGTCCGCGGCGGTGGGCGCCGGCGCGGCAGTGGCGGTTGGACCGCTGATCCGCGCCATCCGGCCGGTGGTCGACCGGGTGCTCCCCAGCCGCGCGACGCTGGCCCTGCTGTTCACCGACATCGTCGGTTCCACCGAGAAGATCGTCGCCGTGGGCGACGAGCCGTGGCGGCAGCTGCTGGGCCGATACCGTGGCGCCATGCGCGGCGAGCTGAGCCGCTTCGGCGGGCACGAGGTGAATACGGCCGGCGACTCGTTCTTCGCCACCTTCGGCACGCCATCAGCCGCCGTCGACTGTGCGCAGGCGATGCGCGCCGCCGCGCACGGGCTGACCCTGGAAACGCGCACGGGCGTGCACTACGGCGAATGCGAGCTGCGCGGCGAGCAGGTGAGCGGGCTGGAGGTCCACGCTGCCGCACGCGTCATGGCCGAGGCGGGCAGCGGCGAGATCGTGGTCAGCGCGGCACTGCGC
>JAENWD010000444.1 GCA_016650245.1 Vicinamibacteria bacterium
CGATCCATCTCGAGATGTACATCGTGCACAACGACGGCATCGGCCGCCGCTTTCGCGATGCGCTGGTCGCACGCGCCAAGGCTGGCGTCACGGTCCGCGTGCTGTACGACTGGTTCGGGGCGCTGCGACCCAGCTCGTTTCGATTCTGGGCGCCACTGGTGAACGCCGGAGGCGACGTGCGCGTCGCCAACGCGCCACGGTTCCACACCTTGTTCAATTTCGGGAGCCGCGATCATCGCAAGCTGCTGACCGTCGATGGCCGGGTGGCCTACATCGGCGGCCTCTGCATCGGCGACGACTGGCTGGGCGATCCGGCGCGCCAGATCCCGCCTGGCGAGACACCGGGGTGGAGCTGCGCGGGCCGGCCGTGTCCGAGGCCGAGCTCGCCTTTGCCGGTGCGTGGGCGACCTGGGGCGAGGGCCTGCCGCCCGGCACCGTGCCTGCGCGCGAGGACATCCGCGACGAGGGCGACGTCAGGGTGCGTGTGGTCGCAACCGCACCCGACCGCACCACGCTGTATCGCCTCGAACTGGCCGCACTCGCCGCGGCCAACGATCGCATCTGGCTGACCGACGCGTACTTCATGGGGACGTCGGTGTACATGGAGTCGCTCAGCGCGGCATCCCGGCACGGGGTGGACGTCCGGCTGCTGGTGCCCAACAACAGCGACGTCCCCTGGTTCGGCAACATGTCGCGCGCGCTCTATCGCCGCCTGCTCGACGCCGGCGTGCGCATCTTCGAATGGAACGGTCCGATGATGCACGCCAAGACGGCCGTCGCCGACCAGCGTTTCCTCCGCGTCGGTTCGACGAACCTGAACCTGTCGAGCTGGATGGGCAACTGGGAGCTCGACGTCATCATCGAGCATGCGGGACTGGCCGCGCATATGGAAGCGATCTACGACAACGATCTGCGTAACGCCACCGAGATCGTGATCACCGAGCGCAACACCGTCAGGTTGCGAGCGGCGCGGCCGCGCCGCCTGACGGCACGCGATCGCCTGCCGCGCCGGCGTCTGGCCCGCGCGGCCAGCGGCAGCGCGAACCGCGTGATCAAGGACGTCGCGCTGGCCGGATCGGTCCTGGGGTCGGCCGTTCGTGGCTTTCGAGTGCTCGGCCCGCACGAGGCCCTGTCGCTGGCCGCGCTCGTGGCGGCGATCGCCTTTAGCTGGCCCAGGGCGTTTGCCTATCCGGTCGGCATCGTGGCGGCGCTGGCCGCGCTTACCCTGATGGCGCGCGCCTGGCGCGCAAGACGCTGAGCCGAAGGGGCAGAACTTGAGCGGCGGAACTAAGGTTCCGCCCTACGTACCCCGCACCTACAGTACGTAGGCCCGAACTTCAGTTCGGGCACCCGCAGTCATCAGCTGGCGATGGAGTCTTCGAGCGGCTGCGGTCGCCGGCCGCGAGGGAAGTGGATGTTGAGCGTCTTGATCTTGTAGTTCATGACGCGTGGGCTGATCGAGAGCAGTTCGGCCGCGTCCTTTTGCACCCAGTTGGACATCTTCAGCGCTTCCACCAGCGCCGCGCGCTCGATGTCCTCGAGCGCGATGCCTGACGGCGGGATCTTCACGGGCGACTGCCCGCTGCCGCCGCTCTGTGTCGAGGTCATCTCGCCCAGGCGCAGGTCTTCCGCCGTGATCTGCGTGCCTTCGGTCAGCAGCATCGCGCGCTCGATGGCATTTTCC
The DNA here is from genome assembly GCA_016650245.1 of Vicinamibacteria bacterium. Classification (GTDB taxonomy): domain Bacteria; phylum Acidobacteriota; class Vicinamibacteria; order Vicinamibacterales; family JAENWD01; genus JAENWD01. The sequence goes on from JAENWD010000444.1 coordinate 1,685, forward strand.
AGCTCGCGGATGTTGCCGGGCCAGTTGTAGCGCATCAGCAGCTTGCTGGCCTCCGAGTCCAGGCCGTCCATCTTCTTCTTCAATTCGCCCGAGAAGCGCTTGATGAAGAAGCCCGCCAGGGCCTGCACGTCTTCCTTGCGCTCCCGCAGCGGCGGCATTTCGATGGTGACGACGTTGAGCCGGTAGTAGAGGTCCTCGCGGAACTGGCCCGCCGCCACCATGGCCGAGAGGTCGCGGTTGGTTGCCGTGACAAGCCGCACGTCCACTTTCAGGGTCCGGGTGCCGCCCAGCCGCTCGAACTCGTGCTCCTGCAGCACGCGCAGGATCTTGGCCTGCGTGCTCGGGCTCATGTCGCCGATTTCGTCCAGGAACAGGCTGCCGCCGTCGCCTTGCTCGAAGCGGCCGATGCGCTGCTTGTCGGCGCCCGTGAAGGCACCTTTCTCGTGCCCGAACAGCTCGGATTCGAGCAGGTTTTCCTGCAGCGCCGCGCAGTTCACCTTCACGAAGTTGCGGTTGGCCCGCAACGAGTTGTGGTGGATGGCCCCGGCAATCAGTTCCTTGCCCGTTCCCGTTTCGCCGCGGATGAGCACGGTCGTGTTGCTCTTGGCGACCTTCTTCACCATCGTCAGCACGCGCTGCAGGGCGCCCGAGTTCCCGATGATGTGCTCGAAGTTGTAGATGTCCTGCTGCGTGTGCCGCAGGTAGTCCAGTTCGTGGCGCATGCGCCGAAGTTCGAGGGCTTTCTCGATCTTCAGCTCCATTTCCTCGATCTCGAAGGGCTTCTGGACGTAGTCGAAGGCGCCGACCTTCATCGCCTCCACGGCCGTGCTCACCGAGCCGAACGCCGTCATCAGGATGACCGCGGTCGTCGGGTGCAGCGCCTTGGTGGTCTTGAGGACTTCGATGCCGTCGCTGCCGCCCATCTTCAGGTCGCTCAGCACGACGTCGTAGTAGCTCTCGTGCAGCTTCTCGATGGCGGCGTTGCCGTTGGGGGCCTCGTCGACGTCGTGCGACGCCTCAGTGAGCGCACGCGCAAGTCCGCGGCGCAGGGCGTCGTGATCGTCGGCAATGAGAATGCGGCCCATCGTTGGTTCCCTCGGCTACGGACTACGGACTACGGACTACTGAAACCACTCGTCGGCGCAGACTGGCAGGGTCACGGTGAAGGTCGTGCCCAGACCGGGTGCGGTCGTCACGTCGATGCGGCCGTCGTGCGCGTCGATGATCTTGCGCACGATGGCCAGGCCCAGGCCCGAGCCCTGCGCCTTGGTCGTGAAGAACGCGTTGAACACCCGGTCTGTCAGCTCCGGCGGAATCCCCGGCCCGTCGTCGGCGATCTGGATCACGACGGTCGGAACGTGGACCGGGGTCTCCCCGGCCAAAGAGCCCTGCGGTGCGTGCTCGCCTTCCATCACGCCGGTGGTCGTGCTGATACGCACCGTTCCGGCGCCTCCGAGCGCTTCGAAGGCGTTGATCAGCAGGTTGGTGAACACCTGACAGAGCTGATGTTCGTCGCCCTGGATCGGCGGCAGGTCGTCGGGGATGGCAACCTCGACGCCGACCTCCCCTCGCTGCGCCTTGCTCTCGGCCATCGACACCGCCGTCTGCAAGACCGGCCCGAGTGCGGTGCGGCCGCGCTCGAGCCGAACTGGCCGCACGTAATCGAGCATTTCGACGACAGTGGAGTTGGCCATCTTGGCTTCGTTGATGATGTCCTTGAGGATCGACTGCGCGTCGGGCGAGCCGCTCACCTTTCGCCTGAGCAACCCGGCCATCGCCTCGATTCCCGCCAGCGGGTTCTTCAGTTCGTGCGCCATCGCCGCGGCCATCTCACCCAGCGCCGCCAGCCGATCCCGCAGCCGCTCGCGTTCTTCCAGTTGCTCGACCCGCGTGAGGTCCTTGAAGAACAGCGCCGCGCCAGCCACCTCGCCTGTCTCGTCGCGGATGTGGGCCAGCGTGTAGCCGATGACGCGCCCGGTCGATTTCAGGCGCAGCTCGACGCGGTTGGGCAGGTGACTCAGCTCGAACGTGCTGGCGATGACGCGGACCATGTCCGGGTGCACGCGCAACACGTCGGCGTACGGACGGCCGATGTCGCCGGCATCGGGCGTGAGCCCGAAAATCCGGTAGGCCTCGTCGTTGATCACCGCCACGCCTCCGTCCCTGGTCACGGCCAGCACGCCGTTGCGCATGCTGGCGACCATGTCGCGGAAGAAGCGGTCGCCCACCGTCGTCGCCACTGCGCGCCGGCGGGGACGGCCCACCGTGGCTTTGGCGATGCCGGGTGCGTCCGCCGGAGCCTTGGCGAAGGCGTCGAGCTTCGCCCCTGCCGGCATCAGCGACTCACGTCTGTCAAACGATTGGTCCAATACAGCCCTGGACGAGGCGTTTCGGTCTTCACGCCGGTCCACAGGGCAAGGGGTGTGCCGGGTGCGCCGCGGCCGGAAGATCTCAGGTAATTGGAAGAAAACTGTAAGGCGGAGCCGGGATACTGACGCTTTGTGTCAGTCGGCGATTACAGATCTGACACAAAATTACAGAATCGTCAGCACATGCCGCCAGGCGGCCTGCCGACATCAGGCGTCACTCGGATGTATCGGATTGGTCAGTTCCCGACAGCATTTCCCACTGCTGCATCAGCTGGCCGACTTCCCACATCAGTGTCTGGTGGCGAGTGACGTGCGCCTGGGCGGCGTCGCGTTGCTCGTAGAAGCCGGGCGCGGACATCTGGGCCTCGAGCGCCTTGATCGCAGTTTCGTGCGCGGCGATGCGCGTTTCGAGATCGGTCACCCGCACCTGGCGCGCCTTGCGCTCCTTCTCACGCTTGCGCTGTTGGGCGACATCGGCCTTCCGCCCTCGGCCCTCGGCCTTCGGGGCGACATCGGCCTTCTGCGACATCCCCGAAGGCCGAAGGCTGGAGGCCGAAGGCTGATCCGCATGCTCCTTCCGCCACAGGAACTCCTGATACGTCCCCGGGAAGGACTCGGCCCGCCCGTGGCCGACCTCGATGATCCGCGTCGCCAGCCGCTCGACGAAGTAGCGGTCGTGGCTCACGAAGATCAACGTGCCGCCGTAGTCCACCAGCGCGTCGAGCAGCACGTCTTTCGAGTCGAGATCGAGGTGGTTGGTCGGCTCGTCGAGCAGCAGGAAGTTGGATGGCCGCAGCAGCATGCGCGCGACGGCCAGCCGCGTGCGCTCGCCGCCGGACAACACCCCGGCCTTCTTGTAGACGTCGTCGCCTGAAAACAGGAAGCCGCCCAGGATGTTCCGGATGGCAGGCACCATGTGCATGGGCGAGCCGCTCGACAGCGTCTCGTAGACCGTCAGCACCGGATCGAGGCGCGTGGCTTCGTCCTGCGCGAAGTACTCGGGCACCACCTGGTGGCCCGGGTGCCGCTCGCCGCGGTCGGGGGCTTCTTCGCTCGAGAGCATGCGCATCAGCGTGGACTTGCCTGCGCCGTTGGGGCCGACCAGCGCGATGCGATCGCCGCGCTCGATGTGCAGCGACAGGTTGTCAAAGACCGTCAGCGGGCCGTACGCCTTCCGGACGTGCTTGAGTTCGAGCACCATCCGACCGCTCTTGGGCGCGGCCGGAAACGTGAAGTGCACTCGCTTGCGCTCTGGAGGCACCTCGATGGTCACGACTTTGTCGAGCAGCTTGATCCGGCTCTGCACCTGCGCGGCCTTGGTCGCCTGATAGCGGAAGCGATCCACGAACATCTTGATGCGGGCCACCTCGTCGTCTTGCTCTTTCTTTGCGGCGCGCAGCCGCTCAAGCCGCGCGTCGCGCTCGACCAGGTAGTCGCTGTAGTTGCCGTGGTAGTCGGTGATCGTCCGCAGGTTCAGGTCGGCGATCCTGGTGACGACGGCGTCGAGGAAGAAGCGATCGTGACTGACGAGGATGACCGCGCGGGGGTACTCGCGCAGGTAGCTTTCCAGCCAGTTGCGTGCGTCAAGATCCAGATGGTTGGTGGGCTCGTCCAGCAGCAGCAGGCCCGGACGTCCCAGGAGCAATTTGGCCAGGGCGATGCGCATCTGCCAGCCGCCGGAAAACGTGTCGGCTGGCCGGTCGTAGTCCTCCCTGGCAAACCCCAGCCCCGCCAGGACCGTCGCGACCTGCAAATCGATGGTGTAGCCCTCTCCCAGCCGGAATCGGTCGCTCAATTCCGCGTACCGATCGAGCATGGCTGCCTGCTCGTTGTCTGACACATCGGCGGCGCCCATGCGCTCCTCGAGCGCGTGCACCTCGGCTTTCATGTCGAGCAGGGGCGCAAACGCGAGGCTGGCTTCGCCAAAGACGGTGCGGCCTTGATGCACCAGGCCGTCCTGTGGCAGATACCCGATGGTGAGGGCCGACGGCTTGACGACCTCACCGCCGTCGGGCTCTTCCAGTCCAGCGAGCATCTTCAGCAGCGTTGTCTTGCCGGCGCCGTTGGGGCCGCACAGCGCGACGCGCTCGCGGTCGTCGATCTGCCACGTCACCGCGTCGAGCAGCACGCGCTCGCCGAAGGACTTGGAGAGGGAGGAGAGCTGGATCATTGCAGATTGACGATGACGGCACTCTTCAAACCCTCAATTGTACCACGCAGATCCGTGCAGCACGCGCGTGTGCAGATCGCGGGCTGACGGTATTGGCCCGAATTGTCCGCTCGTGTCGTTTCCGGAGTGGGTTCCTGTCGTTGTGGCTGGCCGCGCGAGCCCCTAGTATCGCCATCACGCCATGCCGCTCCGCGCCATCGCTGCATCGGGCCTGTTGGCTGCCGCCCTCGTGGCGCCGGCGCTGGCCGACGGCGGCAAGGCGCCGGTGCGGGTCTCGGCGGAGGTGGTGCGGTCCTGCCGCGTCAAAACCGATCAGACTCAGGTATCGGTCACCTGCGGCGCCAGTCCGCAGCCCGTGCGCGTCAGTTACGCGGGGGGAGGCTCGGCCGAGCCCTTGGTCGCCGCCCACCCCGCGGTCGCGCCGGTCTCCGCCACGTCGGTCACGATCCACTTCTAGGCCCCCCGGCCTCGCCCGCCCGCCATCAGAATGAGTTGACACTGGTAATACCAACGTGTTATTCCATCCCTCACTTCCCATTAGTCGCGTTGGCGAAGTTTCACTACCCATATGTCAGGAGAGCTCCACATGAAGGCTCGTCGCTTCCTTACGAATTCGGCCGTGGCCCTGCTGCTGCTGAGCCCGGTGGTGGCCGCAGCTCAGACCGTCAACGGCGCCATCATCGGCGTTGTCCAGGATGCAAGCGGCGGCGTCGTTCCGGATGTCGCCCTGACCCTGCGCAACATCGCCCGCAACGAGATGGTCGCGACGACGATCTCAGGCCCGGAGGGCAGCTTCGCCTTCCGCAACCTGTCGCCGGCCAGGTATGAGGTGCAGGCGACCAAGGACGGCTTCAACCCCCTGTCGCTGCCCGACGTCGACGTCACGCTCGGGTCGCAGGTCCGTGTGCTCGTCACGATCACCGCCGGGGCCGTCTCCGAGCGCGTCGAGGTATTCGGCGGCACCTCGTCGCTCGGCACGACGCCCACGCAGGAGCATGGCATCTCGCCCGAAACGCTGAACCAGTTGCCGCTGCAATTCGGCACCGGACCGCGCGCGGCCGCGACATTTGCGTTGCTCATGCCTGGCGTCAGCACCGGTCAGGGCAACAACGCGTTTGACGCGCGCATCAATGGCGGCCTGCAGTCGGGCGACGAGGCGTCGGTGGACGGCGTCAGCATGCAGCAGGGCTTCATGAGCCAGGGCGGCATGGTGTCGATCCTCCAGGACTTCCCGATGTCGCCCGACATGGTCAGCGAGATCAAGGTCCTCACGTCGGGCTACGCGCCCGAGTACGGCTCCTCGACCGGCGGCCAGATCATGGCGGTCACCAAGTCGGGCGGCAGCAGGTTTCACGGTTCTGCCTTTGAGTTCTACCAGGATGCCTCGATCACGGCCACCCAGTGGGGCAGGTCGGAGAAGCCGGAGTTCAACAAGCACCTCAACGGCGTCAACATCGGCGGCCCGATCAAGGTGCCCGGCCTCGCGACTGAAAAGTGGAAGAGTTTCTTCTACTTCGACTACGAGCGGTACCGGCAGAAAGGGGGGGCCACGGCGGAGGTGTTGTCGATACCCTCGATGCTCGAACGCCAGGGTGACTTCCGCGACTGGCGCGACGCGTCCGGCAACCTGATCCCGATCTACGACCCGGCGACCCTGCGCTCCGACGGCAACGGCGGCTTCATCAAGGATCAGTTCATGGGCTGCGATGGCAACACGCCCAACGTGATCTGTCCCAGTCGCATCAACCCGATCGTGCAGCCGTGGCTGGCGGCGCTGCCGGCGCCGACAAGCGCTGGCACGCTCAACAACTTCCAGGCGCCGCCGATCCCGGACAGCATTCTGGGCGACAGCGACTACTACATGGGCCGGGTGGATGTGCAGGCCGGCAACAACCACGTGTTCGCCAGCTTCTGGCACCAGCGTGCGCCAGTTAAGTTGTATTCGCAGTTGCCGCAGGAGATTGCCACCGAGACGTTGTCCGACCCGCAGAACTCGTGGGTCAACAGAATGAACTACGACCGGACCATCACTTCGACCCTCCTCAACCATATGTCGATGGGGTATCTGAACCGGAACGAGGGGTACGGCTGCGTCAACGGGAGCTTTGTCGACGACTTCCCGAAGATCGCGGGCGTGGCAAACTTCAGCGTGCCGCCGCAGATCGGCATGGGCGAGTTCAGCTCGTACGGGTGCAACGCCGGTGTCAACGTCGGCAACATCACGACGCGTCCGACCTTCATCGTCAACGACGCGGTGACGTGGGCAAAAGGCTCGCACACGGTCAAGGTCGGCATGGAGTGGCGCAAGATCATGGGTAACATCCACGCCAACGGCAACGAGGCCGGGTCGTTCAACTTCGGCCGCGGCGCCACCGGCCTCGTGGGCCAGGTCTCGGGCAGCCCGGTGGCGAGCTTCCTGCTTGGGGCGGCCGACGGCGCGAGCGTGTCGTATCGCTCGGTGTCCAGTTGGTACCCGCGGCAGAGCGCGTGGATCTTTCATGCCGGCGACAGCTGGCAAGCCAGCAACAAGCTGACGCTCGACTTCGGCCTGCGCTGGGACTACTACTCGCCAGCGTCCGAGAAATACGACCGCCTGTCGTTCTTCGACCCGACGGGTGCCAACCCTGGCGCCGGCGGCCGGCCTGGCCGGCTCGCCTTCGCTGGCGATACCTACGGCGCTGCCAGCTACGGCGAGCGCTACCCGGAGAAGAACTGGTATGACGGATTCGCGCCGCGCGTCGGCGCCGTCTACGCGCTCGACGACAAGACGGTCATCCGTGGCGGCTGGGGGATCTTCTACACGCAGGCGTTCTATCCCGGCTGGGGCGGCGGGATGAGTCTGGACGGCTTCTCGAACGACCCGAGCGTGAGCTCCAGCTTGGGCGGCATCAAGCCCGCGATGTACTTGAACGAGGGCTTTCCGATCGGCAACTTCGATCTCCCCCCTGACATCAGGTCCGACTACAAGAACGGGCAGGGCATCTACTTCCGCAACATCGATGGCAACCAGCGTCCGTACACGCACCAGTGGAACATCACGGTCGATCGCGAGCTCGGCCGCCAGTTCGCGATGAGCGTGGCGTACGTCGGGTCCGCCGGCCGCCGGATGCCCTCGAGCATGGATCCGCTGAACGCGATTGACCCGAGCCACCTGTCGCGCGGGGATAGCCTCAACCGCGAGTTCCAGCCTGGGCAGACAAGCCTGGACGGTGTGCCGCTGCCGTACGCCGGGTGGGTGGAGCAGATGGTGAGCTGCTCGCCGACGGTCGCACAGGCACTCAGGCCCTTCCCGCAGTACTGCGACAGCCTTCAGGGCCAGAACGAGGCCCGCGGCAAGACGATGTACAACTCGATGCAGGTGAAGCTCGAGAGGAAGTTCTCGAAGGGAGTCTACGCGCTGGTGTCGTACACGCTCTCGCACCTGATGGAGAGTGGGTCCAGCAACACGCAGCGGGACGCAAACACGTGGAGCGGCATCACCGGGGTCATCTCGCCGTTCGAGAAGGACCGGAACTACGTGATCTCGCAAAGCGATACGCCGCACGTGCTCTCGGCGGCGTTTGTCTATGAGCTGCCGTTTGGTCGCGGCAAGGCGCACGCAAACAACGGGAGCGCCGTCGTCAACGGGCTCGTTGACGGTTGGCAGCTCAGCACCATCTACAAGTACCAGTCGGGCGTGCCGATGTACTTCCGGTCAAGCTTCTGCAACGTGCCCGGAGCGTTCCGTGCGGGCTGCATCCCGGCGATCACCAACGCGGGCGCCGTCTTCGCGCAGGAGAAGGGCAGTTTCGATCCTGCCCTGGGGCCGCTCTTCAACAAGGACGCGTTCACGCCGGTAAGCGCCTTCAACTACAACTATGGCACCGGCAACCGCGTCGAGGAGAGCGTCCGCGGCTTCGCGTACTCGAACCAGGACTTCACTCTCATGAAGAACACCCGGATGGGCGGGGGCACGAACCTCCAGCTCCGGCTCGAGGTGTTCAACCTGTGGAACTGGCACTCGTTCCAGGCCAACGGTCAGTGGGGCAACCAGGCGTTCAACACCGACATCAACAGCGGGAACTTCGGGCAGTGGAATGACGGCAACGTGACTGCACCACGCCAGATCCAGCTCGGAGTCCGGTTCGAGTTCTGACATCGCGTCTCGGGTAAGTGTGGGCGTCGCGCTCTGCCGCGTGCTGGGCGCGGCGCCCTTTGTTTTCCTGGTCCATGGGTATTTCCTCCCGCCTGGTCTCTCTGTCGCTCGTCCTGCTGCTGGCCGCTCCCGGCCTCTGGGCGCAGTCGCTCGCGCCCGCCCTCGCCACGCGCTTCTCGGAAGGAGTCCAGGCCCTCAAGGCCGGGCAGCTGGATCTTGCAGAGGCGGCATTTCGCGACGTGCTGGCCCGCGGCGGTGACCGGGCATTCGTCCATCACAATCTCGGTATCGTCCATCAACAACGGAATCACCACGTTGAGGCTCTCGCGGAGTTTCGCGCGGCCGCTCGGCTCGATCCGGCGTTGGGCCCCGCACGACTGCTCGCGGGCAGCAGCCTTCTGGCCCTCGGGCGGGCCGAGGAGGCCGTGGCCGAGCTCGAACGCGCGGTCCGGCTGCTGCCCGGCGAGAAGGCCGCCCACCTGCAGTTGGCCGACGCCTGCGAGCGGGTCGACAACGTGCCCTGCCTGGCGAGGGAATCCCGCGTCCTGGCTGCGTATGCACCGTCAGACCCCGAGTACACCTATCGCCTCGGCAAAGCGTACCTCCGACTCTCGGAATGGTCGTACACGCGGATCCTCGCGATCGATCCACGCTCGTCCCGCCTGAGCGAGGCGCTCGGGCGCGAATACCTCCAGCAGGGTCAGCCAGAACTGGCGCTTCGAGAGTACCAGCAGGCGGCCGAGCGCGACCCGGCGCTGCCGGGTATCCATCTCGCGCTTGCCAGGATTCACGCCGACGCCCTGCGCTGGGACGACGCGACCCGGGAGGTGGAACGGGAACTGGCCGTGGCGCCTGGGAGTGCCGCAGCCCTCGAGCTGAAGGCGCGCGTGGATGCCGCGCGCACTGTGCGATGAAGCTCCCGGAGGCGAGCATGCATCGGCTCATCCCGGTTGCGGCCCTGGTTCTGACGCTGCTGGCCGATGTACGCCCGGCCGCCGCCGCCCAGCGACCTCCCGTCGCGCCGTCGGCTGAGGCGACTGCCGACAGTTCGATGCTGAAGCAACTGGCAGCCCGGCGCCGTGCCGAGATCGACAAGACGATCGCCGCTAGCGACTGGCCTCGTGCCGAGACGCTGCTGGTCGCCGAGATCGAGCGCACGCCCAAGCCGGTCGATCTGTTGACGATGCTGGCCGGCGTGTTCATGAACGAGCACAAGCCGTTGAACGCGGCCATCGCGATCAAGAAGGCGGAAACCTACGGCCCGCTCGACGCGAACACCCGCCTGCAGCTGGTCCTTGCGTACATCTCGATGCGCCGCAGCGACTGGGCGCGTCCCGAGCTCGAGCGGCTGGTTGCGGCAGACCCGTTGAACACCGGGTACGCCTATTGGCTCGCGCGTCTCGACTACGACAGCGGACGCTATGCCGCCGCCATCGATCGGCTGAAGACCGTCGTCTTGCGCGAACCCTCGTTCATGCGCGCGTACGACAACCTGGGACTCTGTTACGAGGCGCTGAACCAGCCCGACGAGGCCATCCGCCAGTACCGCGAGGCGATCCGCCGTACGCGCGAGGCGGGTGAGAAGTGGCCGTGGCCGTTCCTGAACCTTGGCATCCTCCTGAAGAACAGCGGCAAGATCGAGGAAGCCGAGGCGCTGTTCAACGAAGCGCTTCAGGCGGATCCGGCCTTCGCGCCGGCGCTTTATCATCTCGGCACGATTCTGGAGGGGAGCGACCGCGCGGAGGGAGCCGTGCAGGCGCTCCTGCGTGCTGCCGCCGCGGATCCGTCCTACGCGGAGCCGCACTTCGCGCTCTCGCGCATCTATCGCCGCCAGGGCCGCATCGCGGAGGCCGACGCGGCGCTCGCGACGTTCCAACAGCTCCATCAGCCGGCTCGGGAAGTGAGGCCGTGACCTTCGCCCGCGCGTTCGCGCGGATCCTGTGGCTCGTGTATGTCCTCTGCCTGTCTCAGAGCACTGGGGCGGCTGCGCGCCAGGATCCCGCCGTGTCGGTCCAGCAGATCCAGGCGGCGCTCGAGCGGGGAGACGTGGACGGCGCCAAGACTGCCGTCGAGGCCGGGCTCCGCGCGTACCCGGACGACCCTGCGCTCCAGAACTTCGCGGGCGTCATATCCGCGCAGCGGGGCGACTGGACCGCGGCTGAAACCCATTTTCGCGAGGCCATCCGACTGGCCCCGCGTGCCGTGCCCCCCTACGAGAACCTCGGACGCCTGTATCAGCTGCGGTCAGTGGCCGACCCCACGGCGCGAGCCAAGGCGCTGGACGTCTATCGCGCGCTGCTCTCCGTGGACCCGGCCAACGCAGAGGGACTCTTCCAGGCAGCGCTGCTGCGAGCGCAGGCGGGGGAGTTTGCCGCCTCGCGTGCCTTGCTCGAGC
>JAENWD010000445.1 GCA_016650245.1 Vicinamibacteria bacterium
GGATGCAACTCGTACGGGCCCGTCAGCGAGCCTGACCGCGCCATCGTGACGGCGTGTCCCCACCCCGTGCCGCCCTCAGCAGTCAGCAGGTAGTAGAACCCGTCGCGTTTGTAGACGTGCGGCGCTTCGGTGAACCCGATCGACGTGCCTTCGAAGATCACCTGACGCGATCCGATCAGGCGGTGCTCGGCGACCGAGTACTCCTGCAGCACGATGCCGGCGAACCGATTCCGGCCCGGCCGGTGGTCCCACAGCATGTTGAGCAGGTACTTCCGGCCGTCGTCATCGTGGAAGAGCGACGGATCGAAGCCGCTGCTGTTGAGAAAGACCGGGTCTGACCATTCGCCGTCGATCTGCGGGCTGGTCACCACGTAGTTGTGGAAGTCGCGGAGCGAGGCGCCCGAGGCGCCGCCGACGGTGGTGCGCCCGTAGCGCTTGACGTCGGTGTAGACGAGATAGAAGAGGCCGTTGTCGTAGGTCAGGCAGGGCGCCCAGATACCGCACGAATCGGGATCGCCGAGCATGTTCAGCTGGCTCGCGCGCGAGAGCGGCCGCGTGAGCAGCCGCCAGTGCACCAGATCCCGCGAGTGATGGATCTGGACGCCGGGGAACCACTCGAAGGTCGAGGTTGCGATGTAGTAGTCGTCGCCGACCCGCACGATCGACGGATCCGGGTTGAAGCCAGCCAGGATCGGGTTGTGGATGGTCATGCGAGCCTCGCCTGGGGATCGCGAACCAGGACCCACAACAACGCGGCGCCGGCAAGGTCGAGCACCGCGAGGCCGATGAAGAACGGGGTATAGCCGATGGTCGCGACCAGGCCTCCGATCAGCAACGAGAAGATGAGCAGCCCCGCGTTGCCGAACGTGCCGGCCATGCCCGCCGCCGTGGCGACCTCGTTGCGTTTGAAGAGATCGGACGACATCGTGATGACCGTCACCGACAGGGTCTGGTGTGCAAAGCCACCGAGACTCAGCAACGCAATGGCGGCGTAGGGGCTCTCGACCACGCCGACAAAGCCCATGCCCATCATCAGGCCGGCGCCCAACGTGAAGGCCCAGCGGCGCGCGTTGATCAGGCTCACGCCGCGCTTCTGCAGTGCCAGCACGAACGCGCCGCCGAACAGACACCCCAGGTCGGCCGCAAGAAATGGCATCCACGCAAACAGCGCAATCTGCTTCAGGTCGAAGTGCCGCACCGTTGTGAGGTAGAGCGGCACCCAGAAGGTCAACGTGCCCCACGTCGGGTCTGCGAGAAACCGCGGAAGCGCGATGCCCCAGAAGTTGCGCTGGCGCGCGATGTGCAAGATCGACGGACGCCGTCCGTCGCCGCGCAGGTGCGCCTCTTGTCCGGCGGCAATGTGCGCACGCTCGTCATCGGAAAGCCGTGGGTGCGTCTCGGGCGATTGATACAGCCAGAGCCACAGACCGACCCACACGAGGCCGAGGCTGCCGGTGATGACAAACGCCATCTGCCAGTTGTAGGTGAGGATCGCCCACACGACCAGCGGCGGCGCGAGCATCGAGCCCACCGAGGCCCCGATGTTGTACACACCGCCGGCCATGCCACGCTCACGTGCGGGGAACCACTCCGCGGTCGCCTTCATGCCCGCCGGGTTGGCCGAGCCCTCCGCGAATCCCAGCAGACCACGCAGGGCGGCCAGCGTCTGCCAGTTGTGCGCCAGGCCGTGCGCCATGCTGATGAGCGACCACGCTGTGGCGAAGATCGCCAGGCCCAGCTTCAAGCCGAGCACGTCCAGCACGTAGCCGCAGACGGGCTGCAGCATGATGGCGAATTGAAACGTCCCCACGATCCACGAATACTCCTGCGTGGAGATGTGCAGGTCCGTGAGCAGGGTCGGGGCCGCAACGGCAAGCGTGCTGCGGGTCAGGTAGTTGATGATGGCCCCCAGCATCAGCAGGCCGATCATCCACCACCGCAATCGTCGGAACCTGAATCCAGCAGCCCTTCGCAACACGCGACATTCTACCCAAATCCCTCGATCCTCAGGGCTACACTGTAGGCGCCACACCGAAGCGAGGACAGGACATGTTCAACTCGAAGCGGGCATTGCCATTTGCCATCCTGGGCATCGTCGCCGGCCTGGCGGGCTGGGCGTACACGGACTATCGCAGTTGGCTCGCACTTGGGCCCGGGGGCGTGCCGTACAACCTCCAGGGGTGGGCGCAGGTGACGTGGTTTCGATTCCAGATGCGGAACTCCCTGGACACCTCGTTCATCGAGGCGCAGATCGGCAGGCAAGGCGACAGCCGCGGCTTCGACGAACTGACAGCACGACCAGGCCAGCGCCCTCGTGTCGATCCCCATCCGATTCCCCATCGGCAACTGGATCAGTTCGGCGACAAGGAGACGCGTCGCGCGCAGCAGGCGCTGTTTGACACGGTCACAAGCGGCAACCACCTGCTGGTCTATCGCAAGAGTGTCTTCGAGCGCCGAAACGATGCCGTGTGTCTGCGAGAGCCGATCACGGGCAACCAGACGACGGCAGCGCAGGGAGAGATCGCACACATCCACCCGTCCGATGGCTCGATGCACATGACCCTGAGCCCAACCGACGCGCCCAGGGTCATTCACGCGGGATGGGGAGAACTCCACGGCCTGGCCGGCGTCAACGGCCGCCTGCCGGCGACCTACACGATGGTCTACTCGCCGAGAAACGAGAAGGAGATCGCCGTGGTCGAGCAGATCCTGCACGCGGCTGTGAAGTACGCCGCCGGCGTGCAACCGAAGTAGGCAGGCTGCCTGTGGCGCTCGGGCGAGAGGCCCGCCTCACTGTCCCAGCGTCGCCTTGTACGTCGGCGGCCTGCGTGCCTTGACTATCTGCTCCAGGGCGTAACCGAACCCGATCAGTTGCGGCTCGCTATAGGCGCGGCCCATGAACGTGAGACCAAGCGGCAGTCCGTGGCTCTCGCCGACCGGGATCGTCAGGCTCGGCGTGCCCGCTACAGCGGCCATGCCGTAGCCGGCGCCCAGGAAGTGATCGCCCAGCACATGGTCGGTCGGCCACGCCGGCGAGACACTGGGCGCGATGACCGCGTCGAGTCTGTCGCCATCGAGCGCAGCCAGCAGGCCTTGGTTGCCGGCCAGTCGCCGCGATTTCTCGAGCGCCGTGCGATAGGCCGCCTCGGTCAGCGGCCCTTTCTTCTGGGCCTGTTCGAAGATCTCCTGGCCGAAAAACGGCATGGCCTTCGCCGCGTTCGCAGAGTTCCACGCAATCAGCGCCTCGAGCGAGGTGTGTGGTGAGCCACTGGTCCGCAAGTACGTGTTGAGCCCGTCCTTGAACTCGTACAACAACACTTCGTACTCGCTGCCGTTCCAGTCGTTGTACGTGCCGATCTTGACGTCCACGACCTCGGCGCCGCTGGCTTTCATGGCTGCGATGGCCTTCTCGATCGCCTTGTCGACATCGGGATGAAACCCCATCGCCTGGCGCAGCACGCCAAAGCGCCTGCCCTTCAACGCGCCGGCGTCGAGTGAGGCCAGATAGTCGACGGGAATGCGGTCTCTGGCGGCCGGCCCCGCCGGGTCCTGGTCATCGACCGCCGCGATCGCACCGAGCAGCAGCGCGACGTCGGCGACCGTGCGCCCCATCGGGCCGGGCGTATCCTGCGACACCGAGATCGGGATGATGCCGCGCCGGCTCACCAGCCCCACCGTCGGCTTCAGGCCCACCAGGCCAGACACCGACGCGGGGCAGATGATGCTGCCGTCGGTTTCTGTGCCGACGCCGATGGCGGCCAGGCTCGCCGCGATCGCGGCGCCGGTGCC
>JAENWD010000446.1 GCA_016650245.1 Vicinamibacteria bacterium
GCGCTTGGCATAAGCCTGGCTGCCACGGTGTTGTCGGTCCCCGTCGCGGCTCAGGCGCCTGCGGCCTCGGCCACTCAGGCCCCCACGGCTCCTGCGCAGCCGGCGCCCAAGCTGCCGCCGGCCGGATCGCCGCCCCTCATCCGGTTCATCCAGATCACGTTCCCCACGCAGGGCGACATCTCGGTGGTCGAGCCCCGGACGTACCTCTATTACATTCAGACCCAGGTGAGCCGGCCCTCCGACGGGGTGTGGGTGCCGTACGACGAGAAGACCGAGGCCAGTCTGCTCGAGGACTTCAAGCGGCTCTGGGCCACCAACTTCCTCGACGACCTCTCCATCGAAGTCCTTGATGCCCCCTACGACAACGGCGTCATGGGCAAGCGCATCATCTACAAGATGGAAGAGCGCCAGCGGGTGAAGGTCGTGGACTACACCGGCAGCAAGAAGCTGGACCAGACCAAGATCGAGGAGAAGCTGAAGGAGGAGAATATCCTCATCCGGCTCGATTCCTTCATCGACCCGGGGCAGATTCGCCGCGTGGAAAGCGTCGTGCGCAGCTTCATGGCGTCCAAGGGCTACCAGTACGCAAAGGTGACCCATGAACTCAAGCCGCTGCCGAGCGGGCCCAAGCTGGTCAACCTGACCTTCACGGTCGAAGAAGGCCCGAAGGTCAAGATCCAGAAGATCGAGTTCGACGGCAACAAGGCGATGTCCGACGGCGACCTGGCGGGCCAGATGAAGCACAACAAGGCCGCGCACTGGCTGTCGTTCATTACCAGCCGGGGCACCTACCAGGAAGCGATGTTTGAAGAGGACGCCGACCGCATCCAGGCGTTCTACCGCGACCGGGGCTATATCAGCGCGCGTGTCGGCCAGCCGGAGATCAAGATCCTGCAGGACGAGAAGGACGGCAAGACGCGCCTTGTCGAGCTGAAGGTGCCCGTCACCGAAGGCGATCGGTATCGTATCGGCAGCCTCGACTTCGAAGGCAACAAGGTGGTGAAGACCGAGGGCCTGCGTCCGGTGTTCAAGCTCGCCGAGGGCGAATACTACAGCGAGAAGAAAGTCCGGAAGGGCATGGAGGTGTCGCGCGAGCTGTACGGCAGCGTTGGCTACTGGGAGTTCACCGGGTACCCGGACCTCAAGCCCCGCAACGTCCCCGACCCGACCAAGGCGAACGACCCGGCGGCGATCGAAGAAGCCAGGAAGCAGCCGGCCATCGTTGACGTCACGATGAAGATGCAGGAAGGCGAGCAGTACTTCGTCAACCGCATCACCTTCAAGGGCAACACCACCACGCGCGACAACGTCATCCGGCGCGAGATCCGGCTGCTTGAAAACGGCGTTTTCAACACCGAGGCGCTCAAGTTCAGCGTCAAGCGCATCAACCAGCTCGGCTACTTCAAGCAGATCGAGGAAGGCAGCGACGTCGTCAAGGTCGAGAAGACCCCGGGCGAGAAGAACAAGGTCGACGTCACGCTGAAGTTCGAAGAGCAGAACCGCAACCAGCTCACCTTCGGCGCGGGCGTGTCGCAGTACGAAGGTTTCTTCGGGCAGCTGGCGTTCCAGACCTCGAACTTCCTGGGCCGCGGTGAAAGCGTGACGTTCTCGGTGCTGGCCGGCGCACGCGTGAAGAACTACCAGGTCGCCTTCACCGAGCCGTTCCTGTTCGACCGGCCGATCACGGCGGGTATCGATATCTACAGCCGCGAGATTCGCTACTACTACTCGTACACCCAGGCCTCGACCGGCGGCAATATCATGACCGGCTTCCAGGTCGGCAATTTCTCGCGAATGTTCCTCGCATACCGGCTCGAGGAATCGCGCGTGAAGGACATCAACGAGGCCTTCCTCGATCCGGAGGTCATCGGGCGCAACCCGTTTCTGGCCGATGCCCTGCTCATCAGCGAAGGCGGCAAGCGGACGATCAGCCAGGTCACGCCGAGTTTCGTCCACAACACGATCGACAACCCGATCTTCCCCAACTCGGGCAAGCGCCTCACGGCGGGCATTGACCTTGCCGGCCTCGGCGGCAACACCAACTTCATCAAGCCGCGCCTGGAGGGCGTCCTCTGGCGGCCCATCACCAGGAAGACGACGTTGGGCATGCGGGCCTCCTTCGAGTACATCCGGCCGTATGGCAGCACCATCGCGCTGCCCATCTACGAGCGGCTGTTTCTCGGCGGCGAGTACAGCATCCGGGGCTATGACATCCGGACAATCGGGCCGCGCGACATCGGCACGGTCGAAAACCCGGGGACCTTCATCGTGCTGGGGGGCAACAAGTCGGTGCTCTTCAACGCCGAGTACCAGTTCGCGCTGATGAGCCAGCTCCGCATCATGGGCTACTTCGACGCCGGCCAGGTGCAGGATTCGGGCTTCAAGATGACGTGGGACAACTTCGTGATGTCCACCGGCGCTGAGGTTCGCTTCTTCATGCCCGTATTGAACGTGCCGTTCCGGCTGATTTACGCGCGAAACATCAATTACGGAGGCATCTACGACAACAACCTGCAGCCCACCAAGCAGAACGTCTTCCGCTTTGCCGTAGGCTCGACGTTCTAGGGGGCTCGGCGACCGTCAACCGGCAACCGGCAACTGCAACTTTCCAATGGCCGGGCTTGTCGTTATAATCAGAGGTTCGTACCACCTACGAAAGGGATTCTCCGCATGAAGTCGTTTGTCCTTGGTCTCGTGTTCGGGTTCGCGCTGGTCGCCACGCCTGGTGCGGCGCGCGCGCAGCAGGCGCCGGCGGTCCAGCCGCCGCCGGCGGCACCCTTGCAGCCGCCTCGCCCCTTCCCTGAAGGCGCCAAAATCGCGTATCTCGACATCCAGCGTGTCGCCGCCGAGTCCGCCGAGGGCAAGGTCTCGACCGCGAGGGTCCAGGCGCTGAACCAGAAGAAGGTCGCCGAGCTCAACGACCTCAACAAGAGGCTGCTGGCTGACCAGCAGAAGCTCCAGGCGCAGGGCGCGATGCTCAACGAGGCCGCGCGGGCCGAACTCGAGCGCGCGATCGACCGGCAGCAGAAGGATCTGCAGCGCCGACAGCAGGACGCGCAGGAAGAGGTACAGCAGCTGCAGACCGACCTGCAGAGTACCTTCCAGGGCAAGCTGTACCCGATCATCCAGCAGCTGGTGTCCGAGAAAGGCATCGAGGTGCTCTTCAGCCAGCGCGATTCGGGCATCGTCTTTGCCAACCCGGCGCTCGACCTGACGGTCGACGTGATCAAACGGTTCGATGTGGCCCAGGCCGCCGCCGCCCCGGCGCCGGCTCCGGCTGCGACTCCGGCTGCGACTCCGCCCCCGGCGGCGACACCCGCCAAACCACAGGACTGAGGTTCACGGGTTCATGGGTTCACGGATTCCGGGCACTCACCCGGGAACCGCTGAACCCGAGCCCTGCGAACCCCGGAACCTGTGAACATCCGAACCTTGGATGTCGGACCCCCGGTCGTGTACCATCCGTACATCCGAGTGCCGGACGCGACACCTTGGCCATCAATATCCCGACGCTAGTCGACCGCCTGCCCCATCGCTACCCGTCCTACCTGCTCGACGCCGTCGTGCAGCACGAGCCAGGGCAGCGCCTGGTGGCGCACAAGAACGTCACCATCAACGAAGAGTTCTTCCAGGGACACTTTCCGGGCGCCCCCGTCATGCCGGGGGTCCTGATGATCGAGGCGCTCACCCAGGTGGCGACCGTCCTGTTACTCGAGCGCGAGGGGAGGGGCCTGCAGGTTTTTCTACGCGGCGTGGACCACGCCAAGTTCCGGCGCCAGGTCGTGCCCGGAGACCAGTTGCGGCTCGAGGTGGCCGTCGGCCGGCGGCACGCGCCGCTGGTGCGCGTCCACTGCATTGCCCGGATCGCCGGGGTACTGGTGGCGGAGACCGACCTGCTGCTCGAACTGCGGCGCACGGTGGACATCGACTCGCGAGCCATCGTGCACCCGTCGGCGCAGATCGGCGCCGGCACCGTCATCGGCCCCAATACAGTCATCGGACCCCACGTGCGGATCGGGCAGAACTGCCGGGTCGGCGCCTCGGCGGTCATCGACGGCTGGACCGACATCGGCGACGAGACTCAGATCTTTCCGTTCGCCTCGATCGGCCTGAACCCGCAGGACCTGAAATACCGCGGCGAGAAGACGCGCCTGGCCATCGGCCGCGGCAACATCTTCCGCGAGTTCGTCACCATCCATCGTGGCACCGAGGTGGGCGGTGGCCTCACCAGCATCGGCGACCGCAACCTGTTCATGGCCTATGCGCACGTCGCCCACGACTGCCGCATCGGCAGCGACACGATCTTCGGCAACGGCGCCACGCTGGGCGGCCACGTCTGGGTCGAGGACTTCGCGACGATCTCGGCGTTTTCCGGTGTGCACCAGTTCTGCCGCGTCGGCGAGCACGCCTTCATCGGCGGCTACTCGGTCGTCACCAAGGACGCGCTGCCGTACGCCAAGTCGGTCGGTAACCGGGCCAGGATCTACGGGCTCAATACCATTGGCTTGATTCGCCGCGGCTTCTCGGAGGAGTCCCTGGGCAAGCTCAAGCGCGCCTACCGGTATCTGCTGGTCAGCCGCCTCAACACGAGCCGCGCACTGCGCGAGATCGAGCAAGACGACGCGCTGGTGTGTCCGGAAGTGGCGTATCTGGTGCAGTTCATCCGCAACTCGCAGCGGGGCGTCATCCTCCGCCGGCCCACCCGCCGGACCGAGGAGATGGTGGCCGACGAGTAACAATTGACGATTGGTGATTGACGATTGACGATTGCAGGATCGACCGCACGGATGCATCCCAACGCTCGGATCGGTAATCGTCAATCGTCAATCTGCAATCGTCAATGAAGTTAGGCCTCATTGCCGGCAACGGCCGGTTCCCCTTTCTCGTCCTCGACGCGGCCCGCGCCCAGGGGTATCAGGTCACCGTGGTCGCGGTGAAGGAGGAAGCGTTTCCCGGCCTGGCCGATGCCGCCGCGCGCGAGCCTCGGGCCCAGTTGCACTGGGTATCGCTCGGACAACTCGGCACCTGTATCAAGGTGCTCAAGGCGGCCGGCGTCAGCCGCGCCGTGATGGCCGGACAGGTCAAGCACGTCAAGATCTTCTCGGGCATCCTGCCCGACCTGACGCTGCTCTCGGTCCTGCGCCGCCTCAAGGCCAAGAACACCGACGCGGTGATTGCCGCGGTCGCCGACGTGCTGGCCGATCACGGCATCACGCTCATCGACTCAACCGAGCTGCTGCAGCCGCTGCTGGCCCGGCCCGGCGCCCTGACGGCACGTGCGCTGACGCCGGAGGAGCACGCCGACCTCGCCTTTGGCTATCGGATGGCCGACGCCATCGCGGCGCTCGACGTCGGCCAGTCGGTGGCGGTGAAAGACGGCGCGGTCGTGGCCGTCGAGGCGATGGAAGGGACCGACGAGATGTTGCGGCGCGCCGGCCAGTTGGCAGGGCCCGGCGTGAGGCTCGTCAAGGTGGCCAAGCCCAACCAGGACATGCGCTTCGACGTTCCGGTGATCGGAGTGCTGACGATCGCGGTGTTGCGCGACATCGGCGCCACGGCGCTCTCGGTGGACGCCGGCAAGACGCTGCTCGTGGACGGCCAGGCGGTGATCGATGCCGCCAACGCCGCCGGCATCGCCATCGTCGGACGTGAGATTTCAGGATGACGATCACGTACGGCAACCACGGAAACACGGAGACCACGGAGAACGCACAGAGACGTTTTCAGGGAGGCCTGTGCCTGTTCGGGGCGTTGCCCCCCAGGGACATGTCTTTGTGCGTCCTCCGTGTCCTCCGTGTCTGCGTGGTTGGCGTACGTGACAGGCCAACGACATGCGTGTAGCCGTCATCGGCGTCGGGCACCTCGGGCGGCACCATGCGAGGATCCTCGCCGGCATGCCGGGCGTCGATCTGATTGGGGTGGTCGACACGAACCTGCAGCTCGCGCGCGAGATCGCCGACGCGCACGGCACCAGCGCGATCGACGATGCCGCCTCGCTGGTGGGTGTGGTCGACGCCGTCGTGGTGGCCACGCCGACCGCGTCGCATGCCTCCGTCGCGACGCCATTTCTCGAGGCCGGCACGGCGGTGCTCATCGAGAAGCCCCTGGCCCGATCGATGGCCGAGGCCGACGCGCTGGTGGCCCTCGCGCGCGCGCGAGGCGCCACGCTGGCGGTGGGGCATACGGAGCGGTTCAACCCGGCCGTCGAAGCCGCGCGGCCGTTACTGACCGCGCCGCGGTTCATCGAGGGCCACCGGCTCGGGACGTTCCCGGACCGCAGCCTCGATATCGACGTGGTCTTCGACCTGATGATTCACGACATCGACGTCGTGCTGTCGGTGGTCAACTCCCAGGTGGCCGGCATCGACGCGGTGGGCGTGCCCGTGCTCACGCCGCGCATCGACATCGCCAACGTCCGGCTGCGGTTCGACAACGGCTGCATTGCCAACCTCACGGCCAGCCGGATCAGCCGCGACAGGACCAGGAAGATCCGGTTCTTCCAGCCCGAGTCCTACGTCGCCATCGACTTTGCGGCGCAGGAGCTGGAGGTGTGGCGCCTGGTGCGGCCCCCGGCGGGTGTGCCCTCGATTGAAGGCGGCGCGGTGGCCGTCGAGCGAGCCGAGCCGCTCGCGCGCGAGCTCGAGGATTTCATTGCCGCCGTCAAGCAACATCGCGATGCCGCGGTCACGGGCGAAGCGGGACGCCACGCGCTGGATCTGGCGCAGCGCATCACCGAACAGATGGTGTCGGTGCGATAGTCAATGACAGAGAGACACGAAGACACAAAGACGCACGGAGTTGTCTTGGGCAGCATGATGACTGGGAGCGCTTCAATAGAGCCGTTGCTGGAGCGCCTGCTTGGCGGCGAGACGCTGTCGGCGTCCGAGCAGGCGGCGCTGTTCGAGTCCCGCGATTTGCTGAGCCTCGGGATGGCGGCCGACCAACTTCGCCGACGCCGTCACGGCGCGCAGGTGACCTTCGTGCGCGTCGCCGACGTCGCCCTCGAGTCGGCAGCCGCCGGCGAGGTCACGTGGGAGGGCAGCCCCGGCGAGATTCGGATCACGGGCACGCCTGGCGACCTTGCCCAGGCCATCGCCGCTGTGTCGGCTGTGGTGGCCGCGGCCGGCGATGTGCCGGTCACGGCTTTCTCGCTCGGCGACATCGAGCTGGTCGCGGGGGATGTCACCGCGGCCGGCGCCTGGCTGAAGGCCCTGAAGCAGGCCGGGTTGTCCGCCGTGGCCGAGGCGCCTGTCGACGGGTTGCGGTCGCCCGATGCGTTGATTGAGGCGGCGGCTGCTGTCGGCCTGCCGATCGCCCGGCTCACAGTGGACCGCGCCGCCCAGGCCGATCGCCCCGCGCTGGTGGCGCGGGTAGCGGCCCTGGTACAGGCCCATCCGGCCATCGACGTCTTTGCGCCGCTGCCGCGCACGACCGGCGGCCTCACCCCGTCAACCGGCTACGAGGACGTCCACATGGTGGCGCTGGCGCGCCTGCTGGTGCCGGTGCACCACATCCAGGTGGACTGGCAGCGGTACGGCCCCAAGCTCGCGCAGGTAGCGCTGACCTTCGGCGCCGACGACGTCGATGGCGTTTCGCCAAGAGACCAAGTCACCGAAGGTCGCCGGCGTTCGCCGCTTGAAGAGATCCGCCGCAACATCCTGGCGGCATCTGGCGAGCCGGCCGAGCGGAAGGCGCTCTTCAGTCGGCGGAGCTGATGGCGGTCGTTCGCATCGGTGCGGTGTCCTATCTCAACGCTCGTCCGCTCGTCGTTGGGCTCGAAGCCCGTCGCGACCGCTTTGCGGTGCGCTACGACTTGCCCAGCACGTGCGCTCGCCTGCTGCACAGCCGCGAGATCGACCTCGGCCTGATTCCGTCGGTCGAGTATCTGCGTGGCGAAGGCTACGCGATGGTGCCGGATTGTGCCGTTGTCTCCGACGGCCCTGTCGCCTCTGTGGCGATCTTTACGAAGGTCCCCATCGAGCGCGTCCGCACGCTGGCGCTCGACACCAGTTCGCGCACGTCGGTGGCGCTCACCCGCGTGATGACGGCGAAGTACTTCGCAATCGCGCCGCACTTCATCGACGAAGGCCCCGACCTCGAACTGATGGTCCGACGCGCTGACGCCGCGCTGCTCATCGGCGACCCGGCGCTGTTTGCCGACCACCGGCGGCTGGGCCTGGACAAGATCGACCTGGGACAGGCGTGGAAGGACTTCACAAGCCTGCCGTTTGTTTACGCCTGCTGGACCGGCCTGCCCGGCGCCCTCACGCCTGCCGACGTCGAGGTCTTGCAGCACGCCCGCGCCGAGGGCGCGGCGACGCCAGCGATCGTGTCCAATGGGTACTATCCAGACGACGGAGTGAAGGCGGCGATCGGCGCCGCTTACCTGCGCGACAACATCCGGTTTCGCATGGGCGAGCGCGAACAGGCCGGCCTGGAGCGGTTCTTCGCGCTCGCCGCCGAGGTCGGTGTCGTGCCGAAAACTCAGGAATTGCGGTGGTATTAACGGTGCCAGGTACTGTTGAGCGCCCGTAACATCCTTAACAGTTCCGGGCACCGACGCGTTAACATTCTTAACAGTACCTGGCACCGATGACCGCCCTAGAAAAGGCCGCCGCTGGCGAGCGCCTCACGTCCGACGAAGCCCTCGCGCTGTACACCGAGGCACCGACACAGGTCCTGGGCCGGCTGGCTGATGCGGCGCGTGCGCGCCGTCACCCGGACCGCGTCGTCACCTACATCATCGACCGCAACGTCAACTACACCAACGTCTGCGTGGCGCGCTGTAACTTCTGCGCGTTCTACCGGCAGGTCGGCTCGGCTGACGGGTACGTCCTGGGCTTCGACGAGATCTTCAGCAAGATCGACGAGACGATCGGCGTCGGCGGCGGACAGATCCTGCTGCAGGGCGGGCACAACCCCGACCTGCCGATCACCTGGTACGAAGACCTGTTTGGCGCCGTGAAGGCTCGCTACCCGGATTTCAAGCTTCACGCGCTGTCGCCGCCCGAAGTGATGCACATCTCCCGCATGGCGCAGCTGCCCGTGCCCACGGTCATCAAACGGCTCATCGCGGCCGGTCTTGACAGCATTCCAGGCGGCGGGGCCGAGATCCTCGTGGACCGCGTGCGCAAGTTGCTGCACTGCGACGGCAAGGCGACCGCCGACGAGTGGCTCGGCGTGATGCGTGAGGCGCACCGTGCGGGGCTCCGCACCACCGCCACGATGATGTACGGCACGGTCGAGACCCTGGACGAGCGCCTGGAGCACATGTTCCGGTTGCGCGACCTGCAGGACCAGACCGGCGGCTTCACAGCCTTCATCGCCTGGAGCTTTCAGCCCGATCACACCGAGCTGGGCCTCGAGCATGGCATCACGCTCGAGGCCACCGGAGTGGACTACCTGCGCACGCTGGCCGTCGCCCGGCTCGTCCTCGACAACTTCGACAACCTGCAGTCCTCGTGGGTCACGCAGGGCGGCAAGGTGGGGCAGTTGAGCCTGCTGTTTGGCGCCAACGACATGGGCTCGGTGATGATCGAGGAAAACGTCGTTCGGGCCGCCGGCGCCGCCTACTGCATGGACGAACTCGAGATCGTCCGCAACATCGAGGACGCCGGATTCATCGCCAGGCGCCGCAACATGCACTACGACGTGCTGGGCGATCCCATCTTCCGCGAGCGCGACGTCCCGCGCATGCTCAGCCTGGCCAGGGCCCGCGCCGATGGCGACACGTCGGTGCCCGCCGAACTGGTGAACTACGCCGCTCGGTCACGCGCTGGTAAGGACGCGAGAAACCAGCGCCCTGAATTGACGATTGAAGAATGACGATTGACGATTACGAAGGCGCCGGGATGTACCCGGGCGTTGGGACCAGCAATCGTCAATCGTCAATCTGCAATCGTCAATTCCCATGATAGTCGTCCGATCCCGGTGGCTGCTCCCGATCGCCGATCGCCCGATGCTCAACGGGTGGGTCGCTATCGACCGCGGCCGCATTGCCGCGGCCGGCCGCGCTGGCGCCTCGTTGCCGATGCGCGATGACGCGCCGCTGGTCGATCTCGGCGCGTATGCGGTGCTACCCGCGCTGGTCAACGCGCACGTGCACCTGGAGCTGTCGTGGCTGCGTGGACTGGTACCCCGCGCCGAGCGGTTTACCGACTGGGTGCCGGCGATGCTCCAGCAGCGCATGACCGGGGCGCCGGGCGAGGACGCCGTCGCGGCTGCGGTCGCCGCCGCCATCGCCCAGATGCGGGCGTCTGGCACGGGGTTGGTCGGCGAGATCTCCAACTCGCTCGTGACCGTCGACCCATTGCGCCGCAGCACGCTTGAAGGCGTCGTCTTTCACGAGGTGGTACGGCTGGCCGCGGACGAGGCCGACGACGTGCTGGACATGGCGCTGCGGGCGCAGGAGGCGCAGGGGGTGACGGGGCGGTTTCCCGTGAGTCTGGCCCCGCATGCGCCGTATTCAGTGTCGCCGCGCCTGTTCCAGGGCCTGCGAGCGGCGCAGGCGCGCACGCCGTTTCTCCCCTCGTCGGTCCACCTGGCTGAATCACCCGAGGAAGTCGAGTTGCTCGACACCGGGGAGGGGCCGTGGCGTCAGTTGCTTGAACGGCTCGGGGCATGGGATCCGGCGTGGACGCCTCCGGCCTGTTCGCCTGTGCGCTACCTCGAGCAGATGCGAGTGCTGGGCCCCAGCCTGCTGGCCGTGCACGCCGTGCAGTGCACCGACGAGGATCTCGGTGTGCTGCGGGCGCGTGGGACGACGGTGGTCACATGTCCGCGGAGCAACCGTTACGTCGGCGTTGGCGACCCGCCGGCCGCGCGGTTCTACAGGTCCGGTGTCGCCGTGGCGGTGGGAACTGACAGCCTGGCGAGCAACGACGACCTGAACGTGTTTGCCGAGCTGGCCGCGCTGCGGCACCTGGCGCCGGCGGTGCCCGCGGCGACGCTGCTTGAAAGCGCGACCCTTGTCGGCGCCCGCGCACTGGGGTTGGAGACCACCGCCGGCACGATCGAGCCCGGCAAGCCCGCCCGCCTCATCGCCGTCGCACTGCCGCCGGAGGTCGTCGATGTGGAAGAATATCTGGTGAGCGGTGTCACCCCCGACCGGGTGCACTGGGTCGAGGACCTCATTGCGGATTGCGGGTTCGCGGACCGCGCCTGACACAATCACGAAGGCACGAAGGCGCGAAGGCGCGAAGAAATCTGCGTAAAATCTTAATCGTCAATCTGCAATCTGCAATCGACAATTCCCAGTGCTATCCACCTACCTCTCCTTCATTCGTTTCAGTCACTCTGTGTTCGCGCTGCCGTTTGCGTTGACCGGTGCGTTGCTGGCTGCGCGACGGCAACCGATCTCGTGGTGGCACGTCGGGTGGATCATCGTGGCGATGGTGGCGGCGCGCAGTGCCGCGATGGGCTTCAACCGGCTGGTCGATGCGGAGTACGACGAGGGAAACCCACGTACCGCGATGCGTGAGATCCCGCGCGGGCTGATCTCGCGACCTGCCGCGGCGGTGTTTGTCGCGATGAGCGCGGCGATCTTTGTCGGCGCCGCCGCGCAACTGGGTTGGATCTGTCTCGTGCTGTCGCCCGTTGCGCTGGCGATCGTCTTCTGGTATTCCCTCGCAAAGCGCTACACCGCCTACACGCAGGCTTTCCTCGGGCTGGCGATGGCGGTGGCGCCGGTGGGAGGCTGGTTGGCCGCTGGCGGGCCCATCGGGGCTGCCGAACCGTGGCTGCTCGGGCTGGCCATCGGGCTGTGGGTGGGTGGCTTCGACGTGCTCTACGCGTGCCAGGACATCGAGTTCGACCGTGCGCACGGTCTCAAGTCCATTCCGACCCGTTTCGGCGTGTCGCGATCGCTCACGATCTCGCGGGTGATGCATGTCGCGGCGATTGTCGTCATGGCGATGCTGGGGCAGGTGGGCTCGCTTGGCCCGATCTACCAGATCGGCGTCGGCCTGGTCGCGCTGCTCCTGGTGTACGAGCAGTCGCTGGTATCGGCCACCGACCTGTCACAGGTCAAGCGCGCCTTCGACCTCAACGGCTACGTCGGCATCCTCTATCTGGTGACCACGGCGATGGCCGTGTATCTGGCGCC
>JAENWD010000447.1 GCA_016650245.1 Vicinamibacteria bacterium
AGATCGGTGCCGCCCGAGCCAAGACCGCAGGCCGAGTAACTGGCGTGCGACGCGTACATGAGCTCGCCTAATCTCGACTCGCGAACCGGTTGGGTCGGGTTGGGCCGGGTTGGGTCGGGTTGATCAGGTTGATCAGGTTGAGCGGGTTGATCAGGTTGAGCGGGTTGGAGCAGGTTGGACCACGCGGTGACGCGTTCGTGCTCGTAGACGGGATGCGCTGCAGGCGCTCGGACGGCATAGCAACGATCCGGATCGATCGTCGTCACCAGGTCGGTGGTGCCGCCGTAACGTTTCAGGAACACGGCACCGCCGAGCGTGCCGGGGATCTGGGCCTCGTACTTGCGGAAGGCGGCGCTGCCGACATTGGCCAGATAGCCACCCCAGTTGGGGTCCTCGACGATCACGTGGCCCTCGCGCCCGCCGGGTTCGACGCCAAGGCCGGCGAGATCGGCCAGGATGCGATACCCCATGAAGGCGCCGATGCGCACGGCCGTGTAGTCGCTGCCGGTGATAGCGTGCCGGATGCCCGAGTCGATGCCGAACACGGCAAGCCCCGCTGGCAGGCGCAGCGGCTGGCGGACCTGGGCCGGCTGACACAGCAGCGCCATGAGGTGCCCTGCTTTCCCGCAGATGACCGCCATCTGGTCCATCACCCCGCACGGTGCGCCAACGACAAGGTTCTCGGCGCGCTGACAAAGGAGAGCCAGAGTTCTCGGGTTCGTCAGGTTCTTCAGGTTCGATTCTGACTCGGCACCGAGCGCGGCGACCAGCGCGGTCATCGTCGCGGCTTCGAGCGCGGCGGAACTGCTGACCCCCTTGCCTTCCGGCACGTCGGACTCAATCGTCACGACGGCGCCCTGGGCGAAGGCGACGCCGTGTTCGCCGGCCAGCACGGCAAACACGCCGGCGACGTAGGCGGCCCAGTGGCGCGTGGACGATTCCGCACACCAGGCACGAATTTCGCCGTACGGGGGGCGCGCGGCGTTGACCAGGGCCAGCGGCACGTCGACAGTGCGCTCTCCCCCGGTGGCGTCGCGCGACACGACGCGCAGAATCTGCCATGGCTGAAACTGCAACGCCACGCGCGTGGACTCGCGGATGGGCCATTGCAGAACCAGCGATCCCGAGTAGTCGGCGATGCCGCCCATGACGTCCAGGCGCCCAGGCGCACGTGCCGTCCAGATGCTCACGTGCCCCATCCGCGCGCCTTCAGGGCCGCCTGCAGCACCGGTTCGACCGTGTCGCGAAGGCTCGCATTCGCATAGCCCACCCAGCTCACGTCCGCCTCGACGTTGAGCGGCGCCTCCAGCCTGGCGCCGCGCTGGTCGGTGACCACCACGCCGCACTCGCGGGCGATGAGCTCGGCGCACAGGTCGTAGGGGTGACAGCACAGGGAATTGGCGATTGACGATTGACGATTGACGACTGGCCGCGCGATCGAACGCAGGTCGGCGATGAACCGGTCGTGGCCGATGATGAGCTCGTAGAGCTGGCCGCCGGTCGAGATGTACTGGTCTTCGAACAACTGAGCCTTCCCAGGGACGGGCGGGCCCAGCAAGGCGGCAACGATCTCGTCATCGAGCGCCGCGAGTTGGGCGCGCATGCCGGGGAAGAAGCGCGCGACGGTCGCAAATCCGTGCGCCAGCGTCGTCGATCGCGAGGGACACAGCGGCAACGCCGCTTCTGTCCCGGTCAGGCGGTTCACGCGAACGCCGTCGGCGCCCTGCCCGGCCACGGCCCACAGCTCGTCGCACAGATGTTGCTTGACCAGGGGGATCTCGGTCTGCAGCGCGAGAACGACCTCAGACAGAACAGGTTCGGTCGGGTTGGGGCGGGTTGGGGCGGGTTGGGACAGGTTGGACCCGGTTGGGGCGGGTTGATGTGGAGCCACGCCCGTGAGGATCCACGCCGGGCGCTTCTGGTACATCAGGCCGCGGGTGCCGTCGATCGGGTCCACGATGATTGTCCAGCGGGCGTCGGCGGCCGACGCGCCGCGCGGCAGCACGACGCGCCCACCGGGCAGGCCCTCGGCGACCAGCACCACGGGCCCGTGCTCGCGCGCGATGGTGCGGTCGATCTCCTCCACCAGCACGTCTTCGGCCACCTTGTCGATGGCGTAGATGGTGTCGCCTTCGTCGTCGGCATGCACGTGCGACAACGTCTCGACGGCTGCACGCTCCGTCGACGCCACCACCTCGTCGCGAATCCGTCGATGCAACGCCTGCAGCGGAGCCAGGAGTGGATGCTCCACCCTACGATCCATCGCGCCTTCGCGCCTTTGCGCCTTCGTGATTGTGGGAGTGCGATCGCGACCGGTAGTGCGGACCCCCTGCGGCAAGGAGCTCCACCGCCTTCGCCTCGGCCGACGTGTCGCTGAGGAAGTTGCCCCCGCCAATCTCCGGCCCAGCCAGATACTTCAGCAGGTTCGGCGTCCTGAGCGGCGGATGGAACTCGATGTGGAAATGAAATCCCGGGTACGCCGCGCCGTCGGTGGGCGCCTGGTGCAGCGCCATCACGTACGGAAACGGCATCGTCCAGAGGTTGTCGAACCTGATCACGACGTCGCGCAGCACCGTCGCAAGGCCGGCGCGCTCCTGGTCCGACAGCGTCACCAGCGACGCGTGCGTGCGCGTCGGCGCGACATACACCTCGTACGCGTAGCGCGCGAAGTACGGCACAAACGCGATCGCATCGCCGTGCTCGAACAGAATCCGGCGGCCGTCTTCGCGCTCGGCCTTCAGCACGTCCTGAAAGAGCACGCGCCCGGTCTGGGCCAGGTAGCGCTCGCCGGCATGCGCTTCGGTCTCGATGAACTTGAACACGAAGTTGGTGGCGTAGATCTGGCAATGCGGGTGCGGGTTGCTGACGCCGACGGCTTCGCCCTTGTTCTCGAAGATCAGGACGTGCGCCACCTCGGGCCGTGCGGCCAGCTCCCGCATCTGGTCCTGCCAGGTGGCCAGCAGCGCGTCGACGAATTCCACGGGCAGCTCGGCCAGCGTGACGTCGTGCCGCGGGCTGTAGCACACGACGCGCGCCAGGCCAGAGGCAGGACCCACACGGTACGGCGGGGGCGGCGGCGCCAGCACCATCGGCGCACCGGGACCCACACATGGGTGATCGTTGTCGAAGACGTAGGTGCCGGTGTACTGCGGGTTGGCCTTGCCGCTGACGCGCTGGTTCCCGGGACACAGGTAGCAGCCGGCGTCGTAGGCCGGCGGCGGCGCCGCCGTCGCGGCCACCTGCTCGCCAGACCACGGCCGCGACTGCCGGTGCGCCGCGACGATCACCCACTCCTCGCGAAGAGGATGCCAGCGCTGTTCCCACATGGGTGGGGATGGTATC
>JAENWD010000448.1 GCA_016650245.1 Vicinamibacteria bacterium
CTTCGGTGATGATGTCGAACCGCTTCGTCTCCATGAACGCCTTGTGGTAGCCTCGCACCCGATGAGCGTGCCCCCTATCTTACTGTCAACGGAACAGATACAGGAACGCGTCCGGGGCCTGGCGGCCGAGATCGAGCGCGATCACGCCGGGGCCGAGACCCTGCACCTGCTCTGCGTGCTCAAAGGCGCCTTCGTGTTTCTGGCGGACCTGGTCCGCGCGCTGCGCATTCCCGCCACGCTGGACTTCATGGCGGTATCCAGCTACGCCGCTGGCACGACCACCACGGGCGAGGTCCGCCTGCTGAAAGATCTCGACATCGCCCTCGATGGCCGTCATGTCGTCATCGTCGAAGACATCGTCGATACCGGGTTGACGCTCAACTACCTGCAGGAGATCCTGCGAGCCCGCGGGCCCAAGACGTTGCGGACGGCCTGCCTGCTGAGCAAGCCGTCACGCCGCAAGGTGAACGTGCCGGTGGAGTACGTCGGCTTCACGATCGACGACCGGTTCGTCGTCGGATACGGTCTGGACTACGCCGAAGAGCATCGCAATCTGCCCTACATCGGGGTGCTGGACTAGCCACAGAGGCAAGAAGCGAAACCCTCTGCGTTTCTGTGGCCAGTTTGTCCGTGGCCCCGTGGCTACCGGCCGACAGCCGCGCGAACGCGGACCGCAAACGCCTCGGCCTCGCGCAGCACTGCCTCTTCATCCAGCGTCAGCATCTTGCGCTCGTGCATCAGCACCTGACCGTTGACGATCGTCGTCTCGACGTCGTCGCCGTGCGTGGCGTAGACCAGATGGGAGAGCGCGTCATAGCGCGGCGTCTGCCGCGCGCGACGCATGCCGACGACGATCAGATCCGCCCGCTTGCCGACTTCGATCGAGCCGATCTCGCGCTCCATGCCGAGCGCGCGGGCGCCGCCCAGCGTCGCCATCTCCAGCGCCGTCGCCGCAGGAACCGCGCGCGGGTCGCGACTCTGCAGCTTGTGCAGGAACGACGCCTGCCGCATCGCCTCGAACATGTCGAGGTCGTTGTTGCTGGCCGCGCCGTCGGTGCCCAGCCCGAGTGCGACACCGGCGGCCAGGTACTTCGGCACGGGCGCCGTGCCGCTGGCCAGCTTCATGTTGCTTTCCGGGTTGTGCGCCACGCCCACGCCGCGCCGCTTCAGGATCGCGATGTCCTCGTCGGTCACCCACACGCCGTGCGCGGCCAGGGTGCGCGGGGCCCAGAAGCCGATCGACTCGAGATAGCCGGTCGGCGTCAGCCCGGATTGCTCCTGGCTCGTCCTGACCTCGTCCTCCGTCTCGGCGAGGTGAATCAACAGCGGCACGCCGTGCTTTGCCGCGAGGTCTCGACTGGCCAGAAGGGTGTGCTTCTCGAGCGTGTAGGCCGAGTGCGGCGCCACGGCCGGCGTGATGAGCGGGTCGCCCTTGAAGGCCTTGATGAACGCTTCAGTCCGCGCCAGCTCATCTTCGGGTGTCTTTGCGTC
The DNA here is from genome assembly GCA_016650245.1 of Vicinamibacteria bacterium. Classification (GTDB taxonomy): domain Bacteria; phylum Acidobacteriota; class Vicinamibacteria; order Vicinamibacterales; family JAENWD01; genus JAENWD01. Next base: position 1,492 of record JAENWD010000448.1, read on the forward strand.
AGGGACCGGAAATCGGATGATCGTCTGCCCCAGCACCGCGCGCAGCCCAGCGGCCTTGGTCGCCTTGGCGATCTCCTCCTCGAAGTAATACATGTCGGCAAACGTCGTCGTGCCGCTCTGGATCATCTCGAGTGCAGCCAGCCGCGTGCCGACGCGCACCATCTCGGGCGAGACCGTCTTGGCCTCGGCCGGGAAGATGTACTTCTCCAGCCACTCCTTCAGCGCGAGGTCGTCGGCGAGCCCGCGATACAGCACCATCGGCGCATGGCCGTGCGTGTTGATTAGCCCGGGCAGCACGATCTTCCCGGTCGCGTCGATGACGTGCTTGGACGAGAACGCCCGACCGATCTCGTCGGGCGTGCCCACGCCGACGATCCGGTCGCCATCGATGGCCACCGCGCCTGGCGACAGCACGCGACGCGTGCCATCCATCGTCACCACCGTCCCGCCGGTGACGACCAGCGCCACATCCTCCGCCTTCGCCAAGGCTGCGGCGGACAAGCCCGTAAGGACGCTCGCCAGGCCCACCCACCGCACGACGCTTAGTCTGCCCATCTGCGAAATCTACCCCAATCCCCGAATCTGTATTCGTCAATCGTCAATCTGCAATCGTCAATGTATAGTTCAGCAGTGCCCGTCCATCTGGTCACCCATCCGCTCGTGCAGGACGCCCTGGTCACCCTGCGCGACGCGCGCACGCCGCTCGAGGCGTTTCGGCGGACGGCGCGGCGCATCAGCGTCTTGCTGGCGACCGAGGCCCTGCGCGATGTGCCGACGCGCGAGGTCACCGTCCAGACGCCACTCGAACAGGCGCCCGGGCGCCAGGTCGCCGGCGACGTCGTCGTCGTCCCCGTGCTCCGCGCAGGGCTTGGCATGCTCGACGCCGTCCTGGAACTGGTGCCCACGGCGCGCGTGGGCCACCTGGGATTGCGGCGCGACGAGACCACGGCCGTGGCGTCGCAGTACTACGCGAAGTTCCCCCGCGGGCTGGCTGACAGCTTCGTGCTGATGATCGACCCCATGCTGGCCACCGGCGGCAGTGCCGTCTCGGGTCTCGACCGGCTGGTCGAGGCCGGTGCGCGGTCGATCCGCATCGCCTGCATCGTCGCGGCGCCAGAGGGTATCGCCGTGGTCGCGGCCAGGTATCCCGACGTGCACATCTACACGCCCGTTGTCGACCGCGAGCTCAACGAGCACAAGTTCATCCTGCCCGGTCTCGGCGATTTCGGAGACCGGCTCTATGGGACACTGGAATCATGAGGCCACGACCAACCGGGAACCCGGCGACCTCGAAATCCGACGAAGCCTGGCGCACCTCGATCACCCACATCGAGCCGAACCGCATCCTGGTACGCGGGTACGCGCTCGACGAGCTGATGGGACGGGTCAGCTTCGGCGATGCCATCTACTTGCTGCTGCAAGGCGAGCTGCCGCCGCCGGCGATCAGCCGCATCATCACCGCGATTCTGGTCTCGTCAGTGGACCACGGCGCGATGCCGCCGTCCACGCTGGTCGCGCGCAATGTCGCCACGACCGGGGCGCCGCTGCGGGCGGCGGTGGCGGCCGGTGTGCTGGGGTTCGGGGCGTATCACGGCGGCGACGTCGAGGCCTGCATGGAAGTGCTCGACCAGGGTCTCGACCTGGTGCGCGCCGGAACACCGTACACGGAGGCGGCGGAGACCGTGGTCCACGGCACCCTGGCCGAGGGCAAGCGCGTGCCGGGGTTCGGCCACCGCCTGCACACGCGCGATCCGAGGGCCAACAAGCTGTTGCAGATGTCCTACGAGCTCGACGTCGAGGGCGAGCACGTCCGCCTGCTTCGGGTGATGGAACGCGTGCTGGGGAAGGCCAAGCGCACCGAGGCGGACCCGATACCCATCAACGTCGACGGGGCCATTGCAGCCATCTGCGGCGACATCGGCATGGACCACGAGTTCGGCGCGGCGCTGTTCATCATCTCGCGCGTGCCGGGGCTGATCGCCCACGCCCACGAGGAGCGGCTGCGCGAGCGGCCCATGCGGCAGATCGACCCGAAAGACGCGGTGTACGACGGCCCCGGCGAGCGCCGTCTGCCAGAGGGTCGCAAGTAGCTCATCTGTGCCGAACCCCCGGACCCTGTTAAGATTGCGATTCTTGCGGTCGGTATGATTGGTCAAGTCTTCTCACATTACCGGGTCATCGAGCAGATCGGCGCCGGCGGGATGGGCGTCGTCTATCGCGCCGAAGACATCCGCCTGGGCCGCACGCTGGTCCTGAAGTTCCTGCCTGCCGCGCTGTCGCGCGACCCCATGGCGCTCGAGCGCTTCGAACGCGAAGCCAAGGCCGCCTCGTCGATGAACCACCCCGGCATCTGCACGGTGTACGACATCGGCGAGTTCGAGGGCCAGCGGTACATCGCGATGGAGTACCTCGAGGGGCAGCCGCTGGACCGGTTCATCGGCGGCAAGCCGCTGCCGCTGCCGACGATGCTCGACCTGAGCGTGCAGCTGGCCGACGCCGTCGAGCTGGCGCACACGCAGGGCATCCTGCACCGCGACCTCAAGCCGGCCAACATCTTCATCACCAAGCGCGGGCACGCCAAAGTGCTCGACTTCGGCTTGGCCAAGCTGGCCTTCGGCGGCTCGGGCGCGACGGCGCTAGACGCGACGGCTCAGACCGTCGCGGCCCAGCTTTTGACGACGGTCGGCATGGCCGTGGGCACCGTGGCCTACATGTCGCCCGAGCAGGCGCGTGGCGAAGAGCTGGACACGCGGTCGGACCTGTTCTCGCTCGGTGTGGTCATGCACGAGATGGCCACCGGGCGCCAGGCGTTTGCCGGCCCGACAGCCGCGGTGGTGTTTGACGCGATCCTCAACCGCACGCCGCCGCCGATCATCTCGGTGAACCCGGAAGTGCCGTTCGAGCTCGAACGCATCATCGACAAGGCGATGGAGAAGGACCGCCAGCTGCGGTATCAGCACGCGGCGGACCTGAAGTCGGACCTCGCGCGGCTCAAGCGCGACCGTGAGTCCGGGCGCGTGTCGATTGGCGGGCTCAGCGAATCGCGGTCGGGCGTGCGACCTGCGGCCACGGCGATGAGCGGGTCCTCGCCAGCCGTGCCAGTCGCGGCGCCGCCTTCCACGGAATCTGTGCCGGCTGCGGCCTCGGGTGCGACAGAGGTCCCGGCACCTCTGGTGTCGCCGACGCCTCCGCCCGCGCCCGCGCAGGCGCCGGCAAAGAAGTCCAAGGCAACCGCCATCGCCGTGGCCGTCGTCGGAGTGCTGGTCGTCGGCGGCGCGGGCGCGGCGTATGTGCTGACGCGCCCGAAGGCCGAGCCGCCAGCGCCTGTGATGGAGCCAGCGGTAGCCGCCGCCGCGATACCCGAGCCCGTCGCACCCCCGATAACCGAGCCCGCCCCGACGCCGGAACCGGTCGCTGAAGTGCCCGCGGCTGTTGTCCCGCCGGCGCCGGCTGCAACCACCCCCGCGTCTCGATCCGCGTCGGCACGCGCGTCCACGCGCCGGACGGCTGTCCCTCCAGTGCCGGCAGTGCCCACGCCGGCGCCGGCAGCTCCCGCCCCGACGCCGGCGCCTGTAGCCGTGTCTGAGCCCGATCCGGTGTTCAAGGCCGTTGAGGCCGCGCTTCCCGCAATCGAGCGCGGGCAGTTCGACGCCGCACTCACCGGCCTGCAGAGTGCGCTGGGACAGCGGCCGACGAGCCCGAACGCCGCGCAGGCACGGCTCCTGATCGCGCGCGTCTACGATCGACAGCGTCGCATCGATGTCGCGTTGGCGGCGTACGCCGATCTGCGCGCCACGTATCCGAAGGACCCGGCCTCGGCCGAGGCGCTGCTGCGCATGGCCGACTTGGTGCAGCAGACCAAGCAGCCAGATCGCGCCAAGGTGGCCCGGTCGCATCTGGACCAGATCGTCGCGAACTTCCCCACCTCCAACCTCGCCCCGCGCGCGCTGGCCCAGCGCGCCGCGATCGAGGAGCGCGAGGGCCTGAAGGTGACCGATCCCGTCCTGCAGCGGGTGGTGCCGGCTGCGCTGGTGTCGTATCGCCAGTTGACCGAGGCCTATCCGCACACGCAACCAGCCGAGGGCGCGTTTGGCCGCCTGGCGCAGTTCTACGACGACATGAAGCGCTACGACCTCCAGGCGCAGGCGTTGACCGGGCTGGGCTCGTACTTCCCGAAGTCGCGGCACGACGCGTGGTGGGATGCCGGCGAGATCTTCGAGCGGCGGCTGCACGACATCGCGAAGGCCAAAGACGCCTACTCGCGGGTGCCGCAGACCTCGCGCCGGTACCGCGACGCGCAGAAGAAGCTGGCGGAACTGTAACAGGCCTTCGACCCTCTGCCTTCGGTACGTAGGGCCGAACTTCAGTTCGGCCACCCACGCTGATGGTCGGTGGAGGGAGCTGGGCTCCCCGCGGGCTGCAAACCCGTCCGGGCCGATCGGTTCGATCGCGCCGCTGGGTTCGATTCCCAGACCGGCCTCACCTCTCTTGCCCGCGGCGGCGCCGCTGGGCTAAGATCGCAAGTCTCACCTCGGACGCGCGCTTGGCTCAGCGGTAGAGCATCGCCTTCACACGGCGGGGGTCGGAGGTTCGAATCCTCCAGCGCGCACCACTCACTAAAGCCAATAACTGACATTGGAGTAGCCACAACGAGAACGGTGGCACATTTTTGTCGGTCGTGCGGTGGTCGAGCGGCCCGGGCGCGCAGCACCACGCGATCCGGTCCGGTGAGCAGCGCTTGTGCGACTGACGGCTCGACATCTGTCCGTCGCGTGGCACCTGAGCGAGCGTCAGGTTCGGCAGGAACGGCGATCCGCCCTGCAGGCAAGCGCGCAGAAACTGCGACATCTTCGTCGTCGATCCTTCGTTTTCCGGCCAGACTCCTCCGATCGGTCGTTGGCACGGCGCCCGCTTTCTGGTGTCGCGTGGCCGCGCCCTCGACGATCTACGAAGCGCGGTGTCCTGCGCAGACCGCGCTCTACCAGATCGTGCGCGATCACTTTGAGACCTTCCGCGTGCAGGCCGCGTGTCTGCGCGACGGAGAAGGCCTGCCGCGGTTCGTTGAGGACGAGTTCCGGAACTTTCTGCGGTGTGGCTCGCTTGCCGGTGGCTTCGAGCATAATGGGCGCTGCCGGAAGGGCGGTAGGGCTCGCTCAGGGTCGCAGAACAGGCCTTCCGGCAACTTGTGCACCCGTCTAATGTTGCCTATAGTCGCTCGCCGTCGAAGTTCACGCCACCTGCAGTGGCTTCGCCGACGACGTCAGCCACGTCGCGGTCGCACCCGACGCCCACGCGGAACGCCCGTTTCTACCGGATCCCAAGACGCTCCGCGACCGCCTCCTGCTGGCGGATCGCGGTTACCCCGGCGTAGACTACTTTGAGGCCGTCGGCGCCCACGGCGGTCGTTCATCATCCGCCTCACGCGCGCGTACGATCCGTGGGTGCGCGCGGCCTGGATCGACGGCCGGCGCGTGCGCGTGGCCGAGGACCTGCGGCTGTCGCGGCTGCTCGCCCGGTCGGCGGGGCACATCGTGGACGTCGACGTCGAGTTCGCTCGCGGCCCCCGCCGCGTCGGCTGTCGGGTCGTGGCGCTCCCGGGACACGAGGCGGCGATGACGCGACTCTGCACGAACCTCGCGCGCACGGCGTTCTCCACCAACGTCGTGGCACGGCTCTACCGCTTTCGGTGGCAGGTCGAGCTCTGCTTCAAAGAGTGGAAGTCGTACGCCAACCTCCATCAATTCGCCACTGCCAACGCGCATATCGCCGCCGGGCTGATCTGGGCCAGTCTCTGTGCGGCGGTCCTCAAGCGCTTCCTCGCGCATGCAGCGCAACGCGTCGGGCGCGGCACCCCGATGTCGACGCGGCGCGTCGCGATGTGCGCCCACCACATGCTCGATGACCTCGTAGCGGCGCTGCTCGTCGGGGTCGGGGGTGCTGAACGCACTCCGGCAGGGCCTCCGCTTCCTCCTCGCCAATGCTCGGCGATCCAATCCGCATCGCGATCGCCGGAACGGTCGTTTGCGCGCGGGATTGCTGCTGAAGACCGCTTAAGTGATCACCTATGAGTTGCGTATATAGTCCCACTTTGGTTTATCCTCGGTGCGGCCATGGGATCTGATGGCCAGATCTTGACACCGGACACTAGCGCCGCTTGCGACCGCTCGGCCCTGACCGGCACAGCAGCGAGCCGAAACCTCCATCGGCTGGAGCGCAATGTGCTCTTGGCGACCAGCGACGCCGCGATGATCTTTTTTTCGGCGACGGCGGGGTACCTGCTATGGGCGGCGCCTGTGCGACGACAGCCGGCCGAAATCTATCTGGAGCTGACGCCCCTGATCTTGCTGTTCGTAACCGGCTATTCCCGCGCAGGCCTGTACCCTAGTCTCGGTCTCGGCCCGGTCCAGACGCTGCGCCGTCTCTCCTACGTCACGACCTTCGGGTTCCTCGTGGTTGCCGGGTTCTCGTTTGCGTTCAAACTCCCGTATCTCTACTCCCGCGCCACGTTCCTGCTGGCTTTCCTCCTGAGTCTCGTCTTGGTGCCGCTCGGCCGCTTCGCGCTATTCTCGCTTGCCCGAAAGTGGCACTGGTGGGCGGAACCCGTCGTCGTCATCGGCACGGGCCCCCGTGCGGTGCGGGCCATCCGTGGCATCAAGCAGGCCGGCCACCTCGGCTATTGGCCTGTGGCGGTGTTGACGTGCGGCGCGGCACCCCGTGTCAGCCGCGAGCTCGAAGGCGTGCCTGTCGTCGGCGGCTTGGAGCAGGTGCCAGCGCTCTCGGCGTGTGGGATCCGTGTCGCGTTCCTCGAAGTTGAACAGAGGCAGACGCGACTTGTCGTCGACCGGCTCCAACAGAGTTTTCGACAGGTGATTCTGATTCACGAGTTTGACGACCTTCCCGTCGAGGGCTTGCAGGTGCGCAACC